>NZ_CP013862.1:2893713-3215236 GCF_001307805.1 Lentibacillus amyloliquefaciens | reverse complement strand
CAGTACGAACGGTAAATGGGTGCAAACCACGTATCCATCCCTTTTTTCAACCTCGGACCTTAGCGCTTTTATGAAGATGATGACGTCTTCTGCATACCCATTGACATAAACGCGCGAAATCCCGTGCCCGGCACCACCATGCGCTTCAATGGCAACATGATGCACTTCAGCGAGTTCTTCCGCCTTTTTCAAATTGCCGGGAACGTCCGATGGCAGGCTGCCGATTTTCAAAGCCGCCCGTGTATTAGCATCATCTGTCTCATCATTGTGACCGTTCGGGCCCTGGCGGCGAAACGCATTCCACCATTCGCTTGCCTCCTGTTCATACAGGACTGTTTGTTCGACATCCGGCGGTAAGTGATCCGCCACCCATTTTTCCTGCTGACTGACAGCCTTTTTTTGATCTTCAAATGCAATTGCCAACGTATAACGCTGTTTGCCGGTTAATTTTTCGGCTGTTGCCGGTGTCAATACTTCAAGCGATACCGGCTCCATCATCGAATCCATGATACGTTTTGCAAAATCGTAAATCTCCCGTTCTCGGGTCTCCGGAAAATGCAGCAATGACAGCGCCTCATATTTAGGGAGCGGCCGCAATTTCAATGTAATTTCGCTGATGATACCCAGCGTTCCCATTGCGCCAATAAAAAGCTTATTCATGTCATAACCCGCTACATTTTTGACCACTTTACCGCCCGTTCGGATGACATGTCCATCTGCGTAAACAATTCGCGTTCCGATAACATGGTCTCTCGCAGATCCGTAAAGCAGCCGTTTGGCACCGCTTTCATTTGCTGAAATAACGCCGCCTATCGTTGCCAGTTCCGGCCATGACGGGTCAAGCGCAAGACACTGCCCGCTTTGGGCCAATTGATCGGAAATTTCCTTTACTGTCGTTCCAGGTCTGACGGTCAGCGTCAAATCACCAACCGAATGTTCAATAATACCCTTATAACCTGCGAGCGACAGCAAAATATCCGCTTGCTCCAGCGTCCCGCCATACCCCCGCTTCGTTCCGCCCGATATGATGTTCACGGTTTGCTCGTGCTCATTCGCGTATCGAAGGACGTCCGAAATATCTTCTTCGGAATAAGCTTCTATGATCTGACGCCCGCCATTACCGAGCGGATGATCCGATTTGTTCTGTTTGATTTGGTCTTTCGGTATAACCGTTTCGAGCGTTGATGTGCTCATTTGGGAATCCCCCTTCCATTTGGTTTCACAAGACAAGACCGTTTGGATGCATATCCTCAATCGTTTGGCGTGGTAGTGTAGTGATGTCTATAGTAAACCAATGTCGTATATCAAAGTCAATGCTGTTTTCTCAATAATCCAAAAACTTTTAAAATACGCGTTTATTCGACAAGGTCGTTGTGGCTGTTCTCGGTGGAATTGGTGTTGTGGCCTATTGATTTGATGTGGTTGTTGCACGAGTTGGTAGTGATGTCGCACGACTTAAAGAAGTTCTCGCACGAGTTTGGGATGCTCTCGATCGATTCCGCCCTCCGCTCGATCGTTTTCGAAGCTTATTCGATCGATTCCATCTTCCGCTCGATCGTTCGAGCGTCCGTTGCAATGCCTTTGCGACCCAAATACTGCTAGCCCGAACAGAATCGGATCTTTATGGACGGTTAACGTCTTGGTTTTCCTTCAATCTTGATGCGGAGGGTAAAACGGGAATCTAATCCTCTGGTTCCAATTATAAAAACAGCAGAAAATTAGAGAAGACAGGCTTGTCGCCTAAAGAATCTCCTCTCATTTCCTGCTGAAAAGTTATTTCGCCGTATTCACCGCTTCCTTCTCTTTAGCTTCCAACCGCCGCTTATGCAAAATTGGCTCCGTATACCCGCTCGGCTGCTCGCGTCCTTTAAACACCAAATCACACGCTGCCTGGAATGCAATCGAATCATCATAATCCGGTGCCATTGGACGGTAGGCAGTGTCGCCTGCGTTTTGCTTATCAACGACTTTGGCCATTCGCTTCAGTGTCTCCATCATCTGCTCGTCACTGCAAATGTCATGATAAAGCCAGTTGGTAAGCATCTGGCTGGAGATGCGCAATGTGGCGCGGTCCTCCATCAGCGCAACATCATTAATGTCAGGGACTTTCGAACAGCCGACAGCCTGCTCAACCCAGCGGACAACGTATCCGAGAAGCGTCTGCGTGCTGTTGTCCAACTCTTCCTGAATTTCGTTCGCGGACCAGTCTGCCTGCTGCGCCACCGGAATTTGTAAAATATCATCACGATAGTTTTTCAGATTTTTCTCGATATCCGCTTGAATCTCTTTTACATCGACCTGATGGTAATGCAATGCGTGCAAGGTCGCGGCAGTCGGGGACGGTACCCACGCTGTATTACCGCCTGCTTTCACATGACCGATTTTTTGCTCGAGCATGTCAGCCATCAGATCCGGCATCGCCCACATCCCTTTGCCGATTTGCGCTCTGCCTTTCAGACCGGCGGCGAGGCCTGTTGCGACATTATTCTTCTCATAACCGTTCAACCAGGCTGATGCCTTCATGTCGCCTTTTCGGATCATCGGGCCAGTTTCCATCGATGTGTGGATTTCATCACCTGTGCGGTCGAGAAATCCGGTGTTGATGAACACAACCCGCTCGCGCACTTCATGAATACTGTTTTTCAAATTAAGCGTTGTGCGGCGCTCTTCATCCATTAAGCCGACTTTCAGCGTGTTGCGCTCCAGCTCCAGTATATCTTCAACACGGCCAAACAATTCATTGGCAAATGCCGCTTCCTTCGACCCGTGCATTTTCGGTTTTACAATGTAAACGGACCCGGTTTGTGAATTTTGATAAGGACCATTGCCGAGCAGGCTGTGCTTGGCCATCAGACTTGTAAAGACACCGTCCATGATTCCTTCAAACACTTCGTCGCCGTTTTCATCCAAAATCGCGTTGTTTGTCATCAAGTGTCCGACATTGCGCACAAACATGAGCACACGCCCGGTCAGACTGATTTCGCCGCCGTTCGGAGCAGTATACGTCCGGTCAGGATTCAATTCGCGCGTCACCGTTTGGCCATTTTTGTTGAAAGAGGTGGTCAAATCGCCTCGGTTCAAACCGAGCCAATTGCGGTAAATATGTGTTTTGTCCTCAGCGTCGACGGCCGCAACCGAATCTTCGCAGTCCATGATGCTCGTTGTTGCGGATTCCATGAAAACATCTTTAACACCGGCCGCATCCGTCTTGCCAATAGAGTGGTCAGGATCAATCTGGATTTCCACGTGCAGACCATTGTTCTGAAGTAAAATCGTCTCAGGGTCTTCAGCAGCTCCCTTAAAACCTGCGAATTGCGATGTATCTTTTAGGCCGGCAGTTTTGCCGCTCTCCAATGCCGCTTCAAGTTTTCCGGATTTAACAGAATAATTCGTAACGTCTTTGTGTGAGGCGGATTCAAGCGTCAGGTTCTCATCAAGGAAGGTTTTAGCATATGCGATAACTTTGTCACCGCGCACAGGATTGTACTGCCCCGTTTTCTCAGCACCGCCTTCTTCACTGATCACATCTGTCCCGTAAAGCGCGTCATAAAGCGAACCCCAGCGCGCGTTGGCAGCATTCAAGGCATAGCGCGCATTGTCGATTGGCACCACAAGCTGCGGTCCCGCCTGTTTTGTAATGACGTTATCCACATTTTCGGTTGTAATTTTAAAATCGGCCACTTCAGGCTCCAAATAACCGATATCTTCGAGGAACGATTGGTACTTTTCCGGATCATACGTGTTTCCCTTGTGCCATGTGTCAATTTGCTTCTGCATGGACTCCCGTTCGTCCAGCAAAGCCTTGTTTTTCGGCGTCAGATCATCGATTAATTGTTCCATATTTTCCCAAAATGCCCCCGCGTCAAGCCCGGTTTCCGGCAGCGCTTCCAAATTAACAAAATCATAAAGTTCCTTGGCGACTTGTAATTTGCCCGATTTGATATAGTCTGTCATCCCTGAATCCTCCCCTTCGTCCTTTTCTTCATTTTAATACGACCCATGCAGAAACAAAAATACATGTTTTGCATGAAGACTATTCCTTTTGGCTATACCTTGGTGTATGATGGGCTTAACAACGAATGAGGGAGCGTCGATTCGTATGGATATCAGGCAATTGACATGTTTTGCGGAAGTTGCCCGCCAGCTGAACGTCACCCGCGCAGCCCAAACACTGCATATTTCGCAGCCTTCCTTGAGCAAAACAATCAAAAACCTGGAAACAGAAGTCGGTTCTCCACTTTTTGACCGGAGCGCGTATCAGCTTGAACTGACCGATGCGGGCGAGGCTTTTTTGACCAATACAAAAAAAGTGCTTGATTCATTTGAAAATCTGACATCGAAGCTAGACGATGTGATTGATTTAAAAAAAGGAGAAATCAAAATCGGCATCCCTCCGATCATCGGTGCTGCCTTTTTCGCCGCTTTAATCAGCCGCTACAAAGAAGCGTATCCATCGATTGACCTGCTTTTAACAGAAGTCGGCAGCAACTCAATTAGAGAAGGCATCAGCGAAGGCGAGCTCGACATCGGGTTGATCTGTAACCTGCCGGCAAAACGGGAAAACCTGGAAACTATTTCACTCTTGAAAGATCCGTTGATGCTGATGGTGCATAAGGACAACCCGCTCGCCGGAGAAGAAGCCATTGAATTTGAAGCCATCGAGCAGGAGCCACTCATATTATACCGGCATGACTTTTCGCTTCACGACAGGATTATGGAGGCGTGCGCCTATTACGGATTCGAGCCGAAAGTTGTCTGTGAGAGCTCACAGAAAGATTTCATGATCGAAATGGCAGGCGCTAAATTGGGAAGCACCCTGCTGCCGAGCCGTATTTGCAACCAAATTGACAGCGACCAGCTGGTGGCAATCCCATTCACACAGCCTGTCGTCAATCTGGAACTAGCGATGATTTGGAATAAGGAAAAATACATGCCCTATGCGGTGAGGGAATTTATTGACATGGCTGAATCGTTCAGGGTGTGAAGCGGGTTTGTGCTGATGCGGATGTTGCGAAATATTACCGGGAGGCGCGGGAATTCCCGATGGTGCTGCACGAACTGATGAGTTGTCGTGTCATTTGTGGCACGCTCTCGAACGAGTTTGATGCACTCCCGCTCAAGTTCATGCGGTCCCGCACGAGTTACTGCTTCTCTCGCACACATACATAAACTGGGATAATTTTCATAAAAGCTTACATAATCAGTAGGATGTTCGATTCATATGAACTTCACCATAGTCATTAAGAATGAATTATGACCACCCCCGTTTAAACGATTGTTTTCCCGGTAAAGTTGACAGTAGTATATCAGAAAAGGAGTTTTTCAATGAAACGCTGGATATTGCTGCTGATGCTGTTAATGGTCATATTTGTTCTGGCGGCTTGTGGCAGCGGTGCAAATAACGATTCAGACCAGCAGAATAATACAGATGAAACAAGCAGCCAGCAAGATGAGGACAGTGGAGAGCCTGTAACGGTGGATTTAATGAACGGAGATGATGAATCGGTTGGGACTGCTGAATTGGAGCAAGCATCAAATGGTGTTAACATTATGCTTGAAGGAACCAACATCCCTAAAGGCACACACGGCTTTCATATTCATGAAAATGGCCAATGTGAAGCACCCGATTTCAAATCGGCTGGCGGACATTTCAATCCCGGTGATACCGATCATGGATTTGATACATCAAAAGGGCCACATGCAGGTGACTTGCCAAATATTACAGTTGGCGAAGATGGTTCGATAAAAATGTCTTATCTTGCAGAAAACGTGACACTGGAAGACGGTCAGGACAACTCACTGCTTGGCAATGGCGGAACTGCTTTGGTCATCCATGAAGGTAAAGATGATGGCGAATCACAGCCATCGGGTGATGCCGGCGACCGGTTTGCATGTGGCACGATCAGCCAATGAACAGCATGAACCAACAGGCATTCGCAGCTTTCAGGCGGATGCCTGTTTTTTTTCGGGTCTGACGGAAATTGCACTAACTGTCCCTGAGGCAGTCAGCTTGAGATGACCTGAATATCATACTTGTCATTTGCGGAGAGGATATGCTGAATCGTTCAAAGTGTGAAGCGGGTTTGTGCTGACGCTGGCGGGACACGATTTGACACTATCCCACACCGCGATTCCGAGATGATCACCACGCGAAATCTTGGTGGAGCCACGTGATATTCGAGGGGGCCTGCCCGCCTGCTCAATCGCATTAAAGAACAGACCAGCGCCCCCAGCTGGTCTGTTCGTTTGATTAACCTAATTCAATCTCCTCAACAGTACGCTCGACAATTCTCGCTTCCTTAATGGAAACGACATCGCCGCCTGATGATGTGAATGCATTCTGATTGATGATTTCATCCATCGCAGCGTTGATGGCTGCCGGATCAACAGGTTCTACCGGCTGCTCCAACGAGTATGTGACAGTCTTATCATCTTCGTTTAAAAATTTCAATTCAAGCTTTCTCAAAGTTTTCACCTCCTCCCCTCTGATGACACAGCAGCAGCTCCCCAGCCTTTCCGCCCATCGACGGTTTTAAAGTGCGCTGCCTTTGTTAAAATTACACTTCCGTGATTTCTGATTCATCGTTACGCTCCACATTGACAAGCGGTCGCTGTTGCAACCCCGTCACAGCAGTGGCAATTGCGTAAAGCTGATCAGCGGTTGCTGAAGTTTTGACATTGTTAAACCCTTTTGTCTTAAAAAGCTGCTTTCCCGAAGTTTCATCAACGCCATCATCCAGAATCAAGCTCATGCGTGAACCAAGCATTTGTTGTTCAGCCATGTTGGTCACCTCCTTTCACCCCTACAATCGAGGGAAGGGTGGGAAAGGGGGTATGACAGACAAACTTTTTTTGAATGTCTCATCCCCCTATTTCCGGTCAGGTTTCGATAATAGAAGAAAGAAGGGATTGTGAAGCCTAAACTTTTCGTCAGAGTCCGGAAGACAAAATTATTGTAGATGTCCTGCCAGACCACCCAAATCAGGCACAAAAAAAGACCTCCATAACAGAAGGAGACAAGCAGTTCCTTCCATTAAGGAGGTCAGCAACTCGGAACCTTACACATTAAAGGCTCCAATAATGATACCCTTTTGATTCACATTCTTTTCGGTCATAAATGCTTTTGATATCAACCAATACTTTATTATCGTTTCGATACAAAGTATCCATCATGTCGAGATCATAGCGTTCTTTGAATTCATTATGGCCGACAGCAAATACAACACAATCCAGGTCGTTCAATTGTTCTTTTTCCACCAATTCGATACCAAACTCGTCATACACGGCATCTTTGTCAGCAACCGGATCATGAACGACAGCTTCAACGCCATAGTCTTTTAATTCCTCAATAATATCGACGACTTTGGTATTGCGCACGTCGGGAACGTCTTCTTTAAACGTGATGCCAAGAATGCCAACCCTGGCACCGCTGATTTCCTGTTTGGCATGGATCATCTTCTTAATGATACTTGATCCGATGTATTTGCCCATATCATCATTAATTTTACGGCCGGACAAGATGATTTGCGAATGGTGTCCAAGCTGCTCAGCTTTATAAGTGAAATAATATGGATCGACACCGATGCAGTGTCCACCGACGAGGCCGGGGGTGAATTTCAGGAAGTTCCATTTCGTGCCGGCTGCTTCCAGCACAGCATTTGTATTGATATCCATTTTATTGAAAACCATTGAGAGTTCGTTCATGAAGGCGATATTGATATCGCGCTGGGAATTCTCGATAACTTTGGCGGCTTCAGCAACTTTTATCGATTCCGCCTCATGGACACCGGCGTCAATGATCACGCCATACACGCCTGAAATTTCTCTCAGTGCATCATCGTCTGAACCTGATACGATTTTAATGATGCTTGTCAGCTTATTCACTTTGTCACCCGGGTTGATGCGCTCCGGTGAATAGCCGACTTTAAAATCATCACCGAATGTCAGGCCGGATTGTTCCTCGAGAATCGGGACACAAATCTCTTCAGTTGTTCCGGGATAAACCGTCGATTCATACACAACGATCGAACCCTTTGTCAAATTGCGTCCGACGGTTTCACTGGCTGTGCTCACCGGGTCCAGATTTGGTGTTTTATCGGTATTGATCGGCGTTGGAACAGACACGATATGAAATTTACAGTCACGCAAATCTGCTTCATCACTCGTAAATGTCATGGTGGTGTTCTGAACTGCCTCGTCACCGACTTCATGTGTGACATCTACACCGGTTAAATATTTGTCCAGTTTTTCTTTATTGACGTCAAACCCAACAACATCAAATTTTTTCGCCAGTTCAATGGCAAGGGGAAGTCCGACATAACCTAACCCGATGACAGCAATTTTTTCATCCTTGGATGTTAATTTTTCAAACAGAGACATAGCGAAAGCCTACCTTTTTAAAATCAGATATATACTTATTATACTTTATCATATATGTGTGCGTGTTCATAATCAAACTATACCGTCGCACATCACAGTTTGTATAGTATTTTAATTCCTGCGCTTTTCATCATTGTTATTTTGTATATAGTTTTGTAAAATAGGTGATACGAAACGACTGAGGAGATAGACCTATGTCAAGAAGAAAAAAATGGACACTGATAATCGGTATTCCACTACTCATCATCATTGTTGGTGTTGGCAGTTATGCTGGTTACTTATACAACAAAACTGAAAATATGGTGAGCAACTCACAGGAAAAAACCGGCCGCGAAAATGAAACATCCGAACTCCGGAATGAAGCGGTGAATCCGGTTGAAGATAATGTTTCCGTTCTGTTCATTGGCGTTGATAACAGTGAATTCCGAAACGAAAAACAGAGCCGCTCCGATGCGCTCATCCTGGCCACTTTTAACAAACAAAACAGTTCCGTCAAACTGTTAAGCATCCCCCGTGATTCGTATGTTTACGTCCCGGAAGTTGATCGATATACGAAAATCAACCATGCACATTTCTTCGGCGGACCTAAAGCAACCATCGAAACCGTCGAAAATTTCCTGCATGTTCCGGTGGATTACTACGCCAAGATGAATTTCGAAGGTTTCATCGACGTTGTTAATACGCTTGACGGTATTACGTATGATGTACCTTATGAAATCTGGGAATCGGACTCCGAAGACGACAAAAACAGCATCCATTTAATGCCGGGGGAACAACATTTAAATGGCGAAGAAGCATTGGCACTGGCCCGGACGCGCAAATATGACAGTGACGTGGCACGTGGTAAACGGCAGCAGCAAATCCTTAAATCCATTGCCAATAAAGTGACGTCCGCTTCATCAGTCTTTAAACTGGGGGAAACAATCGATGCGATTGGAGACAATCTGACCACAAGCCTTTCGTTCGATGATATGAAGGATTTCCTCTCCTATGGGCTTGATGAAAGTATTTCAATCGAAACCGTCAATCTTGATGGCAGTGGTGGCTATATGGAGGACGGCCTCTGGTACTATCAGATTGATGAAGAAAGCAAACAAAATGTTCAGGCAGATTTACGCGGCCATCTGAACCTAAAGGAAAATATTCAAACAAGTGATTATGCACAAGAGGAAGAAGGTAATAGCACTTATTAACTGGAGACTGTCACCGACTGTCTCCTATTTTTATTCCAATCTTTATTTACTATATATGTGGTTAATAGTAGAATAGGAAGGAATGAATCATATAAGGAGATATTATGAAGAAAATCATTACTTATGGAACTTTCGACTTGCTTCACCCTGGTCATATTAATCTTTTGCGTCACGCAAAGGAGTTGGGTGACTATTTGATTGTTGGTGTATCTACCGATGGCTTTAATCATAAAAAGAACAAGGAAGCATATCACCCTTTTGAAAGCCGTAAAATCATCGTGGAAGCAATCCGGTATGTGGACTTGGTTATTCCGGAAACAGACTGGGAGCAAAAAATGGATGACATCATACACTATGAGGTTGATGTATTTGTTATCGGTAATGACTGGAAAGGGAATTTTGATTTTCTGAAACGTTATTGCGACGTTGTCTATCTTCCGCGAACTTCCGGTATCTCCTCATCGAAAATAAAAAAAGACCGGCTATAAAAAATTGATATTAAAATGAAACATTCTCTTAATTCGATTCGTCTATAATATGTGGTATCCTAAAACCATATTGCATTATTTATGGATGCCTATTATAATTTAATAGATTGATTGAGTCATATTATGAGAATGAAAGTTTTGAAGGAGAATAATGCTATGAAGCAGCGTGCAGATATTCGAAAACAAAAAAAGAAAAAACGCCGGCGCAGGATTCTTTACCCGATGCTCGTCGTATTTTTACTCATTGCCGGTGGGGTCGGTTACATGCTTTTCCAGACTTACACAGCAGCAAGTGAATCGTACGATGATCTTGATCGTGAAAAGTCAGACTTAAGGGATAAAGCCGTATCGATCGGCGATGACCCGATTTCAATCCTGATAATGGGGGTTGAAGATTACTCAACAAATGGTGACAATGGGCGGACAGATACGATGCTCGTTGCAACATTCAATCCGGGTGATAAGCGGTTGAAATTGTTAAGTTTGCCGCGTGACACACTGGTTGAAATACCCGAGCGCGGTACCCAGGAAAAGATTAACCATGCGCATGCATACGGTGGCAAGGAGCTGGCCATTAAGACGGTCGAGCAATTCCTTGATATACCGATAGACTACTATGCGGCGGTAAACTTTGACGCATTCACCAATATCGTCAATATCCTTGGTGGCATCGAAGTTGACGTGCCATTCGATTTTGAACAGCGCACCATCCGTGAATCCGGAAATGAGGATTTGCAGTTCACGGAGGGACCAATGGAACTCAATGGTGAAGAAGCTCTGGCATATGCCAGAATGCGTAAGCAGGATCCCCGCGGGGACATTGGTCGAAATGAACGGCAACAGCAGGTCATTAAAGCAATCATTGACAAGGCAACATCATTCGGAACAATTACAAAAGTTAATGATCTAGCTGAAGAAGCAGGCAGTAACGTTAAAACGAATATGTCCGTCGGTGAAGGATTGGGATTTTATCAAGAATACTCTGATTTTAGCGCCAGCAACATTGATAAGCTTACCCTTGAGACGTATCCTCAATCGATTAACGGAGGATCTTACCAGATTCCTGATGAACAATCACTCACCGAAGTGAAACAGACATTGAAAGAACATCTTGAACTGGAAACTTCCAACAATCAGCCCGGCACTTATACAACCGAAGAAGAGCAATAGAAAAACACTGTCAGACCGTTATACCGGTCTGACAGTGTTTTTTCGTATCAATTATACTTCCCGCATTTAAGGTCAGTTAGCCGCCAAACGATGGCGGCTAACTGACCTTAAATGCCCGATTTTGTTCAACTAACAATCAGTAGGACGTTTCTCCCCCATTGATTGAAGTTTCACTTTATTTTACTTTTTCCGCTCCGAATATCCGTTTGATTCGGGTTAAAACAGGCTGTTGACCCTGCATGACAATACCGGCCAGTTCAGCAATCATTTGCATGCCGACAATAATAAGGCAAAATATAATAACGGATGTCAGCATCCTGCCACTGTTAAATACAATGGCCATGCTGCCGAAAAAGGCACTAAACCCATAAATAATCAAAACGGTGGCGCGGTGACTGTAACCCATTTTCATTAATTGATAGTGAATGTGTTTTTTATCACCATTGGCAATGCCATGCTTGCTCACCGCCCTGCGGATAATCGCCAAGATCGTGTCAAACACAGGGATCGCAATGACAATAATCGGGATGATAAAACTGAATAACGCGACATTTTTAAACAACCCGAGCATGGAAACAACCGCTATGGAATACCCTAAAAACAGAGCTCCAGTATCTCCCATAAATATTTTCGCCGGATAGAAGTTATGATACAGAAAACCGAGACAGCTCCCGATCAATATGACGCATAAATACGCGACCATAACCCTGTAATCGATCATTGCCATGATAAGAATGCTGAACAAACCAATTGCGGAAACACCTGCCGCCAGCCCATCCAGCCCGTCAATCAGGTTAATGGCGTTAGAAGCTGCTAGAATCCAGACAATCGTAATAACAAATGCCATCTCATCCATATAAACCGTTCCAAAGAAAGGGACCGTCAGCTTATCAATTATCAGGCCGGAAGACACGACAACCAGAGCTGCCAAAAGCTGCCCTGCCAGTTTCATATACGGCTTCAGATTTAAAATATCATCGATAATACCCGTTGCCAGCATGATGCAGGCACCAATGATTATCGCCGTCATTTGCGGATGTGAAGGCTGTAAATATAAAAATCCTGCAACTGCACCGATAAAGATTGCCAAACCGCCTAAACTCGCTTTGACGCCATCATGATTCTTTCGGTTATTATCCGGTTTATCAGCTGCCCCTATTTTCAGAGCCAGCTTTTTAATGACTGGCGTGATAATCAACGCGGTCAGAGCGGAAATGACAAATGCAGTTGCTAAATCAGCTGTGTCAAACATGGGAACACCTGCTCCGATTTATATTAGTGAATCTCCTATATTGATTCTATCATATTTTATGCTGATAGACACTTCTATTTTTGTAACTACCCATTCTATTTTATGTTAAACTATGTTTATCAGGATTAGAGACTTCAAATCCACAATAACGGAGGACTATGATGGCATTGAACTACACGAATTCGATACCGCTTTACATCCAGCTTAAAGAACGTATTGAAGAAAAAATAATGGATGGCGTTTACACCGGCAAGATTCCTAGCGAGCGTGAACTGATCGATGAATATTACGTCAGCCGCAGCACTGTCAGACAAGCGATTGATGCACTGAAACAAGAAGGTACGCTTGAGAAAAAGCCCGGCAGAGGTACATTTGTCGCCATCAAGCCAATCAATGACTGGCTGGGCAGCCTGAGCAGCACCTCCGAAACCATCCAGCACATGGGAATGGAACCCGGCGCAAAGCTTGTTAAGGCAGAGGGTGTTCAATTACCCAAGCATCTACAGAAAATGATCGGCCTGACAGAAGCTGTCCATATTAAGCGAATCCGCTATGCCGACCACATACCAATTGGGGTCGAAAACAACTATTATCCTGTTGAAATCGGTGAAAACATTATGAAATATGACTTAAACAAAGTCTCCTTATACGACCTGCTTGAGCAGGAATTGGGTGTGCTTTCGATTGAAGCAGATCAGAATATTAGATCAGAGCGAATCGCCAAAGATGATGCGAGACTATTGGAGGTACCGGCAAGCACTAGCATGCTCGTTGCCGAAAGAAACCTAAATGATGTCAATAGCAACTTTATTGAATACGAACTCGCTTCCTATCGATCAGATATGTATTCATTTAATATTAAACTATCGAGGAAAAAATGACATCAATAAGTGAGGCCTGACGTCTTACTGCTATGAGAGGCATGGGGAGTCTATCGCGCACAAAAGATACGGCTGTATTGCCTGAGTAGTAATATGCGCTCCTTCTCGTGCGCCGCAAACCGTGCGGCAATCGTCACAACTTGTGCGAAAGCAGCACAAACTCGAGTGAGAACAACAGGAACTCGTGCGGAATCGTCATCAAAACGAGCGACAAACGGATTAAATCGAGCGAAAGTGGCACCGACTCGCGCGAGAACTACCCAAACTTGTGCGGCAGCCCTAACTTGAGAGCCTGCCTAACTCCCCCAACAGCCCCAAATCAAAGAAATACCACTCGCACACTCGCTGTTCATTCAATAAATTTTCACCACATGTGGCCGTATCCCTTTTAAGAAGTATGAATGCCGCACTCCGTTTTATTAAGACCTGCCCATCTGCCTGATCGCAAATCATCAGAATCTGTTACCTTGGAAGTGCACGGGATGCAGCCGATACTCGGATATCCCTGATCATGCAATTCATTATAAGGCAAATTGTGTTCCCGGATATATGACCAAACGTTATCCCAGGTCCAGTGGATTAATGGGCAAATTTTGACGGACTTAAACCGTTCATCCTTATTGACAAATTCAGTATTACTGCGGGCAGGTGACTGATCCCTCCGCAGTCCGGACAGCCAGGCAACCGCTCCACTTAACGCTTCCTCAAGCGGTTTTATTTTTCGTATAAAGCAGCATTGATCGGGCTTTCGATTCCACAGTGCCGATCCATATTGCTCAGCTTGTTCATCAAGCGTCAATTCCGGTTTTTTTAACTCTATCCGAAGTTCTGGATACTTTTCCTTAACGTCATCAATTAAATCATAGGTTTCCTGAAAATGAATCTCGGTATCAAGAAAAACAATTTTAGCATCGTTTTTAACCTTGGAGATCATATCAATCAGGACCATTCCCTCAGCACCAAAGCTGCAGGCATAAACAAGGGAATCGCCATATGATTCATATCCCCATCGCAGAACTTCCAATGCTCCTTTTGTGTCATCGCTTGGTTCGTAGTTCATAAATGGAACGTCCGAAAAGTCACGATAGGTTACAGGGTAATCCAACATTTAGGTCATGCCTCCATATCATCATTCTAAAACGATTCGTCTTCATATCGATTAAAAAGTTATCACAAAAATTCATCATTAAGTTGCGACACCGCTATTTACCATATCCTTATAGGTCTCAATAACTGGAGCCTGAACCTGATCCCAGGCCAAATACTTCAATGCATGTGAGGTGTTGAATAAAACAACTTCATCATCCTTCCTGATCCAGCCACTGTCAATTAATCTGGTAAACGCTGCCCAGGTTGCCGCGCCTTCCGGTGATGATGATATCCCTTGTTTTCCAAACGCGCCTTGAGCTTCTTTAATGTCGTCTTTTGATACTGCAACCGCAGTCCCTTCCGACTCACGAAGAATGGAAACGATCAGTTCCCCATCTGGTGGATTCGGCACCCGCATACCTGTAGGATTGGAACTGACATCCTGCGTTTGTGAATTAAACGATGTTCCCTTTTCAATAGCATCGACGAGAGGCTGACAGCCCTCTTCTTGAACACTGACGATCCGCGGCAAGTCGCCTTCGATGAACCCAAGTTGTTTCAATTGGTTTAAGGCATTCCATATACCGATCACACCGGAACCCCCACCGGTTGGATAAATAATAACATCAGGAAGTGTCCAGTTTAATTGTTCAGCTAATTCCAGCCCCATTGTTTTTTTGCCCTCTGATCTTCCGGGTTCTTTCAGTGTGCCGACATTGTACCAGTCTTGTTCTGATTCCCCATCTTCAATCACTTTGCCGGCGTTATGGATCAGACCATCGACTAAATACGTATCTGCACCATATTGAAGACATTCTTCAACAATTAATCCGGGACAATCCTTCGGGACAAAAACATAGCTATCCATTCCGGCATTGCTTGCATAGGCAGCTAATGCAGAAGCCGCATTTCCATTTGAATTGACAGCTACCTTTTTAATGCCATACTCGTTGGCAATTGATAGTGCCGATGAAAATCCGCGTGCCTTAAAGCTTCCTGTGGGATTTTGTTCTTCTCGTTTGACCCATAGCTTCTTCACGGGATATTTCTCTTCTGCCCGGTGCATCCGAATAAGCGGTGTCCATCCCTCTCCTAACGAAACAATATGTTGTGGATTTTCTATCGGCAGCAATTCTTTGTACCGCCACATGCTCGTCACACGATTTTTCAACGATTCCTTCGTGAAAGTATGACTGACGCGTCCCAAGTCGTATTCAACCTGCAGCGTTCCACTGCATGGACATTTGCTTTGCTTTAACTGAAAATCGATCGTTTTTCCGCATGCTTTACAAATAAACCAAAAATTCATCCCAAAACCTCCCTGTTGCATAATTTTTAAATGGCGTAATCAAGTATTAAAAGGTGGCTATGAAGTCTTCAAGGATCACCGCGGCGCAAAATAACGTTCATCAGATATGCTACTGGATACTTGCCTCTTCCGGCCAATTCAAATTATCCTCTTTGATGCTTGTAATCTCGTTGTTTTCATCGAAAAAGACAACTCTAGGTTTCCAATCTTTTATTTCCTCCTCTGACATTTGTGCCATGCTTAGGATAATCACAATGTCACCCGGTGAAAATAAATGCGCAGGTGGTCCGTTCAGACAAATCCTTTTCGATCCCTCAGGTGCAGGAAGAGCGTATGTCTTCCATCTGGTGGCATTTTTCAGATTGGTTATCTGCACCATTTCATATGGTTTGATATCTGCTTCTTTCATAAATTTCGAATCGATTGTAATACTTCCCACATAATCAAGATCAGCTTCTGTTACTCTCACTCTGTGCAATTTCCCCTTACACATTAATCGCTGCATAAAAAAATTCCTCCTCAGTTGTGATAGCCTAATCTCTATTATAAATAATAAAGAAAAGCGGCATCAACGAGGTAGGAATGTTCGTACCAGTTGCTAAGTATTGAATTTGCGAAATAATCATTGCTACTGTTTGGATCTGATCTTGTTTTTTACAAATTTGCCCACTTCTCGCACGGGGGCAGTAGCCTTCCATGCTTTGCTGTTTTTAATGGCAGTGTATCTTTTCTCATACAGCGCTTTTTCCTTTTTGACCTGATCCAGCTTACGCTTAAGCTGACCCAAATTCATGCCTATACTTCCCTGGAATTCAGCTATTAAGTCTTTATCTATTCCGTTTCAAGCACATACAAATAATAGTCCGTTCTCAACAGTGCCGCTTGCGCTAAAAGAGGATCAGTCGTTGGGGCACCATTTGATTCAAACAGGTACAGTTCACCATCCTGATTAATCGCTACATCGAATCCGATTGACATTATTGGTGTTTTTTTTAATTTCTTCCCATTTCTCTCCAAATTTGGCTTTCAGGAACGGTTCCACATCACTGATACCGCAACCCTGATTAACATTTGAGATAACTTTTTGACCAATCCCGATCCTGATGAAATTACGTGCTGCCTGCCACTGTCTTTGTCTATTCTTTTCTACATGTATTCGGCAATCGAATGGATTTCCGTCAATCGTTTTTGATGATATATATTTCTGCAAAATATACCTTTTGTTGTCCAGTAGTGCTCGACTAACGCATCCCTGGTAATTCTTGTTCGTTCTTCCTTCTCATAACCAAGTATGTATTCAGCTGCATGTTTTCTTAAAATATATATATCCCTCTACCCCGTTCGCCCGTGATTGGTTTCATACTATAGATAGGTATTTTAATAAAAATTCCTCAATATCACCAAAACTACTCACTTTTGTAGTCGGAATGACAAGATTGGCAAAATCTTCATCCTTAAGCAATTCTCGGTGCAGCCGCTCTTTATTTATGGCATTTTTCTTATCATAGGTTAAAAGGCATTGTTTTTATATCCACATCCCATGGTCTTATATAGGTGATATCTATACCAGGGGACTGATAAAACATTGCTGTGATTTTTGCTATTAATGGAATATTTATATAATTCCGCTGAATTTTTAGCTATTTTCACTAAACAGACACGCCTTAACATGAAAACTTGCATAACCTACTAACAGGTCATGCAAGCAAAATTAAAAATTAATTGTACTTTGGAATTTCCAGATTTAATGTCGTTATGCCTAATTGATCATAAAGGTTAGATATAGTCGTTACCTGTTTGGATGCCCACCCAATATCGGTTGCGTACTGAGGGCCAAAGTTTCCGGTATTATCCATTACTAGAGGATTCCACCGCATTTTGTAAAGTGTATTTTGTCCGTCTCTGATATAACTGGTTCCAATAAAGGCGGCACCGCCGACGATTGCTTGTTCAGGTGTTGTCCACCCTTCCTGAAACGCTCTTTTTGCCCCGCAGGAAAGTGCACAATTATCATTTGCACCAATTCCAAACATGTTATATACCGTAGCGGCAGTTTTATTTGTCTTGGCAATTTGGCCGTTTGAATCTCTGGTTATATTGCCATCTTCATCAACAGGAACGCCGGTGGCAAGTGTCGATGTCCCATTGCCTGTTTCAAGTGCCGCATGTGAAGCCAGATAGATATCATTAATTCCATTAATATTGGAAGCATTAATGAAAGCCTGTCCCTTACTAGCAAGAATACCTTTGTTCTGCAAATAATTATTCAGCTCAGTTGCTGAAGCATTACTAGGTTTGGCCAAATCCAAAAATTGAAATCTCTGTACGGCATTATCAATGAAATTATCCGGGTTGAGGTAATAGCGTACGTCAGTTGGTGTAGCCTTCACCCATTGCTGCCCGTCATTATGTCTTATAACATACCAGCCATCCACTTCATCAAGAACGTCAACGCTTGCTCCATTGTAAAGCGTTCCAATGTCCTTATAATCAGTACCAGGACCCGTTCGTACATTAAGTGCACTTGCTGTCACAACACCGTTGTTCACCCATGTCTTGGACACATAAGCATATGCCTGATCGGTTTGAGGTTCGGCTGACATTTGTATATTTTGCGCTTCATTCAACGATAAATCATATGATGTATAACTTGTTCCTTGCAGTCCATTTGTTATAACCTTCATTGTAACTTCATCGACAATTCCGGTAACATTCAGATTGTAACTCCTCTGAAAATCCTTTACATTTTTTTCTGTACCATCACCATAAAAATGCGTCAGTTTCATGCCATAATTGTCAAAACCAAGTTTTCTTAAATCTTCTTTGAGTGCTACTGTATTCATATGGCGCTTTCCATTACTGAATGGATCCGGCAGCAGAAAATCAATCTGATCGAAGACCCCCTGGCTGGCAACACCTGTCACTTCCTGACGATAAAATTCTTGAAAATCACGGACGTTCTTTTCTGTGCCCTCGCCGTAGAAATGCGTCAGTTTCATGCCATAGTTGTCAAAACCAAGTTCAATCAAATCTTTCTTCAATTCGATTGTATCTACATGACGTTTACCATTGCTGAACGGGTTCGGGAGCAGAAAATCAATCTGGTCAAGTACCTTCTGACCGGCGACACCCGTTACTTTTTGACGGTAAAAATTCTGGAAATCACGGACGTTCTTTTCTGTGCCCTCGCCGTAGAAATGCGTCAGTTTCATGCCATAATTGTCAAAACCAAGTTCAATCAAATCTTTCTTCAATTCGATTGTATCTACATGACGTTTACCATTGCTGAACGGGTTCGGAGCAGAAAATCAATCTGGTCGAATACTTCCTGGTTGGCAGCACCCGTCACTTTCTGACGGTAAAATTCCTGAAAATCACGAACGTTCTTTTCCGTTCCGTCGCCGTAAAAATGCGTCAGTTTCATGCCATAATTGTCAAAACCAAGTTCAATCAAATCTTTCTTCAATTCGATTGTATCTACATGACGTTTACCATTGCTGAACGGGTTCGGGAGCAGAAAATCAATCTGATCGAATACTTCCTGTCCGGCAACACCTGTTACTTTCTGACGGTAAAATTCCTGAAAATCCTTAAGATTCTTCTCAGTACCATCGCCGAAATACTTCGTCTGCAGCATGCCATACCCGTCAAAACCTAATTTAACGAGGTCCTGTTTCATTTCCAGCACTTTGGTGCTTCTGTCACCTCTGCTAAGTACATCGTCATCGTGACGGTTATCACCACTGAGCACGGATTCAATCTTATTAAATGTAGCTTTATCAGCAATTCCGGTTACAGGCAGCTGGTATGCTCTTTGAAAATCACGCACGTTCTTTTCTGTGCCATCACCGTAGAAGTGGGTTAATAACATTCCGTAATTATCAAAGCCAAGCTCAGCCAAATCTTTCTTGAACTCGATTGTGTCTACATGACGTCTGCCATTGCTAAATGGGTTCGGGAGCAGAAAGTCAATCTGATCAAATACTTTTTGTTCGGCAACACCAGTCACTTTCTGACGGTAAAACTCTTGGAAATCACGGACGTTCTTCTCTGTGCCATCGCCATAATAATGCGTTAGTTTCATACCATATCCGTCAAAACCCAATTCTTTCAAATCTTTCTTGAACTCAATTGTGTCGACATGACGTTTACCATTGCTGAACGGGTTCGGGAGCAGAAAGTCGATCTGATCAAATACTTTTTGATCGGCAACACCAGTCACTTTCTGACGGTAAAACTCTTGGAAATCACGGACGTTCTTTTCCGTGCCATCGCCAAAGTACTCGGTAAGAATCATGCCGTAACCATCAAAGCCTAATTCTTTCAATTTTCGTTTCAACTCTAGTACTCTAGTACTTCTATCCCCTTTTTGAAGGAAATTGTCGCTAGATTTAGCTCTCATATTATTGTGGCTGTCATTTTTGACGCCGGAAATTGAAGCTTTGGCTTTATTTGATTCATCTTGTTTTCCCTGCTGTTCGTCAGTTTTTTTCTCGTCTGACTCAGCTGGCTTGCTTTCATTTGTTTTATTCTCTGCCTTATCAACTTCTTCTGCTTTTTCTTCATCCTGCTGTTTATCTTGTGAGTTTTGTTGATCATCTAATTTTTCATCTTGTTGCTCAGCTGATTCATCGTTGTTTTCTCCCTCAGGTGATTCCTCTGCTTTATCTCCCTCTTGGCCATTGTCGGCTGTATTATTATTTTCTTTCCCTGATACATCCGGTTTTTGATCAGTTGGCTGCTGATCCTTTGAGACGTCTTGTGATGCTTCTTTTTTAGCCAGATAAGGATCTATAAATTCTTTTCTTTCTGCTTCAGTGAGTGCATTCTTGTCTAAATAAATAACTTCTTCATCGTCTTTGGTGGTATTATCTCCGTCATCCTCCAAGTCCGCATTTTCCTTTTTTGAACATGAATCAGATTTATATTTATCTGCTAAGTCTATGTATCTTTGTTTAGCATCACTATTAAACTCGTTCAAATTAATTGCTATGCAACCATCATCTGTATTGCTATCGGTATCGGCTGCATTAGCATTAGAAGTGAAGGCAGTGGATAAGGAAAACAAAAATACCATAAACACGAAAAACAGTCTTTTCGACATATTTACACCTCCTTATTCAAATAATATTATTATAGTTCATGATGCATTTCATGTTAAGCTGAATTGACAAGTTCCTAGTATATCATCCCAAGAATTTGACAATATTAGCACAAAACTACATCACAAAATAGTTTATCAAAACTTTTCCCCTTTGTATACGGATATTCAAATATTTATGTTACTTAACAAAAATAGGGGAACCCTAATGCAGACAGTATTGAAGGGAAGGAACACATAATGATAGTTGGATACATGCGAAATATTAAAAAACCCCAAAAATTTGTAAGACTTGTTGCTAAAGCTACCAAATACAACAAGATTGACCTGGTCTATTTCACCGCTAATGATGTGGATGTGGAACAAGAAATCATAAACGGTTTGATGCTTATTGAGAACAAATGGGTGCGCAAAGAGGTTCCAATACCTGAGTTTATCGATATCAACGTGTATTGCTTTAAACATAAAAAGGTAATGAATTTCCTAAGGACTAGAAGCACTTTATCTTCTGGCAAGTTCGCTCCGAAAGATGTCGTGAATAAAAAAGTTTTAGAGGATGGCGAATTTGCTCATTTAATCATACCAACAGAAAGTATTATAGATTTTAAAACATTCTATAGCTTTTTAAAAAAACACGGGACCATTATTATCAAACCAAAACTTGGCCAAAGGGGTGAAGGCATTTACATGCTTTCCCAAACTAAACGTCATTACATACTGACCTACGAAAACCAGGATATAAAATTAAACAAACGCAAACTTAAACATTTCTTTAAAAATGATATCAATAAAGAACGGTATATTTTTCAAAAGCATATTAATTCAAGAACTAAAAACGGTGAACCCTTTGATTGCAGAATACGCCTTGAGAGAAACGGGGTTAATAAATGGCAGGCAGCAGTATATCTAATCAGAATCGGTACCGGCCAAAAAATCGTGTCAAATGTTGCACAGGGCGGCAGTGTCAGTGAATTAACGCCTTACCTGAAAGCGAATTATGAAAACTGGGAAGCAGTCAGGGACTCTCTAAGGGAAATAGGCAATAAATTACCTTATAAAATGGAACAGATCTTTAATAAAAAAATAACGTCCATGGGGATTGACCTCGGAATCGATAAAGCTGGAAACCCATACTTATTCGAGGTCAACACTGCACCTGGTCATGAATTCGCCATGGGAGATATCGCCTTAATAAAATCCGAGCATTATAAATACAGACTTGCCAAAACAGAAAGTGACAGTAAAAATTAGGGTTGTTGACATTATCAACAACCCCTTTTTCACACTATTTTATTCTTAATTTTTCTTAATACCCTAAAAGGAAATTTAATCACTCTAAACGCAAAAGATTGCTTTTTCTGTTTCTTCTTTTTCTGTTGCACGGGTTTTTGTTGTGACGTTTTCTGTTTTATCTCTCTATTTCTCCTGGTATTCTGCCTTAGTTCAAACCCTACCTTAACCGGTTTATTAAACATCATCCCTTTTACATTTCTTATAATTGCTGGTTTTGGGGATGATTCCTTGATTACATCTTTAAACGACTTGACCACGTATTCTGACCCTGCAACGACAATGGATATACTGTTGTTGTCGATCGTTCTGACATAACCATCCAGATTCCTTTCCAACGCCTGCCGCTGCAGCCATTTGCGATATTTGTTATTAAAATTGTTTCCTGTTACAACATAACGCCTCACTGTTTTCAGACCAGCCGGAATCGGTGGTATTTTAATCTCTTTTGCAGTGCCTGATTCAAAACTATCAACGACTGTTTTAAAATCAAAAATGTATTTAACATCCGTTGCCTTATCGTTCTTAGTCTCCGGGAAGTAATAATCAATGATATGTTTGGGGATATCAATTGCTTTACCTTCGATTGGAAATACGTGATTACTGATTTGGGCTCTTGAATTAATCTCGTTAACAACACCTTCGTTTGTATCAAGGTTGATAAGCATATCAACCCCGCCATGCAGTAGCCCCGGTATCGCTTGTACTGCCGAAATGGCTATACCCTTCATTTTTTGTGGAAGTTCATCCGTTACATTTACTGAATCTCGCTGACCAAAATATTCTCCGTTGCGCCTCAGAAATACTCTTTCATCTTTTTTGGGGACATACGATGGTGTTAAGCCTTTTTCTTGCAGGAAACCTTTCATTGACTGATCAATTTTGATTTTATTGGATGATAAGAACGGACTTTTTTGCCTTTCTTTGTTCTTCTGTTCAAGTAATGTGCTGATATCCGATTTCCCGTTCCCAACAACACTAGCAGCCCTTCTTTGGAAAGCGCCTATTACTTTATCTTCAAGAACATAAACTCTAAAGTCATCGCCCGTAAAAAACCTTTCGATGATCGTATTTCTTTCATTGGCTTTAACTTTTTTTAAAACTTCCTTCAACTCATCTTCATCTTTTATGTTAGTTTTGACACCGACACCGCCACCCTCAGAGTCACTAGGCTTTACGACTACCGGAAAGCCCAGTCTTTTAGCATAACTGATCATAGACTTGAGTGCGGTGCCTGCTTCAAAAAGTTTGCCGCCGGGTATAGAAACGTCTGCTTCTTCCAAATACTGATTTGTCAGCCCTTTATCCCTGCATATCTCTTTCGCTTCTCTGGAAACATAGTCTCCACGTGAACCGCTAAACACATGTTTGGTTTTTCCGTCACTTAATGAAAAAGATACAGAGCGCAGCAACCCTGAACCTTTTTTCTTAATAAATCTTAACTCTAATCCTCTCCGCCAGCCTTCCAAAGCGATCGTATACATACAAGTTCCTTTTCCTTGTGCAGCTTTTGGAACGGCATCTTTTAAATGTGGCAGCCATGAATTTTTATAATTCTCCATTGGAATTCACCCTATTTCGTTAGTTGATCTCAAGTGATTTAATTTCTTTTCGCATTCTATTGACTACGTCTTCATACACCTGATTAGAGTCAAATACAAATTCTGCAGTTTTTATTTCTTTATTTTCTTTTATCCAGTCACGGAAGACGTGAATTTTATAGTTTCTGTGTCTTTCATTACTTACAAAGGTCAGTTCATATTTTGGATTTTTGATTTCAATACCTGTGTAGTTTTCTCTTGGTTTTGTAATATCCAATGACAATACCGCGCCAATTTGCCTATGTAACCCATTCTGACCTGTAAAGAAGTTGCCCATTGAGTAAGCGGCAAATGATTTAGTTCCGCGGGACGTCTCAATCCACTCAGGTGGCTGTAACACATGTGGATGGTGACCAAGTATTACATCGGCGCCCGCATCAGCTAATGAAGCAGACATCTCCCTTTGAGTGGATGATGGATATAGGTGATATTCTTCGCCGAAATGCATATTTGCAACAATGACATCAGCAAGCTTGTTCTTTTTGATTCTTCTCAGTGTACTGTATATTTTCAAAGGATTTATTTCTTTCAGAGAGTTAGACAGATATGGCTTGTCTTCAGGAATTTCAATAGAGTTTGTACCTCTTGTGAAAGATACAAAACAAATTCTGAGGCCATTTTTCTTAATGATACGCAATCTGTCCCGATCTTCAAAAGATTTATAGCCTCCATCATACTCCAAACCAATTTCCTTTAAATTGCTTATGGATTTCAATAACCCTTCTTCACCGCGGTCCAGCATATGATTATTGGCAATACTAACAATGTCTACGCCCATGTCTTTCAGCGTATAACCTAATTCCACCGGGCAATTAAACCGTGGATAAGAAGTAAGGCCGATATCTTTACCAGCAATAATTGTTTCTAAATTTGCAACTGTAATATCCGTCTTACCTAATAAATGAGCAGCATTTTCTAATTTCTCACCAAATTTATAATCAGATTTCTTTTTGGTTCCGCCATATACTCTGCCATGTGGTAAGACATCGCCTACAGCTGTCAAAGAAACGCTATTATCGTTATTCATAACTGTATACCTCTCTGACCTTCAGTGTTGTAAAAAGAAATTTCTTCTATTCTTTTAAATTCATCTTGATTAACTCTTCTTGGCTTTATTCATACTTCTGATTTCAAACCCTATTTTAATTTGTTTATCCCAGAAGTATTCCTGAATATCACTAACTTCTGCCTGAACCGGGCCTTCATAGCAAATATCTTTAAACGCATTAACATTGGCTTTATCAGTGTCACCAACAACGACAACAACTTTCCCGTTGCGTAAATTTCTTGTATACCCATGCAAGCCTCTGGCTACGGCCTGCTTCTGAAGCCACCTTCTGAAACCAACATCCTGTACTTTTCCTGAGATGACATATCGTTTTGCAAACAATTTGCCAACCGGGGCATTTGTAAGCTCCAACGCTTTTACACTTCGGCTTCTGAGCAGCTCCAGAATCGCTTTGTAGTCAAAGAAAATTGCCGAACTCTCGGCTGCTATTCCTTTCGTTTCAGGGAAGTAAAAGTCAATGATTTTTTCTGCTATATTCTGTGCTTCTCCATATAAGGGAAATGTATGCAGTGAAATTCCGGCAGTAGCGTTAATTTCAATAATCACTGTACCCTTTTCATTAACAATTATATCCACACCAGCTTGGTTTAATCCGGGTATAGCTTTAACAGCATTTATAGCAGTGTTTTTAATATCGTCTGACAGTTCTTCCGTCACATCGACCGAATCACCGCCTGAAGAAATATTGCTCTGTCCCTTCAGGTAAATAACCGTACCTTCTTCAGGAATATCGGTAAGCTGTAATTTTTGCTGAGACATGAAGTTCCGGATATCATCATCGACCTTTATCAGCCTTGTTGATGTTTGAGGGTTCAATTTTCTTGATTCATTCTTTAATTCAATTAACTCTTCGATTGTGTGTGTGCCATCCCCCGTAACATTGGCAGGAGTCCGTTTGGTGGCACCAACCGCCTTATCTCCTGTCACATACACACGGACATCTTCCCCAATAATATGTCTTTCAATAATAAAATCTGTGTATTCAAATTCGGAAAATACATAGTCTAAGCTGTCCCTTAAGTTATCCTCTGAATCAATATTAGTGATAACGCCCATGCCAAGACTTCCAAAGGTAGGTTTCACAACCAGCGGGAATCCGATTTTTATAGACGACTGAATGACGTCTTCCAAATCCTTTTCTTTTGAGAAACTAAAACCTTCAGAAGTTGGAACTCCTGCTCTTTTGAGATATACCTTTGTTTTTTCTTTACTGGAGCCGATGTCCACAGCATCGTTCGCTACCCGGTCTCCCCTTGACCTGTAGAAGTAATGCTTCTTTGTTTCTGAGCTGAGGGAGAATGTTTTTCCTGTCGGCTCAAACCCGATAAGCTGAAGATCTGTAACCTCGAAGTGCTCACTATAAAACGTCAAAGAAAGCCCTCTTCTCCATCCTTCAAGTGCAACCAGAAATGAATCAATATTAAACCTGCGCACACCGGAAAGCATCTGCTTCGAAAGCCAATTAGGGTATGCCTCTTCCATTCAATCCCCTCTCTCCCTTAAATATTATTTGCTTTTCTTTATTGCACTCCCAATTTTTCTAAAAGCTTCTGTGAATCTCCACGACGTACTGTCCAAAATTTGTTGGTTGTCCTTTTCAATCCGATTCTTTTGCTTCGTCATATGCTTCAAATCTTTTTCCATTTTTCTTAGTGCAAATTGAGTTGATTTTAAACTAGATGTGTTATATACTTCGGCAATTTCAAATCCAACCATGACAGGTTCATGAAAGTCTTCTTCTTCGATATTTTTCACCTTTGAACTCTGCGTATACTGATCAATCATTTTTTTGAATTCTGTTATGTCTGATTTATTCGTTCCAGCTACGACGATTTCGATTTCATCAAACACCATATTTTTGACATAGCCATGCAAGTTTCTGTCCATTGCCTGCATCTTTAGCCAGCGATGGTAGCTGTGTCGCTGCACAGTGCCGGTTACAACAAAACGCTTCGCATGCAGCTTGCCCATTGGGGCTGACGTAACCTCCACCTCAATAGCAGACCTGTTTTCCAACGGTTCCAATACATCAATAAGATCAAAGTAGATTTGGGAGTCTGACGTATCCATCCCTTTTGTTTCCGGGAAATAATAATCGATGATGGCACCGGGTATGTTACGTGATTTCCCTTTCAACGGGTATAGTATGCCACCAATTTGCGCGGTTGGATTCAATTCAATCACCACTGCTTTATTACCATTAACGATCAAATCGACACCACCATGGTATAGTCCCGGAACAGCTTTAAGGGCATTAACAGCAACTTCCTTGTAGTGTTCTGGCATTTGATCCGTGACATCTATCGGATCGCCTCCGGATGAAATATTGGTTTTCTGTCTGAGGAAGATTTGCTCTCCCTTTTTAGGGATGCTTTTGAGTGTATACCCCGATGACTGAATGAATTCGAAAATTTCCATATCCATTTTAATCAGGCAGCTGTTTAATCTTGCATTTTTCTTACGCTCATTATTTTTCAGCTCAATCAGTTCTTCGATGTTGTGTGTCCCGTCACCGATTATATTGGCCGGCACCCTGTTATACGCTCCGATAGCCTTACCATCAATAACATAGACACGGTACTCCTTGCCTTCAACATACTGCTCTACAACTACTTCCCGATATTCCAATTCATATCTTACATAATCAATCGCTTTGATGAACGCTTGTTCATTTTGAATATTCGTTACAACGCCATTCCCGAGGCTGGCATTCGTTGGCTTTAAGACAAGTGGAAAGCCAATTCCTTTCGCGTACTGGATAATCTCCTCATCTGTCGCTTCCTCTTCAAATCCTTTTCCCTGTGGGACAGGTACGCCCGCTTTGTCAAGCCATTCCTTCGTATCATCTTTTTCGGAACCGATTTCCACCGCTTCATTGGTTACCTTGTCACCTCTCGTCCTGAAAAAATAATGGGTCCGTTTATCAGAACTGAGTGAGAATAACCTTCCAGGCGGATTGACTCCGAAAATAATCATGTCATTAAAATGTTCCGAGTCCTTTGTATACCATTTTAATTTGAGGCCTCTGCGCCAGCCTTCCAGTGCCACAGCAAATGCATCAAGGCGGGTCTTTCGTGCACTTTTGACAATGTCATTTGTAAGTTGAGGCAGGCTTATTCCCTGTTTCTCTTTCATTCTCTTGATCCTCCGTTATCCATAACCGATTTATTTGAATTTCTTCAGCAGGGCACCGGCAAGCCTGATTGGTTTTGTCGCTCGCCAAGACAAGCTTCCGTAAAACTTTCTGCGCTGTACTTCTGCTCGCTTCATCGCTAATTCGGTGACTTCAAATTCCTGCTTGAATTGCTTTATTTCTTCGCGTTGTGTTTTTAAATCAGCTTTTATTTCAAAACCGACCTTAATCGGCTCTTCATAATCCTGTACTTGAATTTCCATAATATGAGAGCGTTCTTCATCTTCCAGCAGTCCGTTTCTGAAATCATCAACCATTTCAGGATCTGTTCCGGCTACAACCACTTCAATATCACCATTTTCCATATTCATGACAAATCCATGCAGTTCTCGTTCAAATGCCTGTTTGCGCAAACCACGATGATAGCCAATATCCTGAACCTCCCCGCTGACGGTATATTTTTTGGCATGCAGTTTTTCCATAGGGGATGGTGTGACAGTGGTGGTGTTAGCGTCTCTTGATTGCAACGGCTCCAGAACATCTTGAAAATCAAAATATGTCTGCTTTTTATTGACCTTTAACGCTACTGTTTCCGGAAAATAATAATCAATGATGGCAGCCGGTATGTCACGGGGTTCTCCTTTAATCGGATATAGGAGTCCACCGAGTTGGGCTGTCGGGTTCAGTTCGATGACAAACCCAGCTTCACTTGCAGGTTTGTCAATGTGAATAATCAAGTCAACCGCTCCATGAAACAATCTGGGAACAGCTTTGATAGCATTGACTGCTGTGTCTTTAATTTCGTTCGGAAGTTCATCTATCACATCGACTGGGTCGCCACCGAGTGAAATGTTGCTTTTATCACTTAAAAAGACTTGTTCGCCTGGCTCGGGTACAGTTGCCAATGAATAGCCTTTCCGACCCATATATTCAATCACATCTTCATTTACATTGATCGGGCAACTGACAAGACGGGGGTTCAATTCACGTTCTTTATTTTTCAGTTCGATTAAGGATTCGATTGAATTAACGCCGTCACCTGTTACGTTAGGTGGAATCCGGTTCATTGCACCCACTACCTTGTCACCGACAACGTAAAGACGATATTCTTTTCCGGGTATATAACTTTCAATAATGACATCCGGATAATTCAGTTCTGAACGCACATATGTAAGTGAGTATCCCAGCTCACCTGCGCTTGTAATATTGGAAATAACGCCTCTGCCAAAGCTGCCGTCTGTCGGTTTCAGTACAACGGGATAGCCGATTTCGTTTGCATATTCGATGATGGTGTCATCGGTTGCTTCTTCAGTGAATTGTCTGCCGTCCGGAACGGGGACTCCAGCTTCTTTTAATGTTTGTTTTGTTTTTTCCTTATCCTTGCCGATTACCACAGCTTCATTGCTGACTTTATCCCCTCTTGTCCGGAAAAAATAATGCGTCCGGTCTTTGGAGCTTAGGGAAAAAAGCTGTCCGGGGTTATCAACATACCACGTATACATTTCACTGAATTTTTCCGAATTCTTCACATGCCACCGTAATGTCAGTCCTCTCCGCCAGCCTTCAAGGGCGACAGCATATGCGTCCAGTAAATTGCCATGTGCTTCTGAAATAATTTCACTGGACAGATGCGGCAGCCACTCTGTGTTGTTCTCTACCATTTAGACTTCCTCCTATAACCCAGCTCCGTTTAAAACGTTTTTTTATTTTCAGCGGTTAGCTAACTCGATATAATCGTCAAATTGCTTCCCTTCCAGCAAATCATTGATTAGCCGGCCTTCTGCTTCCACAAAATAATCACCAAGCCACTGATCAGTTGCTTTATCAAATTCATCATAATTTCCCGGCTTTGGCGTGAATTCACCGAAAACCAATTCATTTTCCGATCGCAGATAATCAATCCGGATGAACGGTGCCGGTATCTTTTTGCTTATATCCGAAGCCGCATTCAGTTCATGCTGAGAAACGCCTTTTCCTTTAAACAAACTTTGGTCGTATTTGCCTGTCCGGATGCGTTCACCGGTGGCGGTCCACCAGCAATATTTGAGCTCAGGATAACGAACAATCTCCAGAATAAGGCCTACTTTGCCATAAAAACAGTAAAATTTAATGTCACTTGCCGGCATCTTTCGGCTTTCCAGAATAAGTTCCTCAATAGTCCATTCATCATGAGTTACCCAGCCGGACTCAAGATCATGTGTCATGCTTCTATTCAGTTCATCCCAATTTTCGAGTTTTTTCGATCTTTTCATATCTACTATATCATTAAAATCATTTACAAGATAGACACCACGTGAACCCGCACCGTCAGCCGGTTTAATGACTATCCTTTCTTGCGCGGGCAGATTCTTCATGCTGTATATCTCTTCCGGTGTCCACGGTCTCCTGATTCCCATGGCGTCTGCAAATGAATAACCCGACAGCTTGTTATCCAACACCCACTCCGGGAGTGAGCCCATCAGCTGCATTTGCCGCATGCGCCGATTCAAGCTGGCCCGGAAAGAAACGGCCGGCCGCAGCGATATATCATCCGTCACACCAGATCTGATTATAAATTCGGGGATGTCCTCCATTTTCAGACCGGCCAATACACTGGAATAAACCAAGTTGCGAAAGTCTTCTTGTTCGTTCATGTAAAGCCTGGCTGCATACCTTAGCACCTGGTTGTAGTTCGCCTCATGCTTATGCTTTTGCCGGATGACTTTGCCAAGATAATTCAGCAGCTTCCCATCATTTTTGGCCTCGTTGATGGCGTTTAGCATCTGGTTACTGTCCGGCTTGCGGCTGTCCAATCTGAGCCGATTATTTTCTTCCTCCATGTCATACAAAGCTTGCCGAGTCTCTTTTAGCTTTTCTTCCATATGCATAATGTATGCGTTTTGCTTTTTCCTCGAACCGGTTTGTTTTTGCAGTGGTTTCGCGTATTTCCATGTTTTACTGTCCTCAATATGTTTGAGCTCTTTTTTGTCATTCTTAATGGCTTTGTCCGCTTGGTCAATTTTTGCTTCTTTTTCCATCAGCTTTTTCGTCAGTTCCAATTCCAATTCTTTTTCGGATTGGTATGCGTCATTTAAATGGTTATTGCTCGTTATTGTAACCATCCCCTTTTATTGCGCTTAAATCCCCGGTTTCGTCCAACTGACATTAAGTGGGGAAATCCTCCCCACCACGCAGTTTCACTTTAAATACGGGTTCGTATCAACCAGCCAGTTTTTGAGGAATGTCTCATAAGAAATCTCACTTTCTGCTTGTACATCTTGCCAGTTTTCATGTGCCAGATGAATATATTTTAATTCGTTCTTCTTGCTTCGTTCCAATGTATCACGGACGGTGTCATTTTTCGGATACCATTTTCCCTTTTTATCAAAATAAGTCATCAGCCTTCTTGACGCTGTCCGTATGTTTAAACCACTGGATTGCTCAATGACTGTCAATACGGCAGCTGGTTTTATATCGGGGATATACTGCTGTTTTTCCTCCAGAATGAATGGGTTTTTAACCAGCAGAATATCACACGTGATCGCCTCACCGTACACCGGCATTTGTATATTTTCGCTTTCTATTAATTCGCGGATATCGGGATTGATTTTTTTGGCAGCATTGAAATTATATTCCGCCATCTGTACCAATCCTGTCCGCAATCCCATCGATTCATGTGCACCGATCTCATCAATCGTATCCTGGAGCCGATCAGTCGATAGGCGAAAATCCGCTGCAACAACTATATCAAAATGACGATTGTCGGTGGGCTTTTCGTCGCGTTTTGGCCACATCGGTTCCGGCACCGGGAAAAGACGGTTTGATTGATGTGCCGGATAATATAATGAATTCGCGTGCTTATGATAGAACTCGAAGCTTTCGACATATTCCTTTCGTACACCTTTAAAAAAACCATTATAACCAAATGCCGAGCTGCCGGTCAGCGATGTAACAGATTGTCTCGGCAGCGATAATGGTCCGGTCTTCAAATCAACAAAGGCGGCACTGCCAAAAACCTTAACGAGCCTGCGCTTGAATTCACCATCACCAGCAAATCTCACACTATCCCAATAGCCAATCTTTTTTAAAACCGGCTCCCGTCTGAACATTAATGAAGACATATTGGGAAAAATATACTTCCCAGGCGTCCCGCGGCGGTAAAACTTGAGCTCTTCGGTCAGCCGGGCATGTTCGGATGTATTGGCGATGACTTTCTTATTGTTTTGCAGATGTTTAGCTTGTATCTCAATTTTCTCAGCGTGTGACCAGTCATCTGAGTCATTGACCGTTACATATTCGCCCGTTGCTGATTTCAATGCGATGTTTCTGGCAATGTACGGACCACTGTTTTCCGGCGTGGACAGCAGCGTTATCCGCGAGTCATGCTTCATGTGCTCACGGACAACGTCTTTTGTATGATCCGAGCTGCAATCGTCAACCACAAGCAGCTCGATATTCTGCCACGTCTGCGAAAGGATTGATTCAATGGCTGTTGAGATACCATCCTCCGCATTATAAGCTGGCAAAATGACCGAAACTTTTGGGCCGTTTTCGACTGTCCTGTCCAATGGCTTTGTCGTGAGGTCATCGTATGTGGCCGATTCGATCGGATTGATGCTGTGCTCGATTGATTTTGTGGTATGTTCGATCGATATCATGTCATCCCCGATCGATATGGCGTCAGACTCGCTCGAGTTGGCCGCTTCCTCGCTCGAGTTGGCCGCTTCCTCGCTCGAGTTGGCTGTGCTGCCGCTCGAATTCGCATCGTCCTCGGTCGAATTCACAGCACCCCCGCTCAACTTCGCACCACGCCCGCTATCAGCCACAAAATACACAGGCTGCAATTTATAAGCTTCCATAACCTTATTCAGCCAATCAGTTCGTGCCTCAATCGTTTCTTCCAGATTGGCGTGGGCTAAATACAAATCCGGATGCTTCTCTCTTTGGAGCGCGTTACGAATTACTTGTTTTCCTTTTTCCGGCTCTTCCAATATGTCGTGGCATTCTGCTGTTATAATCGCTGCTTTCCGCAATCGTTCCTGTTCGCTTTCTCCCTCTATTACAGCCGGGAGGTAGTTCAAAGCCTGCACCGCACCCTCTTTTGTATACTTACCGGCATGCCATAAAGCGAGTTCCCAGCTGACGGCGCGTTTCCCGTAGCGATTTTCCGGCTGTTCGAAAATTCTCTCCAAATCGGCTAATGCTTTTTCAGTAAATCCTAATTCATATAAATAATAGCGGTATTTTTTTAATTGATTTTCTCCCTTTTTACGTTTGTATATTTTGCTGTAAAATTGTTTTATGTTACGTCTGCCAAGCAAGTAAGCAGCAGTCGCGCGCAAAAATCGGATAAATTTCCGCTTCAGCTGACTTGCTGCTTTTAGCTTGCGCTGGATGGCATTGAATTGGGCACGTCGCTCTATCAATTGTTGTTCTGTCGCTCTCTCTTGTGCCTGTTTTTCCACAAGCTCCTGTTCGAGTCTGGCCAATTCATCCTGTTTTTCCTTGTTTCGCTGTTGCAGTTCAGTGAGTTTGTCGTTATTGACGGGCATTATCTGATACCTTCTTCCCGCCTTGGATGATCGTGCTGAGATCTGAGGTCTCCTTATTCCAGGTTCCGGTCTTTCCAAAGTAGGAAAGCATTTGTTTGCGGCAAAACCCAATATCAAGCCCCTCCGGCATTTCATTTGACCTAACAATAGCATCATCGGCTGCGACATCAGGTATGTATTGCTGCCAGTCCAGAAGCACGGTTGGATCCATGACAACCAGCATTTTCGCATTGACCTTTTCACCGTAAACAATCATTTGCAGCTCACTGCCATCAATCAAATCGCGGACAGATGGGCTCACCCCATGATTGTTCGCCAAATCATAATGGTATATTTGAATTAACCCGATCCGCTTATTATGACCTTTCAAGCTAATAATTTCCTGAAGCAGGTTGTCGTTTTCTTCTACATTACGGAAATCAGCTGCTATCACTATATCAAACAGCCGCTTTCCTGCCGCCTTATCCTCACGAACAGGCCACATCGGCTCAGGCACAGGGAAAGGCCGCTCATTTTGTGGATATGGATAATATAATGAATCCGCCTGGCTGTGGTGGTATTCCAGGCTTTCAACATATTCGAGCCGCACCCCTTTGAAAAAGCCGTTGTATCCAAAGGCCGAGCTGCCTGTCAGGGATGCAACCGATTGCCTTGGCAGCGATAATGGTCCTGACTTCAAATCAACAAACCGCGTTTTTCCGAATGCTTTAATAAGCCGGCGTTTAAATTCACCGTCTGCAGCAAATCGCACACTGTCCCAGTAGCCAATTTTGTTAAGCACCGGCTTCCGCCTGAACATGGTCGAGGACATATTCGGGAAAATATATCTGCCGGGTGTCCCGCGCCGGTATAATTTCAGCTCTTCTGTCAGCCGTGCGTGTTCAGATGTATTGGCAATCACTTTTTTGTTGTTTTGCAGGTACTTTGCCTGAATTTCGATCTTTTCCGCATGTGACCAATCATCAGAATCGTTGATGGTTACAAAGTCACCGGTGGCTGCTTTTAACGCGGTGTTTCGGGCGACATATGGGCCGCTGTTGCGTGGTGTGGACAACAGCGTTATCCTGCCGTCGCCTTTCATGTATTCGCGAACGACTTCTTTCGTATTATCAGGGCTGCAGTCATCAACGACCAGCAACTCGAAATTCTGCCATGTCTGGTTTAGAATAGATTCAATCGCTGTCGAAATGCCGTCCTCTGCTTTGAAGGCCGGCAATATCACAGATACTTTCGGCCCGTTACTGAATTTTTTATCCATTGGTTTTGTCGTCAAATCGTCATACGACACAGCTTCATTAGTTGTTTGAAAGGTAATCGGCTGTAAATTGTACACTTCCATCGCCTTATTAATCCAGTAGGTGCGCTCTTCAATCGTTTCTTCCAGATTGGCATAACCCAGATATAAATCAGGGTGCGCCTGCCGTTCCAGTGCCTCTTCAATAACGTTTTTGGCCTCCTCCGTTTCACCAAGCATATCGTGGCACTCCGCCTTAATGACTGCCGCGCGACGCAATTGATCCTGGTCAGTCTCGCCGTCTGCCACCGCCGGAAGATAGTCCAATGCCTGGCGCGCACCTTCTTTCGTATATTTGTTGGCGTGCCACTGGGCGAGTTCCCATGCTGCCATCCGTTTCAAATAAGCATCAGTCGTATTTAAATAAAGCTCTTCCAGTTCTGATAGCGCTCTGTTTGTAAAGCCCAATGTATAAAGGTGGTGCCGCAGTTGTTTCAGCAATTGCTTTTGTTCATGCTTTTTGCCATGGCGTGTCAGTTTCCGCAGTCTATTTTTCTGCTTGTCCGACAACAAATTGGAAATGGCTTTTTTCTTTTGTTCATCCAGCACCGTATATATTGCCCAATCAATCACTTCACTGACCGCTTTTTTGATAAATTTGATCAAACCATTCACCACCTCGTCATGGACTTTATCTGCTTGCGTTCTGCGGATTTGCCTTTTTCACGATCTGTTTCTTATTATTTAAACCGATCGATTCCCGGTATTTGGCGACAGCCTCTTCCGCTCCGCCGTCAAAACGGACCTGTCCCTGCTCCATCCAAAGCGCTCGTGTGCAAACTTTTTCAACAAAATTCATATTATGGGAGACGATGATTACCGCTTTGGCACTCTCAATCATATCCTGAATCCGTTCACTGGCCTTTTCCTGAAAAGCCATGTCACCAGTTGATAAGGCCTCATCGATAATAAAAATATCCGGCTTGAGTGTTGCCGCGATACTGAAACCGAGGCGCGATTTCATACCGCTAGAATATTCTTTAACGGGTTTATCGATTGCTCCCTCTATACCCGAAAATTCCACAATCTCATCATATTTTTCATCAACGCGCTTTTTCGGAATCCCGAGCAGCATCGCATTTAAATAGATGTTATCGCTGCCTGTCAGCTGCGGGTTAAAGCCTGTGCCATATCCAAGCAGTGCCGATGTTTCACCGTTCAGTTCGATTTGGCCTTCATCAGGCTGATATATCTTCGTGAGCACTTTGCATAACGTGCTTTTCCCGGCACCATTATGGCCGATAATCCCGACAACTTCACCGACTTTGATTTCAAAGTCCAGGTTCCTTAGCGCCCAAAACTTCCCTTTATTTTTCAGCTGGAACGAAACACCGACGTTCTCCGCTTTAATTACAGTATTATCCTGTATATTTGTTTCGGTCTTATCAAGCTGCAACAGGCGCCGTTTCCGTGGCGGACGCTTCGGCATTGTCGCTTTATAATTGGCAATGACTTCTGTCGGGTCACCATCTTCCCGGATGACACCGCCATCAACCCAGATCAGCCGGTCACAGTTCCGCTGAGCATATGGCAGGCTGTGCGTTACAATAATCACCATTTTAGCCCGCTTGACGAGCTCTTTCATTTTTTGTGCTGCCTTCTGGCTGAACTTCGCATCACCGGTGTTCAGCGCTTCATCAAGAATGAGAATTTCCGGTTCAAGGTGTGCCGCAACACTGAAGCCGAGCCGTGCCTTCATTCCGCTCGAATAATATTTCATCGGCTGATCCATAAAATCGCCAAGATCGGAAAATGCATGAATGTCTTCAATGTATTTATTAATCAATTGCTTATCGATTCCGAGCATCATGCCGTTCAAATACACGTTTTCCCGCCCGGTCAGCTCTTTATTGAACCCCATGCCGAATGAAAAAAGTGCCGTCACTTTACCATCTACACGTATTTCACCCTGATCCTGACGAAGAATACCGGTAATGATTTTACTGAGCGTGGTCTTACCCGCGCCGTTTGAACCGATAATTCCGAGAATCTCCCCTTGAAGTCCTTCAAAATTGATATCCTTGAGCGGCCAGACCTCTTCCCGTTTTTCCACTCTGCCGCGGTTTTTGAAGAAGCGGAATACTTTTGATTTATAATCATCCTGCTGCTTACCGCTTTGGAATGACACACCAATATTCTTCGCTTTGATCACTTTGTCTTCTGTTGTCGGATGCTGTTGGTCAGCCATGCTAAAACCTCTTTTATTATAAAGCTTTAATGATTTTGTGCTCGTTCTTGCTATAGTGATACAGCGTTATGATAATTGCCACAATCGAGACAACCGTAATGATTCCTAAACCGATAAAATCAGGAGTAGTGTGATTCATCAGAATGTCCCGATAGGCAGTTACGATGATCGCAATTGGATTGAGATCCACAAAAATGCTGTATTCAGGCGGAAGCCGACCGCCTACCCAAATGATCGGAGACGCGTAGAAAAATATACGTGTCACATATGTCAGGATATTGTCAATATCCCGGACGAACACAGTGACATAGGCTAATATAAAGCCGACTGCCATGAGAAAAATCACCGTAATCACTATAAGCAGCGGCAAATAGATAATGTGCCAATCAGGCATAACACCATATATTGCCAGGAACATGGCGATGACAATTAAACCAAATAAGAAGTTAAACATCTGTGAAATCGTAAATGACAATGGAAAAATCGATTTCGGCAAATAGACCTGATTGATAATCGAACTATAGCGCAAAATTGATTTTGCCGATGAATTCACAGCTGAGCTGATCCATCTCCAGACGACAAGCCCAATAACAAGAAAGAGAGGGTAATTCTCGACATCGTCGCCTCTTCCCAATATAATCACGACCAAAAAATAATACACGAGTACATTCAATAAAGGGTCAAGCAGCCACCAGAAATAGCCCAGATAGCTATTGCGGTGCTCTGCTTTCAGCCCGGACTTCACCAAATAAAATAATAAATCTTTTCGTTTTAGCATTTCCTGAAGATATGTTTTCATAACTTAACATGACACCGCCTGATTCATACAATTAACTGTTCCGCGCCGACAATTTATATTTAATCGTATTTCTAATCCCTTTTGCAGCATAATGGAAAAAGTACCATAAGCTTTTAAGGATATTCTGATTTTCAACTTGCCGGTAGACATACCACTGCCGTTTAGCAGCTTTTACTTTATTGCTGGAAATCGAATTTTCTACTGACCTGTATTTAGCCAAGACTTCCGGCAATCCATATGCCCGAAAGCCTCTTTTTGTTACTGCGAGCCAGTAGGCATAATCCTGTCGTGTCCGGATATTAACCATTTTGAGATGACCGACTTTATCTCTGTCAATCATTACTGTGAGGCAGCCGATTACACAATGTTTCATTAAATCATTGTACCCAACTGATTCCGGAGCTTTTGATATGTTGTCTTTTAATGTGCCGTCCTCTTCCATACGGACATATTTTGTGAATGAAAAAGCAATATCCTTTTCTTTCATAAAACGCAGCTGGTTTTCCAGCTTTTCCGGAAACCAGAGATCATCACTGTCCAAAAACGCTATATAGTGCCCACGTGCTTGTTCCATTGCTGTATTGCGGGCAACAGCGGATCCGCTGTTTTCCTCAAGTTCGACCAATTTAATACGGTCATCCTGTTTTTCATACGCTTTTACCTCTGCCACCGTTCCATCTGCGGAACGATCATCCACGATAATCATTTCCCAATTGGAATAGGTTTGCGCAAGTACTGACTCAATCGTTTCTTTAATAAATTCTTCCGCGTTATAAGCAGGTGTAATGATTGAAATGAGCGGATTTGCTTCCTGATTGGTATGTTTGCTTGCCATATTATCACCTATTTACCGTTTTGCAGTCAATTGCCCATACCATTCGATGAGCTTTTCTTCTTCTGCATGCCAGTTCAGCTTGCCCGTGACAGCCTTTTTGCCGTTTTCCCCCATACGTTTTGCATCATCAGGATTGTTCCGCAAATAGTCAATCGCTTCCCTGATTTTCAATTCATCATAAGGGTCAACAGTGAGTCCGCAATCATACTTCTCTACGAAGTTTTTCCACACAGGGAAATTCGAGCATAGAATCGGCAGCCCTGCATTCATATACTCAAAAAACTTCGTGAGTTCTTTTTTCTTATAATGCTCGGTCGGCGGAAATACCGCAATACCTGCCAGCCAATTGTGGCCGAGGTACCTTGCTTCGATATCTCCTTTCTCAATGAACCGGTCAATGCCTTCCAGTTCGAGCCGATCTTTTTGATCACCGGCAATATCATACATTTCTTCCGCTAAGTCACTAGGGCATTTCCCGACAAAATGAACCGACACCTGGTCGTGAACCAACGGGATTTTCGCATGAATCTGCGCCCCCCGTACGTACGATACATTCCCAGTATACAACAGTTTATCTTCCAATGGTCCATGATTCCGTTCATGTTGAACAAACGTTTGATTAACTGTTGGATAATTCAGTATACAGTATCCACTCGGATAAATATCTTTATAATACTTTTCCGCCAGACATAGCTCCATCTTCCTGGAAAAGAATTTCTCTATATACTTATACGCAGCAGCAGTTAATTTTCTAATGGGCTTATTCAAATATTCTTTCTGCATAATACTAGTGATATAATCTTCGTGAATATCATAAACAACGGCATTATGTTTCTTTTTCAATAACCATCCAACAGGCAACAGTTCCGGATCATGAAAATGGTAGACATCCGCATCCAGTGCTTTTGCCTTCTTATACGCATCCATAGTCCCAAAAATCATCCGTTTCAGTCTGCTTTTATATGTTTTGACAGGAATATGGCTGATTGGACTTTCTTTTTGCGCACCATTTTCGGCTTCCCGGGCAATCAGTGTCACATCATAGCCGGCATTTTTCAGTGACTTGCATTCCTTATGGTAGATCCTTGGATCATATGGATGGTGGACGGTCGTCAAATGCACGACACGCTTTTGAGTGCTCACATTTTGTCAACTCCTGTCGTTCTGGCCGATTGTTTGCATAAATGACTCTTCGTACTGTTTGGCAATTCGTTTCGCATCAAAAGCTCTTGCACGTTCCTTGCCGTTTTCGACCATTTGCATCAATTGTTCGTTATCCCTTGTTAAAGTCTCATATAATTTCACAGCCATATCCTCAGCATCTCCGACATTACACATGACACCAAATTCCCCGTCGTTCAACACCTCGCTGGCACCTGGCCTGCAATTGGTGGAAACGACCGGTATTCCAGTTGCCAACGCTTCAGCCAACACATGGCCGAACCCTTCATGAAGCGATGACAGCGCAAAAAGATCGGCATGTTTAAAATAGATATAAGGATTGCGCTGAAAGCCGAGAAAATAGACGTTATCGGCTATTTCCAACTCTTCTGCTTTCGCTTTTAATGAAGCTTCCAGTTCACCCTCACCCAAAATCACAAGCTTCGTGTTTATCCGGCGCTTAAGTTTGGCGAATGCATGAAGCAGTGTTTCATGATCTTTATCTTTGACAAGTCTGCCTGCTGTAATGATGACTTTCGCATCGTCCGTAAATATTGATTTATGTTCTCCGGCTATATTCCCGTCGCCAATAAGATGCTCTATACCATTCACATCGACCGGGTTGTAGATAACCTGAATTTTTTTCGGGTTCACATTGTAGCGCCTGATGATATTTTCCTTAACACCGTTAGACAGCGCTATAACCTTGTCGGAAAACCGATATAAGAACCCATAGGCTCTTAATTTCATGTTTGCTGAAAAGTCGCCGCCTAAATAAGCCGCTTCCCTGACAATGCTTTTCGCTGATGTAAACGACAATAACTTTGCTAATATAGCAACGGTGTTATAGTTCGGAATCGTGCTAAATACAGCGTCCGCCTGTTCATGTCTGATGACTTTGGCCAATGGGAAAATGGCTGATCGCAATCGTTTTGTTTCGAGTTTGATAAAATTAATATCCGATTTCAAATAGTCTTCATAATTTCCATTATAATTCAAAGTGACCAGTACAGGGTCAATTTTTGTCCTATCCAGATTATTGATGATGTTCAGCATTGTTCTGGCTGCTCCGCCGGCACCCATTTGATAAATGAAGAAAAGCACTTTTTTCTTTTTCACGGTATTCAGCCTTCCCCTGTTAAGGACATCGATTTATTGCTCCTATTAATCTCAACGCATTATACCACAGCAGCACAAAATAATAAATTGTCAAAATAGATCGATTCATCGTCAAAATGATTTCTTCAAATGAAAAAGGAGTCGGCCTTGCGCCAACTTCCTTTCTGCACTAACTATACACAGCGGGCCGGCCGATGGAATGATATTCAACGTTGCTTCCGGCCAGCTGTTCTAAATCAAAGCAATTTCTGCCGTCGAAAATGACTGGGTAGTTCATGTATTGTTTATATTCGCTGAGCGGGAATTTCTTTATTTCGTCCCATTCTGTCAGTATTAATGTCAAATCCGCCCCATCTATGGTTTCTTTCACACTGGCAGCATAGGTGATTTTGTCCGAGAGTATTTGTTTGGCATTTTCCGCCGCAACCGGGTCATAGGCATGGACATCTGCACCCTGGTCCAGCAGATTTTCGGTCACAAAAATGGATGGCGCTTCCCGCATATCATCTGTGTTTGGTTTAAACGCCAAACCCAAAACAGCGACTTTTTTACCTTGAAGGTCTTTAAACCGTTCCATCACTTTGTCGACAAGTATTACCTTCTGTCGTTCATTAACACCGACCACATTTTCCAGCAGCTGCATGTCATAATCAACTTTTTTCCCAACTGAGATGACAGCTCTTGTATCCTTTGGAAAACACGACCCGCCATAGCCGATACCGGCATTTAGAAATGAACTTCCAATCCGCTTATCCATCCCCATTCCCTCTGAAACATTGTCAATATTAGCACCCAACTTTTCACACAGGTTAGCCATCTCGTTAATGAAACTGAGTTTGGTTGCCAAAAAGGCATTCGAAGCATATTTTATCATCTCAGCGCTCCGCAGATCCGTTCTTACGATGGGAAGATTGAAACCGGTATTAACCTTTTCCAAAATGTCCAGTGTATATTCATCATCTGAACCAATGATAATCCTGTCCCCGTTAAAAGTATCGTGTACGGCCGATCCTTGCCGGAGAAATTCAGGGTTGGACGCGACATTAATGGTTACATCATCAGGCAGTCCCGCTTGGATTTGGTCTTTAATATGTTCGTTCGTGCCCACCGGTACAGTACTTTTTGTGACAATGATGGCATCATGATCAAGTATTTTTGCAATCGATTGACATGCTTGATCGATGAAAGTTAAGTCAGCGGCGCCGTCCTCTCCCTGCGGAGTTCCAACCGCTATATAAATCAAATCTTTGTTGGCCAGGCCTTCATTGTAATCGGTTGTGAAATGAAGACGTTCTCGTTCAATATTTTTCTGGAGAAGCTCCGGCAAGCCGTTCTCATAAATTGGACTTTCACCTTTTTTTAGTACAGCGATTTTTTCATCATCTATATCGATACAGGTGACCTGGTTATCAAGTTCGGCTAGGCAAACGCCGGTTACAAGCCCTACATAACCTGTCCCGATGACTGCGATATTCATTATCTGCCCTCCTGGGTATTAAGGTTCTCAAGTGTTTTTTCCATATAGTCTTTAATATCTTTGTGTAAATCTTCCCGTTTCAATGCAAAATCAATTGTCGCCTGCACGAATCCTAATTTATCACCGATATCATAGCGTTCACCTGTAAAATCATATGCTAAAACTTGCTCTTTCTCATTCAAGGTTTCAATGGCGTCAGTCAGCTGAATTTCGTTACCTTTTCCGGGTTTCTGCTTTTCCAGGATTTCAAAGATGGATGGATTTAAAATATACCGTCCCATGACCGCCAAATTGGAAGGTGCTTCTTCAATAGGTGGCTTTTCCACCAACGACTGGATGGTCCGGATATTTGGACCGTAATCCTGATTGCCCGGCTCAACGATTCCGTATTTCGAAACTTCCTCGTCCGGGACACTGTGTACACCGACAATAGACAGCTGATTATATTCATAGACATCAATGAGCTGTTTTAGGCATGGCTCGTCCGCTTCAACAATATCATCGCCCAACAGGACGGCAAATGGTTCATTTCCCACAAAGCTTTTGGCACATAAAATAGCGTGACCAAGCCCTTTAGGCTCTTTTTGTCTGATGTAGTGAATATTGGCCAGATTTGAAATGGATTGGACCATTTCCAGCATCTCCGTTTTACCTTTATTGGCTAATTTTTCTTCTAATTCATAGGAAATATCAAAATGATCTTCAATTGTGCGTTTGCCTCTTCCTGAGATGATGATGATGTCTTCAATCCCTGAAGCAACCGCCTCTTCAACAATATATTGAATGGTTGGTTTATCGACAATCGGCAGCATTTCTTTTGGCTGGGCTTTTGTTGCCGGCAAAAACCTGGTGCCCAGACCCGCTGCAGGTATAATCGCTTTTTTGACTTTCATGTTATTGTTCTCCTTTGATTATGCACTTGTTGGACTAACTAATACTTCTCAGAAAATGCACTATAACTTGTATTAACTGGCACTCATTACAAGTTTATCACTGGGCTTAGCGGTAATCAATCGACAGTAATTTTACGTCACTGCAAAACAAACAACCTGGTGTTGACCAGGTTGTGGGGGTTAGTTATTCTTTTTAGATTGATTATCTGACTCACGCTTTTTATTTTCATTATCCTCAGTATCGTGTTCTTTAGGTTTCTCTTTTTCTTCGTCTTCATGGTGTTCTGGATCTGGATTTGAGCCATCATCCTCCGACGCTTCTTGAGAAGAATCATCATCTTCTACAGGGTCGTCTGGATTCTCTTCTACAGGATTCTCTGGTTCGTCTGAATCCTCTTCAACAGGTTTTTCTGGAGGATTATCCTTTTGCTCGGTCTTCTCATCACTATTATCTTCAACATCTTGATCCTTTTCTTTTGATATTGATGAATTTGGTGTTTCTTTTTTTGTCTCAGTTAGTTCTGTATTAGTTGAAGATTCTCCACTGGTATAATTTACAGAAACACTCTCATCATTGGTTGCAGCATCACGTTCTTCTATACTGGTGTCTATCGTCACCTCAACTGAATCTTCAGCCAGTTTTTGAGTCTCTTCCTCATCATCAGCTTCAAGCTCTTTTTCATCTGAATCATCTTCACTTATATTTATCACTGGAATTTTATAATCTTCACTGAATTGCCTTGCGGTTATAGCATTACTCGGTTGAAAACGTTGGGTTTCTTCCTTTGAATCCTGATCCTCTGTTTCAGCATCAACAGTCTCTGGCGGGTTATATTCATGAAGTGCAATAATTAAAATGATTGCTGTCACACCAATTATATTGGCTGCTATTATGAAGCTCCTCCTTTTTGATTGCCCCATAAGACACACCTCCAATCAATATAGCTATTCTTTATCTTATAAAAAATTTGTCAAAAAGTAAATAAAATGGAATTTTTTGAATGAAATGACGACAGCGTCTTTTATGGTATACTTGAAAACATAAATTGTGGAGGGTGATAATTTGTCAGTAAAACGATTTCTCGGACTGATAGGCATTAGTTCTTTCATACTATATGCCCTTACAAAACCAAAAAAAGTTTTAGCACCGACGCCAAACATAAAAATCGAAAACGTCCCCTCTATTACCAATACCCGGAACTGCCGACAGGATGTGAAGCTACATCGCTGGCTATGTTGCTGGGCTGGGGGTGTGATCGACCGGTAAGCAAATTTGAAGTGGCCGATGCGCTGCCCAAGGGTGACAAAGTTCATATAACAGAAAGCGGATGGCGAGGCGCCCATCCGAACAAAGCCTTTGTCGGTAACCCGTATACGGATTCTGACGACGGTAGTTACGGCGTGTTTGAAGGGCCGATATTACAGACGCTTGAAACGTTCATGCCGGGAGCCGGGATAAATCTGACCGGCCGACCGTTTAAGACCATTTTAAACATCGTTCGCTCCGGAAAGCCCGTGCTCGTCTGGACAACCCTTGAACAGAGGGAAACATTTTTCGGCTTGTCATGGACAGATGAAGAAGGCGACGAGACGGACTGGTATGAAAATGAACATGCCGTTGTGCTGACAGGGATTGAGGGTAATAATATCATGGCACATGACCCGCACACCGGTCGGGCGGAACATTACGACCGGGTATCTTTTGAGCAAAATTGGTACGCGTTAGGCTGCCGGGCCGTCACACTCAGGCAAGCGTATTGATTGACGGCATAGCTCGGCTGCCTATTTTCAAAAAATTCGGAGAGGAGTCAGATGGATGAAGCGATTTATTTCAGGGGTAACCATTGGCGTTACTGGCTTGTTCGTTATCATTATTCTGATGAATACAAGTGACAACCAGGTCACCGGTGAACATAACGCTAATGCGGAAGAAAGTAGTTTTAAGTATCCGCCTCAAAAGGCTCAATCGTTATTGAACGAGCAGGATGAATTGGAGGCTTCCCTCTTAGCAGAAAGTAAAGGCAGCACCCTGAACGATCCGTATGTCAAACGTGACCCGTATGGCAGAAGCCCACTGTCAGCTTTGGTTATTTTTGACACAGAAAAGCCTGCCAGCGTGTCATTTACGGTGAAGGGCAAGACGGCAGAAGCCGATATTTCCAAATCCTTCAATGATTATAAAACACATCATGAGATGCCGGTCGTCGGGCTTTATCCGAATCAGGAAAATGAAGTGCATATAACAGTGGAAACAGAGAATGGCGATACAATGGAAAACACCGTGACGGTCACAACGGAAGAATTGCCGGATTATATACCGGATATCAGCATCAAAACGGCTGAAACAAGTAAAATGGAAATTGGCAATAGTGAATTAACCTTTGCCATACCAAGCACGAAATTTGTCTACGGGTTTGACATCAACGGGGATATCCGCTGGTATGGTTCAGGGTATAACAGCCATGTCTTGCAGGAGCTTAATAACGGCAACCTTTTATATTTAGGGAAAGATGATAACAGCGGCACCGCCTATAATCGTTTATTCGAAACAGACTATATCGGTAAGCTGTACAATGCCTTTAAAATCAGTGAAGAAGCCGCTCACGCCGAATCTAAAGGGTTAGAAGCGACGCTGATTCACCATGACGTTGCAGAGCTGCCATCAGGCAATTTGCTGCTGACGGTGAATGATGGCGAAGGGCAATACATGGAAGACACCATGGTTGAAATCGACCGGGAAACCGGCGACGTTGTGAAACAAATCGACCTGAAAGACCTTTTCCCGACTGAGGCTTATGAAGAACATGACAGCACGGAACCGAAAGAAGGCCTTGTCGATTGGTTCCACCAAAATTCGGTTACTTATGATGAAAGTGATAAGAGCATCATCATTTCCGGCCGCAACAGTGACACTGTAATGAAGATCAATTACGCAACAGAAGAGGTTCAATGGGTGCTCGCCTATCCAAAGGGCTGGTATGACGAAATGGAAGATGATTTACTGAAAGCGGTCGGGGGAAATGATTTTAAGTACCCTGCCGGTCAGCACGATGCAAGGATTCTGCCGGACTTCGATAACAACCCGGACACACTGGACTTGATGCTCTATGACAACAATATCGTTGTCACACGCGGCGATAGGATTTCATCCAAACAGTTCAGTGCTGCGAATCATTACCGTATCAATGAAGAAACTAAAGAAGTGGAAATGATCTGGTCGTACGGTGAAGAACTCGGAGAAGACTATTTCACCGCTATTATCGGAAGTTCCCGGTATCAGGAAGACTCCGGAAACGTCCTGATCAATTTCGGTCATGTTGATAAGGGGAATCAAAGCAACATTGTCGAAGTGACCCATCCTGATCATACTGAAAAAGTATTTGAAGCGGAGATAACAGACTTTCCAAAAGGAGCCTGGGTGTACCGGGCAAAACGAAACGCTCTGTATACCGATACGTGGGAAAATCAGTTTTCATTAAGTGAATGAAAACGAGGAGAGGTGACTGAGTGTCACCTCTCCTCTTTTAATATGAAATGCCGGATTTTTGCCAATTAGGTACGGTTTTTGGCTTCGATTTTTTTATTGCCGAGTATCAGATAGTTGAGTTCTTCTTCTGGTATTTCTTTTAATTCTTTCCGATTCATAGAATAGAATATCACACCGAGAATAATCCAGACGACGAGTGCGATAAATGACTCCATGCCCAGAGCTGCCGGAGATGCCGGGATTAATAGCAGGCCGAGAAAGGTGACACTCGCCAGCATCCCTAAGGCTGCAAGGACCTTTTTGCCTGGTGCGACAACGTGTTTTTTCGGATTGAATGTTTTATCTTTGGACTGTTTAAATAACGTAAACGCCGTGTAACACGTATAAAAATAGGCAATCGTCACACCGACGGATGACATATCAACAACCCACGTCAGCGCCTGGCGCCCGAACCATGGTGCGAGCATCGTCACAAGAACTGTAAAGATGATACCGACATATGGTGTTTTATATTTCGGGTGCAATTTGGAAAAGGCCGCCGGGATAATTTTGGCACGGGACATGGCGAATAAGAGACGGCTTGAAGAAATCGTGAACCCGTTTAAGCCGGTGAAGATCCCCATCGTCAAGGCAGTCACCAGAATCACAACACCCATATTACCGAGAACACCCTGAAGCGCTTCAGCTGTGCCCCACGTTTCTTCCTGGGCGACAAGTATCTGCCATGAACCTGACATGGATGTGGCAATAATCATCATGCTGTACAAGAGCGCAGCAAAGAAAATCGCCAGTATAATCAGTGTGAAAGCTTTTTTCGATGAAAAGTGGAACTCCTCTGCAGCTTGGGGGACATTATCGAACCCGACGTATGCCCATGGTGCAATCGCAACAATTGAAATGACGGCTGCAAAGGCGGTTGTATCAGTTGGGAATAGCGGATTGACATTGGAAAGACCTGCCCCCGGCTGCGCACCAACCATGAACGTGATGGCAACGACCCCAATTACCATGATCGAACAGAATACAAACTGCATGCGGCCTGAAAAACTTGAACCCTTAACATTAAAGTAACCAAAAACCCCGAGCAAGACTGAAGCGATAATTACTTCAGTGAAATAGACATCCCAGCCAGCAATCGTATACATGTGCATGGTTTCAAGAATGGACGGAAATACAAATTTAACCATTAATGCAAAGGCGGATGCGTTCAGCGCGACAATACATAAGTAGCCGAGCGTCAGGAACCATCCGCTGATGAACGCGTGTGTGCGTCCAAGACTTATGTACGAATAAGCGAATTCCCCGCCTGATACAGGGAAGCTTTTAATCAAAAATCCATAGCTTACAGCAATCAGCATCATGAGCAGTGCCCCGATGCCAAAGCCCAGAATAACGCCGAGCGGTCCCGCTGTTGACATCCAGGTCGTCGGCTGCACAAACGCTCCCCAGCCAATCGATGAGCCCAGTGCAATCGCCCAGACCCAATGCGGCTTTAATGAACGTTTCAATGTTGTACGTTGTTCCATGCTTCGTCTCCTTTATTGATCTCTTTTGTCATACCCCTCTTTTATATCAAATTCCAAATTTTTCAGCAAAAATGAATTGGCCAGCTAAACGTCCGCATTTTGCAAGCAGCACAAGCAACTGACTTTGATTGTATACCTCGCGCTGGATTTTGTCGAATTTCGGTCAAAAATCGAAGCGTGCGGCTGGTGTTGTTGTATCAGGCGGTGAATTGTGGCTGCACGGGAACGTATTGCTGTCGTTCGGTTGGTGTGTGGTGTCGCTCGAGTTTTGGGCGTTCTCGCTTAAGTTCGGGAGACTCCCGCTCGTGTTGGTGCTACCCTCGCTCGTGTTCGTGGTGGTCTCGCTCGAATTTCCGACGTTCTCGCTCATGTTCGGGGGACTCCCGCTCGTTTTGGCGGCATCCTCGCTCGAGTTTCGGGTGCTCTCGCTCGACTTTTCAACGTTCTCGCTCGAGTTCGGGGCGTTCCCGCTCGAGTTTCGGGCGTTTCTGCTCGAGTTTGGCGCGCCATCGCTCGTACTGTACCGCCTCCCGCTTGAATCTGACACTTTACCACATATTCATCCCACTAAAAGCCCACTAAAAAGAAAATTTTCGGCGGATGCCGAAAATTACCTATTTATATTCTTTCACTTTTTCCTGCAGCTCATTCAAATACGCCATCAATGGTTCACGCAGATCGTCACGTGACAGGGCAATTTCGATGGTGGTCTGGATAAAGCCAAGCTGCTCACCGACATCATAACGTCTGCCTTCAATTTCAAGTGCAAAGACCCGCTGAATTTTGTTCAGTTCCTGAATAGCATCCGTCAGCTGAATTTCACCGCCGGCGCCGATTTTTTGCTCGCCAAGAAAATCAAATATCTCCGGTGTCAGGATATACCGGCCGATAATCGCCATATCGGATGGTGCTGTTCCCTGCTTCGGTTTTTCTACAAAGTTTTTCACTTGATGCAGATTGTCGAACTTTTCCTGTGGATCGATAATCCCGTAACGATGCGTCTCGCTTTCCGGCACTTTATGTACGCCGATGATCGAAGCGTGTGCCTTTTCATACTCACTGATCATTTGACTTAAACCCGGTGTTTCACTTTGGATGATGTCATCACCCAACAGCACGGCAAACGGCTCGCTGCCAATGAACTTGCGCGCACACCAGATAGCATGGCCCAATCCTTTTGGCTCTTTTTGACGAATGTAGTGAATTTCAACATTAGATGATTTATTAATCCGCTCCAGCAGCTCAAATTTTTCCTTTTTCATTAAATTATCTTCCAGCTCGAGCGAATGATCGAAATGGTCCTCAATCGACCGCTTCCCTTTGCCAGTGACGATAATAATATCTTCAATGCCTGATTTGACCGCTTCTTCGACAATGTATTCAATGGTTGGCTTGTCCACAATTGGGAGCATTTCTTTCGGCATCGCTTTTGTTGCCGGCAAAAAACGTGTCCCAAGCCCTGCTGCCGGTATAATCGCTTTTTTAATTTGCTGCATCACTGTACCTCCTTGCCTAATTCTATTATAGCTTAAATTTGGGTTGAATGCATTGTTTTGGCATTTTGCGCAGAATAATGTAATCATTCAATTTAATTCACTAGCGTTGCATAAACAATAAAAGAAAATTGATAATCTTGTTAATTATCCAAAATATAGGTTTCCGGGTATAAAAAAATCCTTTATAATGGAATTGGTGGTTGTTGTCCAAATCCAATATAAAGGAACTCAGAATATGGACAATCATACACTATTATCATCATTTGGTAAATGGGTTGCACCCATTAATATTGAAAAACTTACAGAACAAATTACGCAGACCGGGCAAGATCGCTACACGAAAAAGTTTACGACTTATTCGTACATCAAACTGTTATTATTGTCCCACCTGGAAGAGGTGGAAAGCTTACATGCGATGAGTGATACACTTTTTGATGACGAGGTTCAACAGGAATTGGGGCTGGATTCAATTAGCGTTTCCCAATTGTCGCGAAAACACCGTACTGTGGATCCCAATTTGTTGGCAGCCATCTTTTATCAATTAGTTGATCAGATACGCCATTCTCAACCGGGTCGAACAGTTATGCCGGTAAAAATCATTGATTCGAGCACGATACCACTCAACCTGACGAATCATCCATGGGCTACCTTCCGTAAAACGAAAGGCGGCGTCAAACTGCACTTGCGGTTGGTGTTCATGGAAAATGGTTCTTCTTATCCGGAGTACGCCAACATCACGACGGCCAACGAACACGATCGTAGCCAATTAGAAGTTTTGGTGGACGACAAGGAAGCAACCTACGTATTTGATCGTGGTTACATAGATTATGAGCGTTTTGACCGCATGACGGACGACGGTTATTTCTTCGTCTCCCGGTTGAAGAAAAACTCGATTACACGGACGATCAAGTCCTTTGAGGTGGAACAGAGTTCCACGATCGTTACGGATCAAATGGTAGCTGTCGGTGGTCCAACAAAGCGCATGGATAATCTATTTCGCTTAATTGAAGTCGATGATACAAAAGGCAATCGACTGCGTCTCATCACAAACCGGTTTGACCTAAAAGCCAGTGAAATCAGTGACATGTATCGTTCACGCTGGACGATTGAATTATTTTTCAAATGGCTGAAACAGCACGTTAAAATCAAACATTTTTATGGCCATAGTGAAACAGCTGTGATGAACCAGATCTTTTTAGCGCTGATCGTTTATTGCCTGCATGTGCTCATTCAACTAGAAACAGAGTCCAGGAAAACCATATTGCAGATTAGTCGTTTATTAAAAGCGAAACTGTGGAAGAACTGCCGTCACTGGCTTCGTCGCATTAGCGGCATACCATAATTATAGGTGTTGTCGCTGTCTCTCCCGGAGTAAATGTATAATTTTACCAAATGGACAATGCCACTTTTTCATTAAGGTTTGTCTTTTTGGCGAAAAATAGAGCTAAATGGATTACAGAATATTCAATTTATATTTATGCAACGCTAGTGAATTTAATTTTATAGGCGCGTAAACAGAAACATGGGCATGAGTGGGCATAACATGGGCTCGAAATCACAAATATGGGCGCGAGACTGTAAACATGGGCGCGTTGAAGGTCATTATGGGCGCGAGAAGCTAAACATGGGCGTGTCACACCGAAACATGGGCGCCAAATCGAAAACTTATGCCTTACTTTTTAAATCATGGGTAACAGGCAGCCACTTGCTATCGCTCCCGTTTCCGCAACACGCGCCCAACCAAATCAAGGGCTGGCCTTTTGCCACCCATAACCACCCCGCCGATTTCAGCAAAAATTTGCAGCAGTAACAGAACGAAAAACGTGATGATAATCGCCGTCGTTAAGCTGGCATAGGAAAATAGTATGGCCATTCCGCCAAACAAAACACTGAACGCATAAATAATCAGCACCGTTTTGCGGTGGCTGAATCCCGATCTGATGAGCTGATAGTGGATATGCTTGTTATCCGGCATCATGATCGGTTCGTTATTGTAAGCGCGCCGAACAATGGCAAACAGCGTATCGAAAATCGGGACCGCCAGCACGATAACCGGAATAATGAAGCTGAACAGCGCAATGTTTTTGAACAATCCAACGATGGAAACAACCGCAATCATGTAGCCTAAAAAGTTGGACCCGGCATCCCCCATATAAATTTTCGCCGGGTAAAAGTTATGATATAAAAAGCCTAGGTTCGCACCGATCAGGACGATACATAAGTAGGCTGCCAATATCTGAACGTCGATCAATGCCATAACAAACATGCTCGAGAGCGCAATCGTCGTGACGCCGGTCGCCAGTCCATCCAGACCGTCAATCAAATTAATCGCGTTGGTGATACCGACAATCCAAAGCACTGTAATCAGCACACTCATAAACCCAAGATCGACCATCCCTATAATCGGCAACGTGATCCGATCGATAATCAGACCCGATGAAATGAGAAATGAAGCGGCGATCAGCTGTCCGGACAATTTGATGACAGGGCGGATCGAATAACGGTCATCTACCGCGCCTGTGATGAGAATGACAATCGCACCGAGTATAATTTCCGGCAGATGCTGGTGATGCGGTTGCAAATAAAGCCCGCCCAAAAAGACCCCCGCAAATATGGCCAGACCGCCTAATCGTGGTGTCACCTTTTTATGGATTTTGCGATAGTTCGGCAGGTCAACCGTCTTCAGTTTGATGGCAAGTTTTTTAACGGGAAACGTCAGCAGGAACGTCGAAATGAGGGCGATCAGAAAAGCAACCGCCAAATCGGTATAATTAAACATGATCGGTCTCCTTGGAAATGCTAAATGTCGAACGGTGCTGTTATTGGTTAAATTATAGCGGAATTTGGGGGCGCGGGGCAAATTAATTAAGATATCCGCATCGTTTAGGGTTATCGAATATTAAACAAAAGACGCTTTCGATTATGGCGACTATTGACGGGGCGGATATAATGCCTACTGTCGAAGTTGCATCAAAAATGGCTATGAGCACCGTTGTGATGCCATCAAACGAACAACACACTACTTGAGCGAAGGAAATAGACGAAGACTCCTGCGGGAACATAGGCATAGGTGAGACTCCGAAGTGCGCCAGCACGAGGAGGCTTACCCCGCGGAAAGCGAAGTATATTTCCGAAGCGGGTTATATACACCAACCATAACTTCTAATTAGTTCGGATTTTTCTTTAATGAGACACTTTTGCCCCACCCCATTCTAAAGTCTCATGTTTTTCCAACTCCACCCATAATAACATCAATCGTCTGCTTGATTTCAGCTTCATCATCCCACGTTTGATCCGGTTTTAAAATGAACCGCGTCATCATGAATCCCAGTATTGTCGGCACCATCGTACGAATGATTGTCTCGTTTGGAAGGTCCCTGAGTTCGCCTTTTTGTTTGTAAAAGTCGATTGCCTGATTGATTGCCGGATAGACTTTGTCAGTAAACTGCTCTTTATACGCCGCCTGAATTTCCGGGTGAAAGGCCAGTTCCTGCAGCAGAATTTTAATCAGCGGAACATTGGACTGCGCAAACTCAAAGCGATTCTTGATGAACGCATAAAGCAGGTCCCGGAAGTTTGCATACGTTTCACGGAAGACCTGATCAACGAATTGTTTGGCAAAAAAGGGCGCCGAAAAATCTGAAATAACCGGTGTGACAATCGCAACGAGCAAGTCCTTTTTCGTGCTGTAATGGCGGAAAATAGTTCCCTCAGCAACCCCTGCCCGTTTGGCGATTTCGCTTGTTGACGTATTGTAGTAGCCTTTTTCCGAAATCAGCTCGATCGCTGCTTTTAGAATCTCAATTTGCTTTGGTGTCAAATTTTCATCATTGCGCAATGTCTCAATCATGTCTGACATGTTCTGTCCCTCCTGAGTTTTCAAAGTGTACGGTGACGCTTCAATGCCATGATATTCAGTATGATAAAACCTATCGAAAAACCAATCAATACGGCAATATCCACAGTGACCACATTCAAGCCTTCACCCCTTATCATGATAGCTTTCAAAGCGTCCGCCCCATACGTCAGAGGCATAATTTTTCCAATCGCATTAATCCATTCGACCGATTCAATCGGAAAAACGCCGGAGAAAAAGACTTGCGGGACGATGACAACCGGGATGAATTGAATCATCTGGAATTCGTTTTTGGCGTACGCCGATAGCAATGTGCCAAGGCTTAAAGCCGTGATGGCCATAAGGAATGTAATCACAAGTACTGACAGGAACGATCCCGCCATATAAATATCGAGCACATAGATGGAATACGCCGCGATGATGATTGATTGGATGATAATAAAAATACCGAATCCGAGCAGATAGCCGGCAACAATCTCCCAGCGCCTGAGTGGCGTTGCCATCATGCGTTCCAATGTCCCTTGGGTGCGTTCCCGCAAGAAAGACACGCCGCCAATGATAAAGACGAAAAAGAAGACAAAAAAGCCAATTAAGACAGAACCGGTATTATCGAACAAGTTTAAGTCGGATGACCCGTGTAGAAAAGATACATTCAGATCAGGTGCATTCGGATTAAGCTGTTTGACGGCACTGCTGATGACATTCTGTACAGCTGAAGTTGCGGTCGGATTGCTGCCTTCCATGGTCAATTCGGACCGGTTGTTGTCGAATAACAGATGCGCATCGGCATTCTCGTTCTCAAGCGCTATTTTACCGCGAGCCGCATCGCTCTCCAGGATCGAGGCATCCTGCTCCTCCAAAGCTTCTTGCATTGGTTGCGGCGCATCTGTGACAGCTATTGTCGGAACATAATCTTCCATATCGAGGACGATCCACAATAGCGTCATCACCAAGAGCGGCGCGACCATCATGAGGGCGATGCTGCGTTTATCGCGTAAAAACTGCCGGATGACTCGTTTAATGATTGCCTGAATGCGCATAGCCGGCACCTCCAAACTGTAAAAATGCTGCCTCAAGGGTCTCCGTACCGCTTTTCGCACGTAAATCCGCCGGGCTGCCCTGAGCGATGAGATAACCGTCCCTTAAAAGAGCAAGATTATCGCATTTTTCCGCTTCATCCATGACATGAGTGGTGATAATAATCGTTGTGCCCGTTTGCTGCATTTTGCGGAATGCTTCCCAGATCGAAGCACGGAGGACAGGATCAATTCCGACCGTCGGCTCATCCAGAATCAATAGCCTGGGCTGATGAAGCAAGGCAATCGCCAGTGACATACGCCGCTTCATGCCACCGGAAAATGTATCAAGCGTCTGATCCAAAACCTCAGATAAGTTGACCAGTTCGGCAGCTTCGGTAATCCGTTCTTTTTGATGTCTTTTAGGAATTTTATAAAGTGTCGCGAAAAATTGCATATTCTCCCTGGCTGTGAGTTCATTGTACAGTGCGTCAGACTGGGCCATATAACCAATTTTCTCCATTAGCTTGAATGACGGCATCTGCTCGTCTTCAATTTTAACGGTTCCGCTCTCGGGTGTCAGAAGACCGATAATAATTTTAACGAGCGTTGTTTTGCCTGAACCCGATGGCCCAAGCAGCCCAAACAACTGCCCTTCCGGAATAGCGAGATCGATATTCTTCAACACCGCTTTCTTATTGTAGCTGTGCTGAATGTTTTCCAGTTTGACAACATCGGACATGTGCAGCCCTCCAATCGATATTTGGATTAATGTAATGTGAGTGATTACTCACTATTATAATAGCGCGTTTTTATTTGTCAATATGTTATTTCATTAATATCAGTTGCAGCTCTGATTAATTCCATCATAAACAAACTGTTAACGTCATAAATATTATTGGACAAACGTTTGGATAACAGGAGGATGAAATCATGCAATTTTATTACGGCAGTCAAATGCCACTTCGGGTGCTTGATGAAGCGGAATTCTGGAAGGAGCAGGAAGCCGAGCATACAGTGGTCATGCGGGAATTGGTCACAAATCTGGAGGATAAGTACGTTGAAGCTCTGAAGCGATGGGAGGAGGAACTTAATCAATCACACCAGCATGTCAAACGGTTCATCGAGTCGGTCATCAGGAGCCATAACACCATTTCGCCCGCGCTCTATCAGAAAGTGCTCGATCTCGTATCATTCTATTTGCAGGAGTCGGTCGCTTTTATTCAATTTTGCAGACAGGTCAAAAACGAGAGCTCTGCTGTTTCGGGCAACCAGACTGCCAAAGTCGTGATTAATCACATTATTGATGAATCGGAATATTTTATAGGCATCGCACAGACGATTTTGTACGAGCAGAATTGAAATGTTAGGGGGTGCGGGGATGTCTGAGCCTGAGAGCCTCTGATGTGCAGGTGGTCGGGTTGTCGCACGAGTTGTGGCCGTTCTCGCTCGAGTTTCGGCTGTTCTCGCGCGAGTTGACCTCGCTTCCGCACGAGTGGGTCCCCCACTCGAGTGCCGTCCGCTCTCCCCCGAAAAGCTCTCCCACAAAGATAGGTTAACTGCCTGCAATCGATACGAAGAAGCATTAAGTGGCATTTCAGTGATGCCGCTTTTTTATTGCGATGAACCTGCCAAACGGTTCACCTTTCCAAATAAGCCGTGAAACATTATAATATGAACAGAAAGGTGGTGCAGTCGATGGACCGGGAGTTGATTGCCAATGTCTCTATGATGGCCGGGAAAATCATGCTTGAAAGCGGCGCGGAAACGTATCGTGTAGAGGATACCATGAATCGTATCGCATCAGCTTTCGGGCTGGAAGATGTGCATAGCTATGCAACACCGACCGGAATTAATTTTTCGGCTAACTTCGCTGAGGTTACAAAGTTCATACGTATCCAAAACAGAGCGACTGATTTGCAAAAAATCGATGAAGTCAATCGGGTTTCGCGTGATATAACCGCCGGCAACCTTACCATCCAAGAGGCACTTGAAAGTTTGCGTGCTGTTGCAAAGGCTAAAATGACGTTCCCTTATTTGATTCAGATCATCGCTGCCGCCTTAGTGAGCGGAAGTTTTTCGTTCATGTTCGGGGGTGTGTGGCCCGATTTCCTACCGGCGCTTATTTCCGGAGGGGTCGGTTATGCTGTCATGCTCGGTGCGGCAAAATTGATTGAGGTCAGCTTCATCGCACATTTTATTGCTTCATTTTTTATTGGATTGTTTGCCATGATTTTTCTGGCAGTTGGTTTTGGTGATAATTTGGACAAGGTTATCACCGGAGCGGTAATGCCGCTCGTTCCAGGGCTGCACATCACCAATGCTGTCCGTGATTTGCTTGCAGGGCATCTGGTTGCAGGCGTCTCCAAAGGTGTCGAATCAATCTTAACTGCCTTTGCAATCGGCGCCGGTGTAGCGGTGGTTTTTGCATTCTAAATGGCGTACTGTTTAACGAACGTGCACTTGTGTGGATTATTTTTTCAGAGGAGATATTTTTATGATTACTGCTCAGCTAATGACAAGCTTCATTGCGGCCGCCGGATTCGGAGTCATTTTCAATGTACCAAGAAGGGCGCTCATTCAATGCGGTACGGTGGGCATGGCCGGGTGGATTTTATATTATATGCTGTCACAGAACGGCATGGATGTTGTGCCGGCAACGATATTCGGTGCCATATTGGCAGGGGTTCTCAGTCAATTTTGCGCCAAACTATTTAAAATGCCGGTCATCGTCATCAGTGTTTCCGGCATTATCCCTCTTGTACCGGGTGGCGTTGCCTATGATGCGATGCGGCATTTTGTGGAAAATGATTATTATACGGCTGTGCAGCTTTCGGCAAAAGTAATGCTGCTCGCCGGTGCGATTGCTATTGGCCTGATGTTTTCAGAGGTGGCAAACCAGCTTATGAAAAAAATAAGCCGGAAAGATGCCGCCTCTTAAGGACGGATTAATGTTTGTTGGTTGCAGCATCGATCAATAATACAATAGCCGTAATAATATGCATAATCATACCGACAACCGGGATGACCCCGATAAACGACGTGACCATGCCAAGTATACTGCCTGTTATATTCCCCTTTTCATTGCGCGCGATAAATAATGTAACGGTATGCAAAATAAACATGACGAGCAGGGCGCCCCAGCTTGTGCTCAGGATAAAAGAACCGCCGATGAGCGGAATGCCGAGAAACGCCTCGCTCCCGCCAGTGACCCATTTCATAATTCTGGAAAGCGACATCATTTGACCTCCATTCAGTATTGCTTCATTCATCATAGCATATTTTAAAACCTGACAACTAATACACAAATCTGAGAGGGAAGATTTTCGGCTGCTACCGAAAATCACTTTAATTTTGACTGTGCACGATAGATGGCTCGCGCGAAATCACATGGGGACTGCGCGATATCGACGGATAACCGCGCGAAATAACGTTGGCGTCGCGCGAAATTCCACTGAGACCGCGCGAAATCACCCGCACACCGCGCGAATTCAGCCAACATTGCACGATTGACTACTTCACCCGGGCGTGCCATTGCTTCAAGAGCCTTTCACCTTTCTAATGGCCCCCTTCTTTTGTTAACCCAACACTTATACTTTTGCAAATAAACCAATCCGCTGTTTTGCAAAATTCTTGTGGCGGTGCTTCGGGATGGCAGTCCTAACAGCCACATGCATTCTTTATTTGATATGGAGCCATTGAGTAATAAATAATCGAATAGGTCCTTTAAGTGCGCGCGGTAGCTTTTAAAGCGGCATTTTCGGCATACCCATGCACCGTGAAGACGCTTCATGCCGCGCACACCACAGTTGGGACAAAAAACCCCTGGCAGTAGATCACGGCGCGTAATCCCATACTTTTGCATGATATCGATGTCAAATTCACCACACGCGCGCAAAATTGTTTTTCCAATCTTATAGTCCTGGAGATTGGGATAGCCTAATTGAGCCAACTGTCGATCTTTTTCCAATATCATTTTAGGGATGCGTGCGGCGTGTGCGACATTTTCCGCGATTGTCTCCCGGTTGCCGTCCACCTTAATGATGGTGGCAGGTTCAGCTATCGCGACAAAATAATAAACGGGTACGTGGGAAAGGTGATTTCGCTTAAGCCAATTTTGAAGATGAAATTGTTGATTTTCAACCTGGGTTATGGGGTATTCGAATCCTGCTTCAACTTGCCCGTCATCGCGAATCAGTTGACCGAGGATGGTATCAAATATAATGGTGCCGAAATAATTTTTTGATTCAACAATGAAGATCCCATGATTAGCAATGACATGCGTATCCATTTGGAAATTTTTCCCGTTATTTTTAAGATAGACATTATCAAGAATGGTGTATTGACTGGCTAACGTTTCCAGGTGATAATCAACCTTTAATTCACCTGAGTGGCCTCTCCCTTGCTTTCCTGCGTCTTCTTTCATCTCAGGAAGCTTCGGAAAGTTCGGGGAAAGACGCGGGATGATGGCGTCATATTTCTGGAGCGGCAGGGGTTTGGTGCGGTGTTTGATTTTCATAGATAACTCCTTTATTCAATTTTGAGAGGGTAAAATAACTATAGCATAAGGGGCGATTTTCGGCCACTGCCGAAAATCAACTTTTCAAATAATTTAAATGAATGGGAATGAAACTAACGAGTGAATTTTAGGGTGGGGCGTGTGTCTACGGAAGCCGCGCGAAATAACGTTGGCGTCGCGCGATATTCTGCGGGGACTGCGCGATATTCCACTGAGACCGCGCGAAATAGCGTGAGGACTGCGCGAAATCGACCGTTGACCGCGCGAAAATCCCCGCACACCGCGCGAATCAGCAATTCCGCCGAGCGTGCCGAGCCCAAACCCGAGCCCAACTCCAATCCCAGCATCCAATCAACTCAGCCATCTTCAACGCAAATAAAGCTCCCTGCCGGAACAGGGAGCTCATCTTCCAATCTATGCTTTTTTCCGGCGGCGTGTAATTTTTGCGGTTAAATCGTCAAAGAGCGTATACACGACCGGGATTAAGAGCAGCGTGAAGAGACTTGAGATTGCCAGACCAAAGATAATGGTAATAGCCAGTGGTTGCTGCATTTCGGCGCCTTCACCAAGTGCAAGGCCTAATGGCACCATAGCAAGAATCGTCGTCAAGGTTGTCATCAAAATCGGACGGAGACGACTGGTTCCTGCCTCAAGAATTGCTTCGTAACGGTCTCTTCCATATTCGTCACGCCGCAGGATATTGATGTAATCAACAAGCACAATTGAGTTATTGACCACAATTCCCGCGAGCATGATAACCCCGATAAATGCCGGAATACTCAGCGGCAAGCCGGTCACAAGCAACCCAAGCAATACGCCAACAACGGTTGCAGGCAGTGAAAACATGATAATAAGCGGGAACAGGAAGTTTTCAAACTGGACTGCCATGACGGCGTATACCAGGAAGATCGAGAACACGAGCGCAATGGATAAATCCGTAAATGAGCTTGCCATATCTTCTGCCTGGCCGCCGATTTCATAACTGTATTCTTCAGGCATGGCCATATTATCCATTTTCTCTCTGATATCATTTGTCACACTGCCCAAATCACGCCCGATGATTTCTGAAGTCACATTCAGCTGGGGCTGCTGATTTTCGCGCTGCAAGGTGACAGGTCCCTCGACTTCTTCCAATGTAACGAGTGTTGTTAAAGGAACCGCCGCTCCGCTTTCAGATTGAATTGTTACGTTTTCCAAATCATTGATTGTGCTGCGTTCATCTTCAGGATACATTAACGTAATATCCATTTCGTTACCGTCTTCACGGTATTGAGCTGCGGTCTGACCGGTAAATTGCAGCTGAATTTGGCTTGTGATTTGCTGGTCGGAGAGCCCATACATAGCTGCTTTTTCCGAGTCTACTTGAATGTGCATTTGCGGCGCACCGTCATCAGCTGATGAAGCGGCGTTATGCACACCGTCAACCTCGCTGATTGTACTGACGACTTCATTTGAAAGCTCACGCAGTACTTCATGCTCCGGACCGGTCAGACTGATTTGAACAGGGTCCCCCATGCCGGCAGCACTATCCGTTGCCATCACCGATATTTCGGCACCCGGCACAGATTCCAACTCTTCACTCATCGATTGAACGACATCATCTGTTGACTGTGTGCGCTCGGAGGCCGGAATCAGCTGCATCATATAGGTAGCCTGATTGCTGGCGCCGCCGGTTCCCGGAGCACCACCGCCACCGCCGCCGACATTCATATAATTCGTCTCCATCACGTCATCATAGGCAGTCAGCTTTTCGTTCACATCTTCTGCGACATTCTGCGTATGCTCAAGTGAACTGCCGGGCTGTGTTTCCACAGTGACCTGAAGCTGTCCCTGGTCAGATGACGGCATGAATGATGCGCCAATCATCGGTATTGAAGCAAGACTTCCTGCAATGATTAAAATCGTGCCGAACACCGTTGTCTTCCGGTGTCCCAAAACCCATTTGAGGACGGCACGGTAGACATTATTCACCCGGTTCAGGAAACGATTGAACCAATAACGTTTGCCGCTGTCTTCTGTTGCTTTTGCCAGCAGTTTGGATGAGAGCATTGGAACGAGTGTCACCGCTGCAATCAGGGAAGCGATCAATGCAAATGATACCGTCATAGCAAGCGGTGTAAACATGTCTGAAGCGATGCCGTCAACAAACACCATCGGTAAAAAGACCACCAATGTCGTCGTCGTTGACGCAATAACCGCCGGGGTCAATTCTGATGCCCCTTTAATAGCGGAATCTTTCAGCGAATAACCCCGCTGTCGGTACGAATAAATATGTTCGAGTATGACAATCGAACTGTCAACCATCATCCCGAGGCCGAGTGCCAGACCGCCCAGTGTCAGAACGTTCAGTGTTTCACCGGTAAAATACATCAGTGTAAATGTTGAAATGATTGCGATCGGGATGGACAGGCCGATAACAATCGTCGCCCGGATGCTTTTCAGGAATAACAGCAAAATCAGAAACGATATAATGCCGCCTATCAGGATATTCTGTACGACTGATTTGATCGACATGTTTATATATTCAGACGTGTCAATAATGACTTCCGTGTTGAGGCCTGAGGGCAAATCTCCTTCCATTTCTTTCATGCTGTCGTTGATATTGTTTGCCACTTCGACTGTATTGGCATCCGTTTTTTTCATAATCGATAAGACAACAGCCTGCTCACCGTTAACAAGTGTGTCACCCGATGATTCCGCATGTGTATCGTTTACTTCTGCCAGCTCATCGATGTGCACCGTGCCCCCTGATTGTGTCTGGACAAGCGTGTCTTCTATATCCTCCACCGAATCAAAGCCGCCGGTCACTCTGAGCTGCAGGTCCTGGTTGCCTTTTTCCACGACGCCGACGGAAGCTGACTGATTTGAATTATTTAATGCCTGTGTAATCGTTTGAGATGTTACACCGTACTGCTGTAATTTTGCCTGATCAAGAACAATTTGAATTTCCCGATTCTTTGCCCCTTCAACGGTAACCGAAGCAACACCGCTTTGGCGTTCAAAGAATGGTACAATTTGATCGTCTGCCACTTGAGTCAGTTTACTTGCTTCATCGCCGGTCAATCCGACCCACATGAGCGGCATCTGATCCGGGTTAAACCTTAAAACGCTCGGGTCGCCGGCACCATCAGGCAGCATTCCTTTCACCTGATCAATGCTTTCGCGCACGTTTAACAATGCCTGGTCAAGATCTGTGCCATTATTGAACATCATCATCACAAGGGAGGAGCCTGCTTGTGATTGGGACTGAACCGTTTCAATCCCCTCGACCGAACTGACCGAGGACTCAATCGGCCGGCTGATTAAATTTTCGACTTCTTCAGGTGCCGCATCTTGATAGGATGTTGCGACAACGGCAATCGGCAAGTCAATTTCGGGAAACAAATCGACATTCAGGTTACGCAGGGATATGGTCCCGAGGGCAATAATTGCCAGAACAATCATGATGACGCCAACAGGCCGTTTGACAGATGTTTTTACGAGTTTCAAGAATTATCCTCCTCTTCGGCCACGTTGACATTCATACCGTCTGACAACGTTAAAAGACCATTAACGACAATTTGGTCACCCTCCTGGATGTCACCTTCAACAGCTGTTTCGTCTGATTGTGACTCTTGAACGGTTATCGTTTTTTGGATCGCTTGATTATCTTCCACGACATAAACAAATGTCTCACCGCTCTGTGTAACGACTGCTTCAGTTGGGACGATTATCGTATCCTTCACCCGGTTTTCCGGCACGTTCATAACCGCAACCATGCCGGAAACAATCGCATCATCTCCATTTTCCACGGTCGCTTCAACCGGATAAAGCCCGGTATCATTCGGCATCGTGCCGACAGACGTGATTTCCGCTTCATATTCTTCTCTCTCGATGACGACAGGATAGGTATCCCCTGCTTCAAGCAAATCAAGCGTATCAGAAGAAACAGTCAGATTAACCGTCATGGAATCAAAATCCGCTATCACCATCATCGGATCAGAATCACTCGCCATGGCATTTTCTTCAACGTTTAAGTTCGCAATTTCACCTGATGCTTGTGCCGTAACCCGCTGATTACCTGCCGGGGTCTGGATGGTTGCCAAATGATCATCTTCGTCCACCGTATCACCGTTTGCCACTTCCAGTTCGGTCACTTCCCCTGCACCCGGTGCCATAACAGGCGTTGTACTGTTAGGCTCTGTGCGCCCGTAGATTGATTTTTCAATGACAAGATCGCCCGTTGTGACGTCAGCCGTTTCGACTGCTGTTTCCTGTTCTTCCTGTGCTTCATCGTTCTCTTCTCCCTGATTGCATGCAGCAAGGATGCCAATCAGCAAAATTACCGCTGCCGTTAATATTAATTTTCGCATAGCTGAAACTCCTCTTTTTGTTTATGTAATGGTTTGTAACCCGTCAAAATGCTATTCTCAACGTTCCTAAAGCACCCGATTCGGCTTACCTATTCAAGCAAATCCATCTCCAGAAGGCGTGCGAGTTCCCGGCATTCCTTTTCGAATTCAGACATGCGCTGAAAATGGACAAGAAGACCTTGCATCACTGCCTTTTGTGGATGTTCTTTTGCCGTTTCATTCGACAAGATTCCTATTAATGCGTTCAGTTCACCTTTCTTATCTTCAGATAGTGCGAGCGCATCAATTTTTTCCGTCATGGCTGTTAAAACGTCTGATACAGGCGTCTCTTTCGTGTACACAGCAGGAATATGATCTGCAGTAACCAGCGGTGTTTCGTTTCGTTCGAAGAGCCCGCTGACAACATCATCCAACCTTCGTACGATATAGGAGCCTAATTGGTTCCCGTCAATCATAATTTCATCAATTATTATCCATTTAAAATACCCGTTCATCAAACCTTCGAGCTGGATGATGATATCCGGGTAATGATATTCCGCCTTAGTGCCGTATATGCTGTTAATATTTTGATGCAGCCAGTGAAAATTTTGCGCATTCATTTGCTGAAAGATTTTATCCGTATCTGCTTCAATTGAAATATTTTGATTTAAGTGCATCGTAATAAAATCCTTGTACTGGTATATGTACGCGGTCATTGTTTCAATCTGTTTCGCAAAATTTTCTCTTGGTGACAGGTTCTCTTTTTGGACAGCTTGAATCCGGCTGGTGATTTCCTGATGATAATAATCAAAAGCGGTAGCCAGGAAATCACTCTTGGACTGAAAATGCAAATAGAAAGCACCTTTGGAAACACCTGCACTGGTGGCAATTGTTTCAACAGAGGTGCTGTGATAGCCTTTTTCAGCAAATAATTTCATCCCGGCTTCAATTAATTTGATTTTTTTTGTATTCATTTCAACACCTGGTTCCATAAATAATTTTGTCTGCTAAAAACGATACTAACCAGTCAGTCATTTTTCCATTTTACAGGTGACAGGTGAGGAAAGCAAGGAAAATTATTTGTTTAAAGAGCTAGCGAAAATCTTCAGGGAAAAAGAAGTCGTTACCGAAGAAACACCGCCAATTCAGCTTGAGCATAAGCTCGCTTGTCCGTTTATATTGCATATCCAGCGATGATTCAGAAGTGCTGACATATAAACCGGTGCCATCGTAAAACGTCACATAAGTCCCGTTATCCTCCTGATCGAATTGTTTGATCTGGCAAATCGAAAGCCATACGTTCTCTTTGCTTCTGGAAGAACAAGTCGGCAACATATAAACATATGCCTCAGGTATCACCGGGACAGGCACTTTGTTATTCAACTTCAAACGTTTTTTTGCCGAGTCTCTTCTGCCCTTTAACGTGGCACCGTATAAAATACATGAATGGTCGATAATTTGCTCCGGACTATGGACAGACTGCTGCTCCTGTCCAATTTCTAAAATTCTCGAACGATAATACGGTGAATCTTGTGTCATGATTGCTTTTGTTTTTCTGCTGATAATATAAACCGCATTTGAATCTCCTACCATTAGGTTTCCCCCTGATCGTTTGATTTTGTTGTCTATTGTCATTTTTTAGTTTTTTTCTAAGACTATTGTACTATGTTTTCAAAAGATAATCTATTTATTTTGTAAAAATTTTTTGATTTTTAAAAACGGTGATTTGATGGGGTTTCAAATATTCAATTTCAGCTGTTTATGGCGATAAAAAAAGTACGGCATATTTATTAGCGCGTGTTCAAAAAGGAAGATAAAGTGAAACTTCATTCAACGGAATGTATGTCTTTCCGATACGTGAGCACAAGAAATGGAATGGATGCAGAGCAGAAAAAATCCCCTTTTCTCTGAGGGGATTTTAAAATGAGCACTCAGCCATTATTATTGTTGTTGTTATTATCCTCGTCCATCATGTCATTCTCATCTTCATTGGTACCACCAGTGCCATCTTGTTCGGTATCCGTTCCGCCTTCGTTTGTGCCATTGCCGTCATTTTCAAGCTGCGGATCGTCCTGATTATCACCATTCATATCCGGATTATCTTCTTCCTGATTTAATGGTGCTTCATCTTCACCAGCCGGATCTTCCTGGTTATCCGTTCCGCAAGCAGCAACCAGCGACAAAGCCAAAATGGATGCGCCAATTTTGAAAGGCCATTTACGTTGCATTTTAATTGTCCCTCCTTTGTTGTTCACTTTCGCCCTTAGGTTATCCATTTTATCCAATGCGATACTCATTTTTTTAAAATCACCTGATATTACCATGGCATTTTGGATTGGGCTTGCAGATATCCCGAACCGTATATGTGTCTTTTTTCAATTAAAGTTTTGTCGCCTGTGAATGATAAAATGATATTCATCATAAAAGATTCGAATCTCATCCAGATGAAAATTTGTCTCTAAAATTTCAACAGGAAATCGTGGCCACTCGGGGACTTTTTATGGTGACTAAAGCTCCAAAGGGGACTCGAGAAACCTTCTCGAGGACTTTTTACGGTGACTAAAGCTCCAAAAAGGATTCGAGAAACCTTCTCGGGGACTTTTTTCGATGACTAAAGCTCCAAAAAGGACTTGAGAAGCCACATCGGGGACTTTTTGCAGCGAATCGAACTTCAAAAAGGGACTTGAGAAACCGCTCAGAATACAGCCTTAACCTAAAAAATCCCCGCTGCTATCGCGGAGATTAAATAAATAAACGCTATTGGACTGCAAATGTAATTTCACCTTCGCACACTACTTCGCCATCTACTGTTGCAACGCCTTTACCTATTCCGACAGGGCCTTTCACCCGGGTGATTTCGACTTCTAATCTCAGTTGATCGCCCGGCTTCACTTGGCGCTTAAACCGGCATTTGTCGAGTCCCGCGAGAAATCCGATTTTGCCCTTGTTCGCTTCAATGCCAAGTACGCCCATCGCACCGGTCTGTGCCAATGCTTCAATAATCAATACGCCGGGCATGACAGGGTAGTCAGGAAAATGGCCTTGGAAAAATGGCTCATTTGCTGAAACATTTTTGATGGCGACAACGCGCTGGCCTTCTTCCATTTCGAGCACTTTGTCCACCAGCAAAAACGGATAGCGGTGCGGGATGGTTTGTTTAATTTGATCGATATCCATTAAAACTCTCTCCTTTAGCGTATGTAAGTTGACCTCATTATAACAGATGTTCAGGTTTGCTCAGACAATTTTCGCATTCCAACAAAAAATGCCCGGCATATCACCGGACATGTGTTTATCCATATAAAGCGAAACTTCAATCACCACTGCTAAGAACGCGCCACATCCGGTGACGGGTCGTTCAACCTTCTTTTACAACAATATCGATAATGTGCTGCCATGTTTCCCACTCCAGGGCATCCATTGGGTTACCGTCCCCGATGACACCATAACCAACAATCAACCCGAGTGCAAGCGCAATTGCCGCAAGCAGAAGAACAACGATAATTCGCAGCCAAATTGGAAAAATACGCCGGCGGGGCTTCTTATTTTTCTTTTTTTCTTCTCTTCGCTTTTTCTTCTGTTCTTTGCGGGTTGCCTTGTCTGTTGTCTCTTCCTGCTGCTGCTTCTTTTTTTGATCTTCTGCTTGTTTCCCGCTCTCCCGGGTTACTGTTTTTTCTTTCGCATCTGTTGGCATGGTTTGTTTCTCCTTACATCCATTTGTTGCTCTAATTCTAGCTGTTTATCTCTGGTTACAATTCACTCGCACGGAGGCTTCATTAAATTGAATTAGACGATTTTTTTCCGTTCAACTTTATCGATATTTTCCAGCATAATGCCCGTTCCTTTCGCGACACAGTCCATTGGATCTTCTGCAACCAATACAGGCACTTTCAATTCATCGCCAAGCAGCTCATCAATGCCGTGAACCAGAGCTCCGCCGCCAGTCAAAATTACACCGCGGTCAATGATATCAGCTGATAACTCAGGCGGTGTCTTCTCAAGCACTTGTTTGGCAGCTTGAACAATCATCGAAACCGGCTCCCGGAGCGCTTTTCCAATTTCTTCAGATCCAATGGTGATGGTCCGCGGCAGACCGCTGACCATATCACGGCCGCGGATTTCCATCTCCTCATGCCGCGAGCCTTCGCGGACCGTGGCAACATTGATTTTGATTGCTTCAGCCGTCCGCTCGCCAATCAGCAATTTATATTCTTTTTTAATATATTGAAGAATCTCGATGTCGAACTTGTCACCGGCCATTTTTACAGTTTCAGCTGTCACAATATTCCCCATGGAAAGGACCGCCACATCTGTCGTGCCGCCGCCGATATCAACAATCATATTCCCGCTCGGCTGGTAAATCTCCATGCCGGCGCCAACAGCAGCCACTTTCGGCTCCTCTTCCAAGTATACTTTTTTACCGCCGGATTTCTCTGCAGCTTCTTTAATCGCTTTTTGCTCCACTTTCGTAATGTTGGTTGGACAGCAAATCAGCATCGTTGGTTTCGTAAAAAAGCCTTTTACGTTTATTTTATCTATAAAATGCCGCAGCATCGCTTCTGTCACATCAAAATCTGCAATCACACCATCTTTCAGCGGGCGGATCGCTTCGATATTGCCTGGGGTACGTCCAACCATGCGGCGCGCTTCTTCCCCGACTTCAAGTACACGGCCGGTATTGCGGTTCATGGCCACAACGGACGGTTCATTTAAAACAATTCCTTTTCCTTTCACATGGATCAACACATTGGCAGTCCCAAGGTCAATCCCTATGTCCCTTGAAAACATTCACAAGATCCTCCCTGTCATCAAATACGTTCCTCTTTACGTATGTAAACACACTGCTACTAATATTATATTTTACCACAAAATTCAACATATAACTGCCATTTTTTAAAAAAGAATAGGAAAATTTCACTATGTACTGAATGCCGAAGATGACAACCGGCGCTATGTTTATGCGTTCTTGAAGAGGTTTGTGATTTCAAGCTCATGTTATCGTTCTCGCGCTCATGTTTTGTGTGTTCCGGCCCATGTTTTCGTTCTCCGGCCCATGTTCGTGTGCTCGCGCTCATGTTCCGCGCTCGCCCGCCCCTATTCAGTGCGGTATGGGCTGATTTATAGCACCCCCGCAAAAAACCCGGCACTTGTGGCCGGGTTTTTATATGAGATATACCTCCCTTTGAAATGGGCTTGATTCGTGCGGTGCCCCACCTTTGTTTAGCGGGACTGCATTGTGCAATGCTTCACCTCAATATGAAGTGGGCTGATTTTTTCGTACATACACCTCCTGGAGTAAGAGTTGTGTCAGTGTGGCGGAACCACCTCCTTTAGTGCTCGTCAGTCGCGGAGAGTGCGTTCTCCTATCCTACTGGTTTAAAGGTGGAATCTTCTGGATTTTTTTCATCTTTGTATTTGTTTCGGGTTGCTTCCCCTCCCCTGAGATGGCGGATTGACTTGTGGTAAGTGAGTACATCTTTAACCTGGTTGAAGAGTTCGGGGCTTACTTCAGGCAAGCGTTCTGTCAGATCTTTGTGAACTGTGCTTTTGGAGACACCAAATTCCTTTGCAATCAATCGGACAGTTTGCCTCGTCTCCACGACATATTTGCCTATCCTGATTGTCCTTTCTTTGATGTAATCGTGCACACCATTCGCCTCCCTAAGTTGGATATTTCCGAGGTGTGGTTTGAGACAAGGTGAGACAATTAATGCTGTTCACTTATCTTCTGGCATATACTTCTGTGCAGCTCTGGGTGTGTTTATATCACTGTTTAAATGAAGGAAGTCTCCTTTCACATATGAAATTTGTATGTATCAATCAAAAAATTAGGATGGCTGGAGGAAAAGCTACACAAGCTCTCACCTCAGACTTTTCTGAATGTTTGGTTTGTAATATTTTATTACAGTAATGGAGAGATTATGAATAAAACCTTTTTTTCTGGAGAATGGGACAAGAAGTATTTTTTGGGCAGTTACATCCAGGAAGGAAATATGGATTGTTATTATTTATCTCTGGGGATTCATACTTCACGCAAGTATCACGGGAAACTTCTATAGCATCACTCCTGTTCTTCTATTCGCGAATCATCCTGGATAACCGGTGCATAAACATCTTTTGCATTTACCGAATCAAATATCAGGACTGCTAAAAGCAACATCCCGGTGACACCTGTCAATATCATGAATTTTTTCATGTCGGTTCCCCCTCTCCTCATCAAATTATAAACCGGATCCTTGTTGTTAACATGAATCAGGCAAGAAAACATTCAGCCTGAAAAATCTATCTCTCTTTTACATTGCACCGCCTTCAATAGAAGAAAAATTCTGTTAAATATTTTCTGGCTACATCGTATCATATATTTCACCCATTTCAATACACAAAAAAATAACCCTAGCGATATCACTAGGGCTGTTGCGCTTAATCACGCATATATGATTTAGAAAGGGGGAAAATTTACTGTTGATCAGTTGGTTCATCGTTATTTGATGACTCTTCATCATCCATTGCGCCGCTTTCATTCTCGCTGGATTCTGAACCCTCTGAAGTGTTGCCTTCATCCTCACTTGATTGTGAATCCTCGGAAGCGCCACTTTCATCCTCACTTGATTCCGAGCCCTCGGAAGTGCCGTCTTCATTCTGGCCGGATTCCGGCTCCTCAGAAGTGTTGCCTTCTTCTGTGGACTCAGATTCACTGCTTTCTTCAGATGATTCAGGTTCACTATTCCCATGTTCACTTCCATCTGTGCTTTGTGCATCGCCATTTTCAGTTTCGGCTTCCTCAAGCGCACTCAATGGCTGATTGAAATAGCTTTCCGGATTGACATCTTCACCAGCATTTCTAATTTCAAAGTGCAGATGTGTTCCATTGTCTTTGCCAAATAGATTTTGGCCTGCCGTTCCAATGACATCACCTTGAGCCACTTCATCATCAGCAGAAACCTCCACATCTCCTAAACTGGCATAATGGGTTGTCACATCGTTTTCATGTGTTAATGTCACCACATTGCCCAGGAGCGGGTCTTCCTTGACCTCCGTAACTGTTCCACTCAATGATGCCAACACATCGAATGATTCGCCTTCAGCAGATGCAATATCAATACCTGTACTTTGATAGTAGCGGTCGTTGAAGACGACAATTGCATTCTCCTGAGTTTCCTGGTCTGCGTCGTAATCATAGTATTTAGTTACGATTTCTGCTTGATCCATGTTTTCGACGGGACTTTGAACGACTTCCTGCTGTTCCATGACCGGCTGAGCTTCTTCATCTTCAATTGGGGCATAGTCTTCTGTGTTTTCCTCTTGGGTTTCATCAATCTGGCTGCCAAGGTTCTGATACCATACCACCAATGACAAGAGAAGTGCAGCAATCGTCAAATAGACTGCAGGAAAGAACCACTTCTTACGGAATATGCGACTCCACTTATTTTTTGGAGCGCCGTTGTTTTCTTCTTTCATGTCTCATCACCTCAACAACCATTCTGAGCAGAAAAATCAAAAACTATACATTTTTTTATAAAAAATTCCAGGTTTTGTGCATTTTTTCTGAATTTCCGGGAAAGTTAAGTGTTTAATTTGGCTGCATTAGGTGATAAGGAGGATCTGTTGCTGCCCATCAGAACAGAAAAACACCCGGAATATCCAGTATCCCGGGGCTCATAGATAGTACATATTTATACAAGCGCATCGTTATTTGGACACAAGCGTCGGAGCGGTGTTGGTAACCGTGCTGATTTCAACGTCCTGGTAATAATGCTTTACAATTTCCTTATATGTTTTACCGTCTTTCGCCATGCCGTTTGCACCGAACTGGCTCATACCGATTCCGTGGCCGAACCCTTTTGTGGTGAAAATAAGGTGATCCCGCTTTTTCTCAATGGAAAAGTCACTGGACTTCAATCCCAGCGCTTCACGAATATTCCTGCCTGAAAACGTTTTGTCTCCGATCTTCAGTTGATCAACGCGATTTCCTTCTGTTCTGCTGAGATCCATAGAGATGGCATCAATGGAAGGAAGGTCTGTTTCCAGCAAATTTTCAACCTTACTTACGGTAAAAACTTTCTGATCTTTGAATTTTGGTGTGTTTGTATCCCACGGACTTTCAACACTGCGCAAATAAGGGACTTCATTTTCCCAATAATCCTCTGAATTCTCGGTATAGCCATTGCTTGTGGAAAAATAGGCCGCTGTTATCGGATTATTTTTATAGGTTAAAATTTCACCCTTGGTCGCTGCAACGGCTTTCCGGATTTTAGTCATATCTTCTTCATATGTGCTGCCCATCGATTGCTGCAGCTCTTGCTCATTGTGATAGACCTGATCACTTGTTGTATCCGTTACGTCCGCTTTATCTTTGCCATCTTGATGAAGCATGCGGTTCACGATAAATGTTCTGGCGGCAAGAGACTGGGCTTTCAAAGCTTCCATTTCAAATTCAGCCGGCGTTTCCGAGGCGACAACCCGTGAAATATAAGTCTCCAGCGGGACGTTTTCCACTTGTTCCGAATTGGCGCGCATGACTTCAACGGCAAATGGAGAGCTTCCCATGGAAATTTCAATATCATCCGTGTTATTTTCAGTGGCTGTTTCCTCTTCATCAGAATTTGACATAAATGGTACGACAATCAGGGTCGGAATAACTAAAATAACGGTGATTAAACCCGATATGAACAGAAGTGTTGATGATTTCCATAACGAAAAAGTTCTGCCCAGGTTAAACGGCCTCCTATTTTTATGCAGCAGCTGGATCGATTGGTTTTTACGCTTTTTGTTCTTTTTCCTGAGTTTGGCAATGATATCTTTTTTCTTCATGAACTGCCTCCTTGCCTCTTTGATAGGTTAGGTCATCTGCTTCTGTATGTGTTGTACAGCCTCTAGCATCCCTATTATTAAATTTATACAGTTCACGGAAACAATAGAACCAAAGATTAGAAAAATCAAACCTCTGTTCACACATATTCGAAAGAAGCCTGTGCATTATGACCGCACAGGCTTCTGATTGATTGTTATGTCCGGCTGATTTGATTCATTCAACGTTTCGTCATACAAGTGGCAGGCGACGTAATGATCTTCTTCCACCTCCAGCCACTCAGGTCTACTCCGGGCACAGACATCCATCGCAAACGGGCAGCGCGTGCGGAATACACAGCCACTCGGTGGATCGATGGGGCTTGGCAGTTCGCCTTGCAGAATGATCCGCTCCCGGATATCCTCAATATCCGGGTCAGGTATCGGAATTGCAGACAGGAGTGCCTGTGTATACGGGTGGAGCGGATTTTCATAAAGCGCATCACTTGAGGTCAGTTCCACCAGATTCCCTAAATACATTACACCGATCCGGTCGGAAATCTGTTTCACCATTGACAGATCATGGGCTATGAATAGAAAGGTCAAGTCTTTCTCCGCTTGCAAATTTTTTAATAGATTAACAACCTGAGCCTGAACGGATACATCCAAAGCGGAAATTGGCTCATCGGCAATGATAAAGTCCGGATTAAGCGCCAGCGCCCGTGCAATACCGATCCGTTGACGCTGCCCGCCACTGAATTCATGCGGATAGCGGTCGGCATGCTCACGATTCAGCCCAACCTCTTCCAATAGCTGAATAACCCGGTCGAGCTGCTCTTTCTTATTCGGATAGAGGCCATGAACTTCCATCGGCTCAGCGATGACTTCTTTGACCGTCGAGCGCGGATTTAGCGATGCATACGGGTCCTGGAAAATCATTTGCATTTGACGGTAAAAATTAAATGTGCCTTTATCGTCAAGTTCATGCACATTTTGGCCATCATAAAAAACATCGCCTGCTGTCTTGTTGTAGAGACCCATAATGGTACGGCCGACCGTTGTTTTGCCGCAGCCGGATTCTCCGACAAGGCCGAATGTTTCCCCTTTATTAATATGAAACGTCACGTCATTCACAGCCTGCAAGACTTGCTTTTTGCCCACGTTAAAATGTTTGGTCAGAGATTTAAGCTGTAATATTTCCTCTGACATTATGATCGCTCCTCTGCTTGCTGCCAGTATCTGGTTGCAGCACAAAGCTCTTTTTCATATGTCGTGCCTTTAAGGTCAGTCAGTTCAATGCCGCGTCCGGTTTGCGGCGAATGGAGCATTTTGCCGCTGCCATAGTAAAACCCGACATGATGCAATTTGCCTTTTCCTTCTTCATAAGCGAAAAAGAGTAAATCGCCGGGTTCCAGCCGATTATATGGAATATTTTGGCCGGATTGTGCCTGGTCGCCGGCATCACGCGGAATCTGATAGCCATTTGCTTTATGCATCGCATAGGCAAAGCCTGAGCAATCATAGCCGAATGAACTCATCCCGCCCCAGAAATAATTCAGGCCCACATAAGACTCACCGGCTTTTAACAATTCAGTGCCCGGCTGTTTCGGCAACCCTTGATCAGACCGGAAAATCGTAACGTCATTCTTCTGTAAATAATAATAACCATGCGGTGTGTTTACCTTAACACGAGTATCTGCTTCTATTTCAACCGGCAAGATCGTCATATAACTGAGCTTCATCATGTTTTGGCCATCTTCAGCCTCCAGCCAGGCATGCTGTGACGTGACCGCAGCTGATTCTTTGCGCCGCCAGTCCTGTTTATTTACTTTTTCCAACTGATTCAGCGGCATCCAACCCGGATACCCGCGCTCGTCTTTTACTGAAGGCTGTGTTGGGATGACGACATGCGCCCAGTCATCCTTCGTTTCGGTAACGATGACCGCTTCGGCGTATAAGGTTTGCGTCTGGATACGATTTTCATCAGACAGGGCAACAGTTGATTCGTAATTGAGACTGCCGGTCCAGCCATCGATGTCAGTCGGATTAGTAAGGCCGTCTTCGTCAATCGATCGCGGAGATGCCGGTGACGTCCATACCGTTGCAACCTGAACCGCAGTCACCCAAAGCTCTTCTGAAAATTGATCAAACGTTTGTTTAGTCATCAGATGCACCCCTCCTTATGCTTATTGAACCAATCAAACTTGTAAAATCTTTTTCGTTCATACAGCAACCAAACGTTAATATGTATGAAGTGAAAGAAGGAGCGGCTGCCTGGAGCCATTCCTTCCACACTTCAGATCGTGCCCGCGAGTTTGTGCTATAGCTGCGGGTTTTTTCGTCCTTAAAATTCACCCCAAAGGGTCGCGACCGGCCATCTCAACCCTTCTACTGTTGGATATCTGCCCACTTCAGCTCAAGATAGCCGACCGGGTGGCGGACAATATCTTTCACATAATCTTTGTAAATATAAACCTGGTTATAGTAATGGATTGGGAAAATCGGCATTTCTTCGGCCAATATTTTTTCTGCTTCATACATCGTTTCCCAACGTTTTTGTTCATCCGTTTCCTGTTTTGCCTGTGAAATCAGCTCATCATATTCTTCATTTGACCAGCCTGTGCGATTCATTGACGAATCTGTGATAAAACTTTCCAGGAAGTTGACCGGATCGCCATAGTCAAAAATGAACGAACTTCTGGAAAATTGCATATTCAGTGACTTCTGATCTTCCAGGAAGACGTTCCATTCCGTATTGGCCAATTCTACGTCAACGCCAAGGTTTTCGCTGAACATATTTTGCATCGTTTCCGCAATGGCTTTGTGCTGATCATCTGTATTGTATGTCAATGTAACCGGCGGCAGTTCATCATAACCTTCCTCTTCCATGCCTTCTTCCAGTAACTGTTTTGCTTCTTCCGGATCGAAATTTACCAAATCGCCATTCACATCACGGAAATCCTCTCCGGACGGTGCTGTGAAGCCTGGTGACACAAATGCTTTGGCAGCTTCTTCTTTGTTTTTGGTCACATAGTTAACAATATCTTCCTGGTTGATGGCCAGAGCGAATGCTTTACGAATTTTTTGGTTCTGAAATGGCTCTTGTGTCACATTAAATCGGTAGAAGTAAAGTCCTGCCTGTTCTTCAATGACAACATTATCCCCATCAATCAGCTGATCAGCCATACTGGACGGAATTTCGGTCACATCCAATTCATCACTTTCAAACATCTGGTATTCGGTATTGACCTCACTAACCATTGCCCAGTGAACTTTATCAAGGTTAACGGTGTCTTTATCCCAATATTCTTCATTCTTGGCAAACACCATTTCCTGATCGTGCTGCCATGATTCCAGCTTAAATGGCCCGTTGGAAACGAATGAATCCGCCTCTGAATGCCATTCCGGGTTGTCTTCGGCGACTTCTTTATTGACCGGGAAAAATGCCGGGTTTGTCACCACATGCAAAAAGTAACCTGTCGGTGCACTCAATGTCACTTCAAATGTCTTTTCATCAACGGCTTTAACTGCAACATCTTCCGCTGAGCCATCACCTGAGTTGTACGCTTCCCCGCCTTCAATGAAATAACCGAGAAAAGCTGCAGACGAGCCTGTTTCCGGATTCAGCAACTGTTTCCATGCATAAACAAAATGTTCAGCTGTTACCGGGTCCCCATTTGACCAGTTGGCGTCATCGCGCAAATGGAAAGTGTATGTCTTTCCGTCCTCGGAAACTTCCCAATCCTCGGCTATTGCGGGCTGTGGCGTGTCGTCTTTACCCAGCCGCGTCAGCCCTTCCATCAGGTTGTTCAGCACATTCCATGAAACAGAGTCAAAGCCAATCGGCGGGTTCAATGATGTCGGTTCTTCGCCATTATTCATGCGCAGAACTTTCTCACCGCCGCTGCCATTTTCCTCTGTTGCCTCCGCTTCTGAGTCTGAACCTGAATTTTCCCCGTCGCTGCCTTCATTGCCGGTTGACGTCGTACACGCCGCCAGCACTAGAATGAAAGCTGCAAACATGATCAGCAACAAGCCTTTTTTCTTCATGTTTTGTCCTCCCCCTTATCAGTTTTTGTCGGCTGCTTGAGCCAAAAGCTGTTTAGCCCGTTCATCCTGGAGCCAGCAATCCACTTTGTGTGTCTCACTGAGTTCCGTCTGAAGCGGGTAAACTTTATCACACACCTCCATAGCCATTGGACACCGCGCTGTGAACGGGCACCCTTGTGGAGGTGAGAATAAATCAGGCGGTGTGCCATCAATAGGAATCAGTTTCTCCCCTTTAATATCAAGTCTCGGAACTGATTTTAACAACCCCCTTGTATACGGATGCTGCCCCTCGTAAAATACTTCCTTCCGTGTGCCTTCTTCGATAATTTTGCCGGCGTACATAACAACGATGCGGTCAGCTATTTTTGCGACAACCCCGAGATCATGTGTGATTAAAATAATCGATACACCGGTCTTTTCCTGAACTTGTTCAAACAGTTCCAATATCTGTGCCTGTATAGTGACATCAAGTGCTGTCGTCGGCTCGTCGGCAATCAGCAGCTCCGGTTCACAGATCAAAGCAATGGCAATCACAATACGCTGCCGCATACCGCCGCTGAACTGATGCGGATACTGCTTGAGACGCTCCTGAGGGTTCGGGATACCGACGAGCTCCATCATTTCAAGGGCTTTCTCCTTGGCCTCGGCACTTGACATCTTCCGGTGCTCCATCAAACCTTCCGTCAGCTGTGTGCCGATTGTTAATGTCGGATTCAGTGCAGTCATTGGATCCTGGAAGATCATCGATATATCAACACCGCGGATTGATCGCATTTCTTTTTCAGGAATTGTTGTCAGTTCTTTTCCTTTAAATGTGATCGTCCCGTTTGAAATTTTTCCGGGCGGATCGGGAATCAGCTGCATAATCGCATTTGAGGTGACACTTTTCCCGCAGCCGGACTCTCCGACAATTGCCAGTGTTTCACCTTTATGTAAATCGAAACTGACACCCCGTACTGCTTTGACTGTTCCGCCATATGTTGTAAAGGTTACGTGCAGGTCGTTTACATCCAATATTTTTTCCATCTGTTCACCTACTCTCTCAGCTTCGGATCAAGTGCATCCTGAAGCCCGTCACCCAGTACGTTAAATGCAAACATCGTAAATGAAATAAAGAAAGCCGGGAAAAACAGTGTCCACCAGTTTCCTGAAAGAATGGCGCCCAGAGCATCATTTGCCATCACTCCCCAGCTCGCAAATGGTGACTGGATGCCCAGTCCCAGGAAACTCAGGAACGCCTCGGCAAAAATCGCATTCGGAACTGTCAGTGTCATTTGAACGATAATCGGTCCCATCGTGTTCGGGATTAAATTTTTCCGGATAATTCTCGGCGTCCTGGTTCCAAATGATTTCGATGCCATCACAAATTCAAAATTTTTAATTTGCAGAACCTGCCCCCTGACAATCCTGGCCATCCCGACCCATCCGGTGACACTCAGCGCGATGATAATTGTCATCAGACTCGGTCCCATGACCACCAATAACAAAATGACAACCAACAGGTAAGGCAGACCGTACAGTACCTCGATAATCCGCATCATGATGCTATCTGTAAGGCCGCCTTTATACCCGGAAATACCGCCGTAAATGACACCGATAAAAAAGTCAATCAAAGCTGCCATTAACCCGATAAATAGTGAAATTCTCGCACCATACCATGTTCGGGTGAAGACATCACGTCCAAGTGAGTCGGTGCCGAACCAATGATCTATTGAGGGCGGCAGGAACTGGTTCGGGCGGTTTTGATCTATCACCGTGTATGGTGAAATCAACGGGCCAATGAACGCAAGAATTCCCAATATAATCAAAAAGGCGAGCCCTGCCATAGCCAGTTTATTTTTCTTGAGACGATTCCATGCATCTTTCCAGTATGAAAGTGATGGACGGGAGACGGTTTCAGCTGCTTTTAAATCCTTATCTCTCCATTTAAACCAATCATCCGGTATATCGGCAGGAGAATGAACGTGTTTTGTTTCGTCAGCTGAAGACATATTATTCTCCTTCCTTGTTATGCAGTTTAATTCTCGGATCAAGCAGGCCATAGGCAACATCGACTAAAAACAGCATCAGTATCAGAAAAGCACTGTAAAAAACGGTCGTCCCCATAATTACCGGATAATCCCGCTGATTGATACTTTCGACAAAATATTTGCCCATGCCCGGGATCCCAAATATCTGTTCAATAACGAAAGTACCCGTTAAAATGCCTGCCAGGAGTGTACCCATGATCGTCACCACCGGCATAAGCGCATTTCTCAGTGCATGCTTAATGATGACTTTCCATGGCTTCAGCCCTTTAGCGCGTGCCATTTTGATATAATCCTGTGTCAAAACTTCGAGCATCGTCGAACGTGTGAGACGGGCAATGATTGCCATTGGTCCCGTCGCCAGCGCAATGGTCGGCATGATCATATGCATCGGGCTCGACCATGTTGCAGTGGGAAGAATCCCCCAATTGACTGCCAGAACTTGAATCAGCATCGTTGCAAGAACAAAGTTGGGGATCGATATTCCCAAAACAGCAATCGTCATCGCCAAATAATCAATGATTCCGTTATGCTTGAGGGCTGCAAAAATACCGAGTATAACCCCGGAAATAACTGCAACCACGATTGTGACAATGCCGAGTTCAAAGGAAATCGGAAACCCTCGTCCGAGCAAATCGTTCACCGTTTCTGTCGGCTGTTTAATCGATGGGCCAAAATCCAATGTGACAATTGATTTTATGTAAAGTAAATATTGTATGTAATAAGGTTCATCCAAATTATAATGCGCTTCCAGGTTGGCCTGAACCGCCTCATTGGTCGTCCGTTCCTCATTAAGCGGCGACCCCGGCAGCGTCACCATCAGAACAAATGTCAGTGTCACAATAATCCAAAGTGTCACAGCCATAATAGCGAACCGTTTTAAAATATAACGCAGCATTCGGCTACACCCCTATGTCATCCGCATACGTTGTAAGCGATTTCAGTTAATAGATTTAAAAAACACTCGTTAAAGCGTCACTATTCTCACAATCATTTTTAAATTTTCTTAAATTTTAACATATTCTCATTATAATACAATATGAAATTTGTTTGATAGTGAATAAAGGCCCGGGTAAAAAGGCCCGGTTGCAGTGTTTACTTAATAATTTAGGGCCGATACACTATTTTTAAGTAAAGTGGAGTTTAACGACATTAGAAAAAAACAGATGGCGCACACCATCTGTTTTTGCGGATATCCATTATCAGTTCATTTGAATCATTTAGCTTTCGGCTTCAATTACGATTTCTTCAGCAGGCATTTCAGTTTGCATAAATGGGTTAACTGTATTTCCGTTTTCATCCACCCGCTCAATATCCGCGCCCAGTCCCGCCAGCTTTTCTGCAAAGTTGACATAGCCGCGATCAAGGTGTTTTAATTCAGTCACACGCGTATATCCGTCAGCTGTCAGACCTGCCAAAACCAGCGCAGCAGCTGCCCGCAAATCAGTTGCAGTCACTTCAGCTCCCTGAAGGTCAGCCGGTCCTTCTATAATAACGCTGCGGCCTTCAATTTTCATTTGCGCGTTCATGCGCCGGAATTCTTCGGCATGCATAAAGCGATTTTCAAATACAGTTTCGGTAATAACGCTTGTGCCATAAGCATTCAGCATGAGCGCCATCATTTGTGATTGCATATCAGTCGGAAATCCGGGGTGTGGCAATGTCTTAATATCTGTTGCGAGCAATTTATCCGGACCGATGACACGAATCCCATTTTCTTCTTCAAGAATGGTAACACCCATTTCTTCAAGCTTGGAAATAACGGATCGCAAATGCTCACTTTCTGCATTTTCAACGAGCACATTACCGCCTGTTATGGCACCGGCAACGATAAAGGTACCGGCTTCAACGCGATCCGGGATAATACCGTGGTGCACGCCGTACATTTTTTCAGCGCCTTCAATCCGAATCGTTTCCGTTCCGGCACCGACCACTTTGGCGCCCATCTTATTCAGGAAGTTTGCCAAATCAACAATTTCAGGTTCTTTCGCAGCATTCTCGATAATCGTTTTGCCATCAGCAAGTGAGGCAGCCATCATAATATTTTCAGTGGCACCGACACTTGGCATATCCAGGTAAACTTTTGCACCGTGCAACCGCCCGGGAGCATTCACTTCGACATACCCATTGCCTACATGTACGTGTGCCCCCATAGCTTCAAAGCCTTTTAAGTGCAAATCAATTGGTCTGGACCCGATGGCGCACCCGCCGGGCATAGCCACTTTAGCGTGTCCGTACCGAGCCAATAGGGGGCCGAGAACCAACACTGACGCACGCATTTTTTGGACATGTTCAAATGGAGCCTCTGTCGTTAATTCTTGTTGTGCATCAACAGTAACTGTATTATCAGCAAAATTTACATCTGCATTCATATTTCGCAATACTTCATTGATTGTATACACATCAGCCAGCACGGGAACATCGGTAATTGTGCTTATCCCTTCGCTTGCCAGCATACTCGCAGTGATGACCGGCAATACCGCATTTTTAGCTCCTTCTACTCTGACGGAGCCCTCCAACCGGTTCCCGCCTCTCACGATGATTTTATCCATATTCTATTCCCCTTATTATCCAATTTCACTATATTAGTATTCATTAATCAGGATAGGTGTGCCTATCGTCAAACGCGTGCTGTCTTGTGCTGAGTCATGAACCACCATTTGTAAATTCATTGGTTCTTCCGTCGAAATTTCTTGCTCCCATAATGGTGTATACCCGTACACAATTTTTTTAACACTCGAATCTTCATTATTGTCTGTTTGCGTTTTTGTTACCGACAAATTTAATTTTTGCTTCAGTTTATCAAAAATATAACCATCTTTCATTTTACCACTAACCTCTGTCATTAAACAAGCAAATTTTGTCGACTTTTTTGTGAAATAATTCGATTGTATGGCATTTATTCGATTCAAATAGACATCAGATGTCGAATCATCCCAATTTTTCCCTTGAAGCACTGCAATGAGCTCTGCTTTATGTACGGGATTCTTTGGAATGACGACATTAAAGGATTCGGATACTCCAGTGTCTTTTTGTACGCGCTCAAAATTATATTTTACTGTTTTTTCATCCTCAGCACTAGAGACCTTGTAACTATTTTTTCTTTGCAAATTTTCTAGAATATGGTCAATTTCATCTTCGTGTATACTTTCTTTTATTGTCACTTGCCAACTATCCACGTTCAGACTGCTGTCGGTTACAACTGAGGCGAGGTCAGTCAGTTCCTCTGATTGTTGTGCGAAAGCAGCGGTGTTCATGCTCATCAATAAAAAAATGCTTGATATGAATGCTATTATTCTCATAAAAAATCCCCCTTGTTTACTATATTCATAGTATAAACAAACGGGGATTGTCCTATACGATGTTATTAAAAAAGACTGCTATCATTCATTACCCGCTAACTCATAACAAGTCTCATCTGTTGGTTCCAAAGCGGTTTTAGGACCCCTAGAAAAGGTACATCAGATCCTGTGACCATTGAATGAAGTCAAGGAAAAAGCGACTGACACCGGTACCGATTAATATTGTGATGAAAATAATTAGAATTCTTGCTTCTGTCTCACGTCCTTTTCTAATAAGCGGATCGATATTGACAGTCGTGATGACTCGCCACGTAATATAAATAAATATCAAGTGCGATACCATACTAATGATGGCAGTTAAACCGATTGATGAAAACATACTTCCACACCTTTGTTTAAGATAAAATTCTCTTAATTCAACTGATACTTTGCCATGCTACAGGGCATTTGTCAAATTGAACAGCCTTTGATAGCGCTGTCAGTTATATCGACACGTATTATTATTTCCCGGGAAATATCGACAGGAAACTATGTGGTTTTTATGAACAGCCCGGTTCATTTTATTCTGCAGAAGTTGCTGTGGCTTGTGACGCTCATTACGCTGAAAGCTAAAACGTCGCACTTTATGGATCTCATGGCAAATCAGCACTCTGTTGCCATAAACCAAAGGATCTTTTCGTAAATTTTGTTGCTCGTAGTTCATGTAAACTGCGAAGTATTATAATAAATGTTTGATTCAATGAGACCGCTCCGGAAATACACGAAGACTCCAGCGGGAAAGTGAAGACGTTGAGACCCCACAGCGATCGTTCTTTGCGAGCGAGGAGGCTCAGCGCGAGCCCTAAGGTGCGCGAAGTGTATTTCCGGAGCGGTAGACGACGCACAACTTACACCTAAAGTTACTTCGTAGTTTATGGATTTTGTGTCAACAACATCAATCTTTTAGAAAACAGTTAAAACAAAAAATCTCTTATAACATCATTCTGTTACAAGAGATTTTTTAACACGTATGTAATAGCCAGTAAACCGCCGAAAACTGGCGGTCAGCTGACCTTAAATACTCAGGTTCGGATCGGGATTGCACGATGCAAGTCTCAGGAAGCATTGCCTCATGAGGTGGCGTCCTTAGTCCTTGTTCCCATTATTCAGTGGAAGAAACCTTTCCTCCCGCTGAATGCAGTTTTACTAACGTGCTATATCCAGCCGATTCATTGCTCTTTTGAGTGCTAGTTCCGCCCGTCGGAAGTCTATGTCATCCTGGTTGGCCTGGAGACGCTGTTCGGCACGCTGTTTTGCTTCTTCAGCCCGTTTGATATCGATTGAAGCAGGATCTTCTGCTGTCTGGGCCAGTATTGTCGCTTTATCCGGACGCACCTCAAGAAATCCGCCGCTGACAGCCAGAAGTCTGGTATCATTTTCGTGCTTCAGCCGTACTGAGCTGATTGTTAATGGCGCAACCATTGGGATATGCCCTGGTAAAACACCGAGTTCTCCATTGGCAGCCTTACAGCTGATCATTTCAAAACCTTCTTCAAGTACCGGCCCATCAGGAGTAACAACACTCACAGTCAGTGTGCTCAATGTAACCCCTCCTTAAAGACAGGTAATAAACCGGATGAAATCTTTAACAGCGATCGGAGTGTTCTGATTGCTGTGTAATCATCCAGCATTACGCGTCTTTATTATTATTCCATATCTTTTCCTTTTTCCACGACTTCTTCAATACGACCGACCAAACGGAAGGCATCTTCAGGTAAATCATCATGCTTGCCGTCGAGAATTTCTCTGAAGCCTTTAACCGTTTCGCTTACTGGCACATAAGAGCCTGGCTGTCCGGTAAATTGTTCAGCCACGTGGAAGTTTTGTGACAAGAAGAATTGGATACGTCGTGCACGTGATACCGTTAATTTATCCTCATCTGACAATTCATCCATACCAAGAATGGCGATAATGTCCTGCAGTTCTTTATATTTTTGAAGTGTCTGCTGCACTTCACGTGCCACGTCGTAGTGGTCTTCACCGACTACTTCAGGGTCAAGGGCACGGGATGTTGATGCCAGCGGATCCACTGCCGGGTATATACCTTGCTCGGATAATCCGCGGTCAAGGTTGGTTGTTGCGTCCAAGTGCGCAAACGTTGTTGCAGGAGCCGGGTCTGTATAGTCATCGGCAGGCACGTAAATGGCCTGGATCGATGTAACAGATCCTTTATCCGTTGTGGTGATTCGCTCCTGCAGCTGTCCCATTTCAGTTGCGAGTGTCGGCTGATAACCAACGGCTGATGGCATCCGGCCAAGCAATGCTGATACTTCCATACCAGCTTGTGTGAAACGGAAAATATTATCGATGAATAACAGTACGTCTTGACCTTCTTCATCACGGAAGTATTCTGCCATTGTCAAACCAGTCAGGGCTACACGCATACGTGCTCCCGGCGGCTCGTTCATCTGACCGAATACCATCGCTGTTTTGGTAATAACGCCTGAATCCTTCATTTCATAGTAAAGATCATTACCTTCACGTGTCCGCTCGCCAACACCGGCGAAAACAGAGATACCGCCGTGTTCCTGCGCAACGTTGTTGATCAGTTCCTGAATCAATACAGTTTTACCGACTCCGGCACCACCGAAGAGGCCGATCTTACCACCTTTGGTATATGGAGCCAGCAGGTCAACGACTTTGATGCCTGTTTCAAGAATTTCTGTATCTGTTGTCAAGTCTTCAAATTCAGGCGGCTGACGGTGGATTGGGTCCCGCCGAATATCTTCTGGTACTGGTTCATCAAGGTCAATGTTGTCACCAAGGACGTTGAAAACACGGCCAAGAGTAGCTTGACCCACCGGCACTGAGATTGATGCGCCTGTATCTTCAATTGCCATATTACGTTTAAGCCCGTCTGTAGAGGCCATCGCAATTGTGCGAACGGCATTATCCCCAAGATGAAGCGCGACTTCAAGTGTCAGATCAACATCATAATCATCTTCACCGGGGCGGACAACTAATGCATTATTGATATCAGGGAGCTGGCCTTTGTCAAATTTAACGTCGACAACAGGTCCCATGACTTGTGTAATGTGTCCTTTGCTCAATTGTTTCCCTCCTATCCTACTATCGAACATTCCTGGAGGCTGTTCAAAATCTGTTATCCTTCTTTTGAACACACACTCCAGAAGCTATTCAAGTGCTGCGACACCGCCAATGATTTCTGTGATTTCCTGTGTGATAGCTGCTTGGCGGGCACGATTGTATTTCAATGTCAAATCATCAATCAGATCGTTAGCATTATCAGTTGCACTGCGCATTGCTGTCATCCGTGCTGCATGTTCACTTGCTTTGCCATCCAGCAAAGCACCATAAATCAAGCTTTCAGCATATTGCGGCAAGAGACTTTTTAGAATTTGCTCCTGATCCGGCTCGTACTCATATTGGCTCGTGCTGGTGCTTGCCTTCTCTTCCATATCGGTCAGCGGCAATAGTTGTTTTGCCGTTGGGATCTGGGAGATGGCGCTTTTATAATGGTTATAATAAATCGTCAATTCATCAATTTCTTCATCAATAAACATCTGAACCGTTTCAGATGCAAGCTCTTTGATATCATTAAAGTCCGGCTGATCCGCCATACCCAAAATACTCTTAGCAACCGGCATGTCACGCTTCCTGAAGAATTCGTAACCGACACGACCGACGACGATAATTGTATATTCATCCGTTGACTGGTGGTTCTTCTGAATTGTTTCATTCAGTTTTTTAAGCACACTGCTGTTATAAGCACCTGCCAGTCCGCGGTCAGACGTGATGACGAAATAGCCGGTCTTCTTGACATCGCGCTTTTCGAGCATCGGGTGAGCAGCATCCATACTACTGCCTGCAATGCTGGCAACAACTTCCTGGATTTTTTCACTATAGGGAACGAACTGTTTAGCATTTTCTTCCGCTTTGCTCATTTTGGAAGCCGAGACCATTTCCATTGCTTTGGTAATCTGTTTTGTTTTGGAAGTCGAATCAATCCGTTTTTGAATATCTCTAAGTGATGCCAAGCGTTTCACCACCCTTCCTTTACAGAGGTCGGAGGTTAGAAGTCAGAGACCGAAAGCTTAGTTTCGGCTCTTTATCCAAACTCTTTATATTGCGATCATTTATTGGTCACTAGGCAGGAACGTTTTCTTGAATGCCTCCACTGCTTCTCGCATGTCATCATCTTCAGCCAATTGGCCGGTTTCACGGATGGTGGAAAGCACTTCTTTCCGGTTTTCTTCAAGCCACGTATGGAATTCACCTTCAAAGCGTGTAACATCTTCTACCGGAATGTCATCAAGAAGACCTTTCGTCAGTGCGTAAATGATCATGACTTGTTTCTCAACCGCTAATGGCTGGTGGAGTCCTTGTTTCAAAATTTCAACTGTCCGTGCACCGCGGTCCAATTTAGCCTGGGTTGATTTATCCAGATCTGAGCCGAACTGGGCGAATGATTCCAGTTCACGGAACGATGCAAGGTCAAGCCGTAATGTACCGGCAACTTTCTTCATCGCTTTCCGCTGTGCCGAACCACCAACACGTGATACTGAGAGACCGGCGTTAATCGCCGGGCGCACACCTGAGAAGAACAAGTCAGACTGCAGGAAGATTTGCCCGTCTGTAATTGAAATAACGTTTGTCGGGATATAGGCACCGATATCGCCTGCCTGTGTTTCAACAAATGGCAAGGCAGTCAACGATCCGCCGCCTTTTTCTTCACTTAATTTAGCTGCACGTTCCAAAAGGCGTGAGTGCAGATAGAAAACATCCCCGGGGAATGCTTCACGGCCTGGCGGGCGGCGAAGCAACAAGGACAGTTCTCGGTATGCTGCTGCCTGTTTGGTTAAGTCGTCGTACACGACCAACACGTGCTTGCCGTTATGCATGAACTCTTCACCCATTGATACACCGGCATATGGTGCCAAATACAAGAGCGGTGCCGGTTCTGATGCACCAGCTGACACAACGATTGTATTGTCAAGTGCCCCGTAACGACGGAATGTTTCAACCGTACTTCTTACCGTTGATTCTTTCTGACCAATGGCGACATAAATACAAATCATGTCTTCATCTTTTTGATTCAAAATCGTATCGACAGCAATTGTTGTTTTACCGGTCTGACGGTCACCAATGATCAATTCACGCTGTCCGCGTCCAATCGGAACGAGTGCGTCAATCGCTTTGATTCCAGTCTGCAGCGGTTCTTTAACTTCCTGACGATCCATGATGGATGGCGCTGCTGACTCAATCGGACGGTTTTTTGTGGTTTCCACTGGGCCTTTTCCGTCAATCGGCTGACCGAGCGGGTTCACGACACGTCCAAGCAAATCCTCCCCTACAGGTACTTGCATAACTCTGCCTGTACGGCGGACTTCATCGCCTTCTTTTATATCTGTGAATTCGCCCAGGATGATGATACCAACGTTTCCTTCTTCAAGGTTTTGCGCCATACCCATTACACCGTTTGAGAACTCAAGCAATTCACCGGCCATGGCATCATCAAGACCATGTGCACGTGCGATCCCGTCACCGACTTCGATGACTGTGCCGACATCATTGACTTCTAACTCAGAGTCAAAACTTTCGATCTGCTGTTTAATCAGTGAACTGATTTCTTCAGCTTTAATGCTCATACCATTTCACCCCTATCATCATTAGTCTGCCGTTGTCATATTCCGTTCGATCCGTTTTAACTTGCCGCTAATGGTGCCATCATAAATTGTATTGCCAATCTGCAGTTTAATACCGCCGATAATTGACGGGTCAACGACTGTTTCAAGCTTAATTGCCTGTTTATTAAACCGTTTTGCAAACGACTTTTCAAGCTGTTCTTTTTCGCTTTCTGAAAGCTCCCGAACAGAATATACTTTCGCTTCTGCAATTTCCTTCACATCATTTACCATTTGGTTAAAATGGTCAATAATGGATGGCACAAGCGTGACGCGATGGCGCGACGCCAGTAATTTCAGCGTTTTCAGCACATCATCTGAAAAACTTTGAAACACATCATCAAGAAATTGACTCTTTTTGTCCTTATTAACACGCGGGTGTTCCAGAAATTCAACAATCTGGTCATTTTCATTGAAAACCGATTTCAGGACATGCGATTCCTCAACCAATTGCTCCAGCGTTCCCTTTTCATTTCCGATTTGAAAAAGAGCTTCTGCATAGCGGCTGGCTACTACTTCACTCATCGCTCTTCTCCTACCTCTTTAATGTATTCGTTGATCAGTTCTTCCTGATCCTGTTCACTGATTTCTTTCTCAATCACTTTGGTAGCAATCTGTACTGATAATGAAGCAACTTTGTCCTGAAGTGTCTGAATCGCTTTTTCTTTTTCGTTTTCGATTTCTTCCTGTGCTGACTCTTTGATGCGATCTGCTTCCTGACGCGCAGACGCGACAATGTCCTTTTCCTGTTTTGTTCCGGCGTTTCTTGCATCTTCAATAATCTGAGTAGCTTCCTGTTTTGTCTGTTTCAATTGTTCAGCTGCTTCTTCACGTGATTTTTCAGCTTCGGCACGGCTTTGTTCAGCGGCTTCAATTTCACCTGCTACATATTCTTCACGTTTTTGCATGACGCCTATTAATGGACCCCAGGCAAATTTACGGACCAAAAGAATCAAAACAATAAAGAAGAAAAGCTGCATCAGCATGTCTCCGACGTGGAGCCCGCCAAGTGCTGCATAAACATGCGTAAATCCGGTGAATGATTGCACACAATTCACTCCTTTCACTTTACATATAGAGCATTTAGAGGTTGTTCAAAAAGTCCGGTAAAAATGACACGTCGAACTTCTTCGTTGGCTTGTTTCTCCGCGGCTCATGTATCTAAAGGCATACATTCCGCTGCTCGAAACTACGCCGCCTCGAACTTCTCGGTCCTTTTTATCCTCCCTTTTGAACACGCACTTTTAGCTGGAATTGATTAAAAAGGCATTTTCTAAAAATATCGAATCTAACTGATGTTGTTCAAAAATGGCAACAAACAACGGCAAAGGTTGCTGGTGAATACAGTCTTCGCCGTCATCCGTTTCGATTCATTCGATTACATGACGATTAGTGCGATAACAACCGCGATAATCGGCATCGCCTCAACCAAACCGACACCAATGAACATTGTCGTTTGAAGCTGACCTCTTAATTCCGGCTGACGTGCAATCCCTTCAACCGTACGACTAACGATAAGACCGTTACCTACACCGGCACCTAATGCCGCCAAACCTACTGCTAATGCTGCTGCTAGAGCTGACATAATATAAATCCTCCTCAAAATTATTATATTAGTTTTTTTAGTAATTTCCTGCCTCAGCAGCTGACTGCCGAAACGGATTACTCAACAATTTTTGGTGAAACTTAGTGGTCACTTGATACTTTGTGCGAGATATAAACCATTGACAGCATGGTGAAAATGAATGCCTGGATTGTGCCAATGAACACACTGAATCCTTGCCATGCAAGCATCGGAATCGCGCCTCCCAAAAAGCCGAAGAATCCTGATGTTGTTAATCCTACCAAAAGGGTCAATAATACCTCACCGGCATAAATGTTACCAAACAGACGCAGACCCAATGTCAGCGTGTTTGAAAATTCTTCAATAACCTTGATCGGGAAAAATAACGGAAATGGCCGTATGAAGTCTTTGCCATATTCCTTCACACCGCGTGACTTAATCCCATAGTAATGGCTCATCACGATAACCGTTACAGCCAGTGTCAATGTGAGCCCGGCATCTGAGGTGGGTGATTTCCACCACAAGTCGTTCCCAACGACCCCCAATGTCATAACCCCAAGCAAGTTGCTCACCAAAATGTAGGTGATGAGCGTCAGGGCAAATGGCAGGAAGATCTTCCCCTGTTTCCAGTCCATGGCGTCACTGATCATGCCTTTGACAAAATCAAGGACCCATTCCATAAAATTCTGGACACCCGTAGGCTTCATTTGAAGCTTTCTTGAGCCCAGTACACTAAGGATAAATACAATGAGTGAAGCAATCGCTATCATCATGACGTTCGATAAATTAAAATCAAGCCAGGATATACCAAACACGTCATTTACAATCGGTGCTCCATGATCCATTTCTTCTCACCCCTCTTCCAAGCAATGCTCCTTAGTTTTTTTCAGAAAAACCGGCGTCTTCCTCACCTTGCGAAAGGTGCCGCAGTTTTACTTAATAAGTTAATCCCCCGGTAATGCTTATTTGTCTCGGGAATGAAACACAAAAAAATCTATCATCATAACCAGATAGGATGTCATTAACCCGATGATAACAAAAACCATGTCGAAATAGTCATCAAAACGAAGCGCAATGATAACAGTCAATGCTGCTGCTGCAATCCTGGATAAAGTCCCAAGACCTGCACCGGATTGAGTCTTCTCGACCGATTCGGCAAAAGCATCTACTTTGCGCTGCAGGAGCCACAAATTATAAAAACTTGCAACACTTCCTAAAAGAAGCCCGAGGAATATTCTTGCTTGCGGCGTAAAACCTGCTCCAAGAACAAATATCGCAAGAAGGAAAAACATCCACTTCCGCTGCCTGTTGACTATTCTTTGATAATCTGACATGATTCGACTCTTCTCCCACATATCCGGGCATGATCCGTTTCTCTTTCACTCACCAGAAGACAAAAAAATTTTGTGAATTCGTGAGGTTAATCACTGCTGGTAAGGAACTGACATCATAATATTATGTAAGGACCTTAATGCTTTTTGAACAACTTATTTTAGCAAAAAGATATGAAACCCTTACCATTCCACACTAAGCTAGTGTACATTAGCCACACCCTGTTGTCAATCAGAACACGAGCAAAACACACTGCCGTCTGAAGCCAATTTTTTTGTCTGTTTTCCGGCATTATCTGTCCCTGTTTTTTGGCAAGATTTAGGTGTATCTAATTACTTATTGTATAGGAAAAAAGTATCCTTTTGTTATGAACATTTTGTGACAATATTTGTCGAGATGCATGCAATTTTCATAACTTGCGAACCAGCCTTTTAACAAATCAAGGCTTGTCATTGATATAAACCCTGGTCTGATAGCTTTCCACTGTGCCGTCTGCCAGTTTGACACTAATAACAGCTGCATACGCGCCCGGTTTATCAATTTGCGAAGCGTCGATTTTGCCTTCATTTAAACCTACCTGAATGTTCTCTGACTCAAGCAATGTCTGTTCATACATCAGTGTCTGCGGATGATACAATTGAACACTGATACTTTCAGCGGGATCAGGCAAATACAGCTGATAACGGTAAGTGTCGTCTGAAAATGCTTCGAATGAAAAATCAAATCCCATCGCTTTTGGATAGTCGGCTGACTCGTTCACAAACAGATATGGAAGGTAATATTGTGCTTCACCCTGATTTAATGTAAGCCATCCCTGGTGGATACCTGTATCAAGCCGGTTCTGATTAATTGCCAGTTCGATGGAAAGCTTTTTGGTTTCTCCTTTGTCCAATGTGAAATTCATCGGCAGCTTCCAAGTGAGCCCTTGTTGCTTTTTCGGAATGGAAAATGAATAATTCATTTGCTCCTCAGACTTATTTTCAATCACCACATCAACATGTTTCGTTTCCTGTGCTTCACTAATTTTTCCAAAGGACAACAACGGATCTTCAATCACTGTTTTTGCATGAATCGCTTGTTTCGGACGTATGCCGCCTGCTCCCTGGATGATTGGAGCAAATGGCTGGCCGTCTTCATTTTTCACTCTTTTGGCAGTCGTCATGAGGGCTCCTGTCAGTTCCTCGGTTGTCCAATCGGGATGGGCCTCCATCAAGAGCGCCATTGCACCGGCTGCTTGAGGTGCTGCCATGCTTGTTCCTTGCAATTCGCCATATGATTCAGGCAAAGTGCTCAACACATTTGTACCGGGAGCACTGACTTCCGGTTTCAAGTCCCAATTAACGGTCACAGGACCACGCGAACTGAAATCGGCTATCCCCGGTTTGGATGTCTCATGTTTTGTCTGCATGTAAAGATGTTTATTATTTTGCGCATTTTTAACAAGCCACTCGCCATCACGTTTGGTGATTGAGGCTACCGGAATCTTGATGGGTTTTCCCTGGTCTGAAATTGTTCCTTGAAAGTTCCCTTTTTCATGATTGTAAATAAGTGCTGCCACTGCGCCAGCCTTTTGTGCCTGTCTGGCCAATTCGGAAAAAGGGGTTTTCCCGCGTTTCATCAGTGCAATTTTCCCCCGGACGTCCTGTTCGTTAAAAATGGCCACGTCATAATTTTTACGGAGTTTCCATGGTTTTGCACCCTGCATTTGGACAAGTGAGATTTTTTTGTCAGCCAGCGGTTCAACTAAAAGGGGGCGTGTTTGCGGATTGGAAGATGCCCCGACAGAAAGGGCGTTTGCCGCTGTGGCGGGTGAGCCGATCGTCCAATTTCCCGGCCCGTCGTTGCCATTTGCGATGATAACAGGGATACCGAGATCCACAGCCCGATTAACCGCTGCACTTGTCGGAAAATCCGGCCCATTGACGGCATTCCCTAACGACAGATTGATAATATCCGCTCCGTCATCAACTGCCTGCTCCAGTGCGGCGATGACCTGAACCGACGTCCCCGAGCCGCCGGGACCAAGTGCGCGATAAGCGTAAATATCAGCCGACGGTGCAACACCCTGAAGCTTGCCATCCGCAGCAATGATGCCGGCGACATGCGTGCCGTGCATCGTTGGAATCCCCTCTTCGGCAGTCGTTTCCATGGGATCATTATCCAGATCAACCAAATCATAGCCGCCCGCATAGCTGTCCTCAAGATCCGGATGGTTATAGTCAATACCGGTATCAATCACCGCAACTTGCACCCCTTTTCCTGTAAAAGATGTATTATTCAGTTCGGATGGCATGACGCTGTTTTCTGTCTGATTCAAGGTCGGGGCGCTCTCTATTTCATAAGCAGCAGCAGGATGAACAGCTCTTATAAAATCAAGTGACTCCAGCCCTTCGAATCTTTCCGGTTCGGCTTTCAATGCCAGACCATTGAACAAGGTGTCATAGACAGCAACCACGTCAATATATGGATGATAATTTTCAAGATACGTCTTGTGTTTGTCCGGATTTCCGTCCACCTCAATAATAACGGACGTCTTTTCGTTTGAATCGTCTATCGCCATTGCGGGTGCAGCCGTGGATAAAAACATGACGGCAGCTGACAGGGTCAGAAGTATGCGGATCATAACATATGCTCCCTTTTTGCACGTGATTGTAAGTAGCATTTGAAAAATAAGGCGAAAGCATACATTTAAAGCTGTTTCGTAAGTTTTGTTGTTCTTTAACTTCACAGTTGAGGTAAAGTGCGACGTATTATAAAAAATGTGAGTGCTATGATACCGCTCCGGAAATACACTCCAGCTTTCCGCGGGCGGCTGGTGAGCCTCCTCGGGCTGGCGCCCTGCGGGGTCTCACCTATGCCTAAGTTCCCGCAGGAGTCTGGAGTGTATTTCCTGCGCTAAGGTTGTTTGCTAATGTACTACCATGGAGACAGTGAGCATTTCGTAGCGTAGGCAATATGCGAGACTCCTGTGGGACAGCGAGCTCTTGTAGACCCCGCAGTGAGCGGTTTTTGCTCACGAGGAGGCTCGTGGTGAGCCCACGGAAAGCGAGTGTATTCCAGCTGCGTCGCCAGAAAACATTCCCAAATAATCAAATGAGACTTAACGTCGCAGTTTATGAAAAAACTAACACCCTTTTAAAAAACAGCCTTAATACAAGAAAAGATCCGGCACTCGGCCGGATCTTCCTTTACACTATTTATTAAAATATGCCTGGATAGCATCAGCAATTTTGCCTGAAGCTTCACCATCACCATAGGGATTGGAGGCTTTTGCCATGTTGTCATGGACAGCGGCATCACTTAATAGTTCATCAGCAAGCTTGAAAATATTTTCTTCGTCTGTTCCGGCCAATTTAAGTGTGCCTGCCTCAATTCCTTCAGGGCGCTCGGTTGTGTCACGCAAGACGAGAACCGGTACTCCGAGCGATGGCGCTTCTTCCTGCACGCCGCCTGAATCGGTCAATATTAAATGGGACCGGGCGGCAAAGTTATGAAAATCAACAACGCCAAGGGGCTCTATCAAATTAATCCGGTCATCCTCACCTAAAATACCGCCCGCAGTCTTTTGCACAACCGGATTCAAATGTACCGGATAGACAACATGAATATCCTCATGTGTATCAACAAGACGTTTGATGGCCCTGAACATCTGCTCCATGTTGTTTCCCAGGTTTTCCCGGCGATGTGCCGTCACCAGCAGCAGACGTCTGTCTTCTGTTTCGTCCAGTATCGGGCTGGAATAATTATCGTCCACTGTCGTTTTCAATGCATCAATCGCAGTGTTTCCGGTAACCACGATTCTTTCAGACGGTTTATTTTCATCCAGCAGATTCTGCTTCGACTTTTCCGTCGGAGCGAAATGGAGATCAGCCATCACGCCTGTCAGCTGACGGTTCATTTCTTCCGGATATGGTGAATATTTATCCCATGTACGCAAGCCTGCTTCAACATGACCAAGTGCAATTTGATTGTAATAGGCAGCAAGTGATGCCGCAAATGTTGTTGTCGTGTCACCATGTACAAGTACGATGTCCGGCTCCGTTTGCTTCATGACCTCATCGAGACCTTCCAGAACACGCGTCGTAATTTGAGCAAGCGATTGCTTCTTTTTCATGATGTTCAAGTCAAAGTCGGGAGCAATACCAAATATATCCAGAACCTGGTCGAGCATCTCCCGGTGCTGTGCAGTTACCGTTACAATCGGCTCAAACTCATCAGGCCGTTTTTTTAATTCCAGAACGAGCGGGGCCATTTTAATCGCTTCCGGCCGCGTGCCAAATATCGTCATGACTTTGATACGTCTTTTCATTTTAGGCACTCCCATTACTTGGTACCATACAAACGATCGCCGGCATCACCCAAACCGGGGATGATATAGCCATGATCGTTCAATTTTTCATCAAGCGCAGCAAGGAAAATATCGACATCTGGGTGCTCGTTTTGAATGACTTCAACGCCTTCCGGGGCAGCGACCAGACACATCAGGCGGATTTGCTTTGCGCCGCGCTTTTTCAACGAGTGGATGGCATCATTAGCAGAGCCGCCTGTTGCAAGCATCGGGTCAATCACGATCAATTCACGTTCTTCAATATCAGATGGCAATTTTATGTAATATTCATGCGGCTTAAATGTTTCCGGATCACGGTATAAACCGACGTGACCCACACGTGCAGCGGGGATTAATCTCAGCATGCCGTCAACCATGCCAAGTCCTGCCCGGAGAATCGGAATTAATCCAATTTTTTTGCCCGCAAGTACCTGAGTAGTTGCTTCCATTACCGGCGTTTCAGTTGCCTTTTCCTGGAGCGGCAGGTTGCGTGTGATTTCAAATGCCATCAGCATGGCAACTTCATCGACAAGTTCGCGGAATTCCTTCGTTCCGGTATGTTTATCGCGTATGTACGTTAATTTGTGCTGAATTAACGGATGATCCAGTACGTGTACTTTTCCCATTTCACCGATCACTCCTTTATTATTAGTGGCATCTTTCAAATTGTACTTAAAAATAGACAAGCTTTCAAGTGAAGTCGGTAGTATCACGTCGGGCGAAGTGATTAAGCTACCTGCACGATTTGATACTGGTGCTGCGCGAAATAGTGGTATGAGCACGCGAACCGGGCCAATTAACACGCGATTTAAAACTTCAGCCAAGCAAGGATGCCCCCATTAGGAACATCCTTCACATTTACGCATATAGCGGAAATTTGCCGTTCAGTGCTTTCACGCGTTCTTCTGCTTCGCGCAACACGTTATCATCTTCATGGTTTTTCAAAACAGTTGCCATAATCGAAGCAACTTCTTTCATGTCCGATTCCTTGAACCCGCGTGTGGTTACAGCAGCCGTGCCGATGCGCATACCACTGGTGACAAACGGGCTCTCGGCATCAAAAGGAATCGTATTTTTGTTGGCGGTGATGCCAATATCATCCAAAGCTTTCTCCGCAACTTTACCCGTCAGATTAAGCGGGGTAACATCAAGCAACAGTAAATGGTTTTCCGTGCCGCCCGACACAACGCGAAGTCCTTCATCAATCAGCGCTTCACTCAATGCTTTGGCGTTTTGGACAACCTGATTCGAATACGCCTTGAACTCATCAGTCAGTGCTTCCTTAAAAGAAACGGCTTTAGCAGCGATGACGTGCATCAAAGGACCACCCTGCATGCGCGGGAAGACATTTTTATCAATGAGCTTTGCATTTTCTTCACTGCATAAAATTAAACCGCCGCGCGGGCCTCGCAATGTTTTATGGGTTGTTGACGTCACAAAATCAGCATGGTCTACCGGATTTTGGTGAAGTCCGGCAGCAACAAGCCCGGCAATATGTGCCATATCAACCAGCAAATACGCACCGACTTCATCGGCAATTTCACGGAATTTGGCAAAATCAATTTCACGTGAATAGGCGCTGGCACCGGCAATGATCAATTTCGGACGGACTTCTTTAGCCCGCTCGAGAACAGCGTCGTAGTCAAGCTGTTCCGTTTCTTCATCGACACCATAATCCGCGACATTGTAAAGCTTTCCGCTGAAGTTAACCGGGCTGCCATGTGTTAAATGGCCGCCATGGTTCAAATTCATGCCAAGAATGGTGTCGCCCGGATCCAAAACGGAAAAATAGACAGCCATATTCGCCTGTGCGCCTGAATGCGGCTGGACATTGGCGTGTCCAGCACCGAATAGCTCTTTTGCCCGGTCACGTGCCAGATTTTCTGCCACATCGACATGCTCACAGCCTCCATAGTAGCGTTTGCCCGGGTAGCCCTCAGCATACTTATTGGTAAGCACCGAGCCCATCGCTTCCATAACGGCATCGGAGACGAAATTTTCAGACGCAATCAGTTCAATATTTTCCTGCTGGCGCGTTTTCTCCGCCTCTATTGCTTCATACAATTCGTAATCGGTCTGCTTTAAATGTTCCATATGTAATTCCTCCCAGTATAGTAATAGTTTGCTATATATTAATTGGGTATAGCAGCGTTAGACGGGTAAAACTATTCTCACATATTTTCTGCTGTTTCGCGGTCGTACACAGCCCGCTGTCCGCCGATTAATTTCGGACGTGTCCGCGCGACAGAAGCCCGGGCATTGCCAATGCTGCGCTGGTTGAACCTGAGCGGGACGGCAACCGGTTTCAAATGCATGCCGATCATAGTTTCACCAATGTCAAGACCGCTGTCCGCTTTGATTGATTCAACAACGACCGGGTTTTTCAAATTTTTATAGGCAAATGACGCCATCGATCCGCCGGCGCGCGGTACAGGAATAGCCGAAACCTCCGTCAGACCCTGCTCCTGCATCGTTTCCTTTTCCACTACCAGCGAGCGATTTAGATGTTCACAGCATTGAAAAGCGATCTGAATGCCTGTTTCGGCTTGTAGAGCTGTCAATTCATCGAAAAGAACAGCGGCTAGTTCTTCACTCCCGGCGGTTCCAATTTTCTCACCGGCCACTTCACTGGTTGAGCAGCCAAGAACAAATACGTCTCCTGCATTCAAATAGTCACTTTTCCGCCATTCATTGGAAATAACTTTAACATCCTGCATGACTTGAGTTTGGAGATCCATTATACCTCACCTGGCCTTGCTGGTTTCGTTATTTTCATAGGCGGTCACTTTTCCAATACGAGTTTCATGCCGGCCACCATCGAATTCAGTCTCCAGCCATGTTTTGACAATTTCACGCGCGAGTCCCGGTCCGATAACACGCTCACCCATCGCAAGTACATTTGAGTCATTATGCTGACGCGTCAGCTTGGCGCTGAACACATCACTGACCAAAGCACCTCGGATGCCTTTTACCTTATTCGCAGCAATCGACATACCAATACCCGTTCCGCAAATAAAAATCCCGCGGTCAAATTCACCGCTTGCGACCCGCTCTGCTGCAGGCAATGCATAATCCGGGAAGTCCACAGAATGCTCACATGAACATCCGGCATCCTCATATTGAATCGCCATCTCATCCAGCAACTGTTTCACTTCATTCCGTATCGTCGTGCCTGCATGGTCTGCTGTTATAATAACCTTCATCATCTAACCAGCCCTTCTTGATGTCCGATTTACTCATGTGCTATCAATCTTTTTGGCAAGTGCTTCAATATGGTTTTTCAGCTCGTTCTTTGTTTTTTGATAGATACTCAAATCACCGCCGAACGGGTCTGAAATATCATAATTGACCAGACTGGATTTGAGTTTTTGAATTTTTTCCCAGTCATCCTGTAAATGGTCATTCAATTTGCGTTCAAGTTGGTTTACATCCATTTTAAGCCGGTTCTTATAAATGAATTGTGATCTTTTTTCCACATAATCAGCATAAAGCTGCTTTAACTCTTCCCAAATCTGTTTATCCGAGTTGGATACGTACTCAATTAATGTGTAATACTTATCCTGGAAATCAGGATGCTCTATAATCAGTGACTGTTTATGCTGTGTTGTCATGGTGAGAACCAGGTCTGCCCATTTCAGCAATCCGTCGCTGACCGGTTGCGATTTTGTCTCCAAAGTAATCCCATCTTGTTTCAACGCAGCTGCTGCGTGATCATTCGGACGTTGATTCGACGCAGCAAAAATACCCGCCGATTGCACGTCTGCTTCAGGGTGCCTCTCTTTTAACAATGCTTGTGCCATCGGGCTTCGGCATGTATTTCCTGTACATACAAACAAAATCTTCATGGGGACCTCCGATATGGGATAATCACATCCTACCCTAAACTATATCATAGAATGGTACCGTTGTCAGAAAAAATTCAGGAAAAAAGCTGCAGCTATAGATGGGTTTTAACGGATTGGGTATTCATGGAAAATATGTGACGACTTAAGAGGAAATATTGTGAACTTGAGCCGATTTTGTGACAATTTCAGCCGATTTGATTTCAGCCAAATAATATATGTAAGCCAAACCCGCAGAGGATGCTGCCGCCTAGCATCTCACTGTAGACGCCGAGTAAACCGCGCATTTTTCGTCCCAAAATCATGCCTGTCCATGTCAGCGCCATACTTGCTGTTCCAAATAACAACAGAGCGATGACCGTTTGTACTTCCGACAAACCAAGGCTGAGACCGACTGAGAAGCTGTCGAGACTAACACTCAGTGCGAAAAATACCAAGCCGATTCCGACGGGCTGCGCGAGCCTTTGTGATTCGTGGTTAAAGGAGGAGAAAACCATTTGAGCACCGATTCCCACAAGCAGGAGCCCACCGGCGAGAGTTGCATAGCCGCCGATTTGACTAGAAATAAAATTGCCCAGCACGATACCGAGAAATGGCATGATCATATGAAACAGCCCGATAATCACACCAACAATGGCAATCCGCTTCAATCTGATCTTCTGCATTCCCATGCCGAGGCTGACAGAAAAAGCATCCATCCCTAATGCAATTGCCATAAACATTAATGATACAATGTCACCTAAATGAGCAGTCGGCATCAGCAATCCCCCTTGGACATACTGTTAAAATCTATGCCAGTCCAAGGAAAGATATGCACCGCTTATATTTGTGCACATGTGGATAAAATTACTAAACCTCCACAAATTCCACAGCTGCTTTTTCCAGACGATTCATAATCGCCTGCCCGATGCCGGTCCGTGGAAATGATTCACATAAAATCAAATCAACATCTTCATTTTTAAAAATACGCAAAGCATCATACAGGGAGGCAGCGATTTCCCGTAAATCAGAGCCGAGCGTTATGATCCGGTCGGCATCGAGTTTTTCCGCTGTTTCTATACTTGCCATCACACCGATTCGCTTCTTGCTGCTCCGCTCTTTTTCAATAACAGCCTGAATATTTTCAGGAGTTCCTGCTACCAGCCACATCGGAACATCCGGTGCATAGTGCGTATATTTCATGCCCGGTGCTTTGGGCTCCTCCGTTGTGCTGGCCAATGCCGGATCAACCATTACTTCCCCGATTTCAGCTTCAAGCTGTTCTTTTGTAATACCGCCCGGCCTAAGGATAACCGGTATTTCCTGTGTACAATCAATGACCGTCGACTCGACACCAACGCCAGTCGCACCGCCATCAATCAGTCCGGCAATTTTACCCTGAAGATCTGACCAGACATGATCAGCCGTTGTCGGGCTAGGCTTTCCGGAAATATTGGCACTCGGCGCTGCAAGTGGCAGGTCGCACGCTTTCAATAAAGCCTGGGCAACGGGATGATCAGGTATTCTCACCCCAATTGTGGATAATCCTGCTGTCACGTTTTCCGCACAAGTGCCATTGCTTGGCAAAACCAGTGTCAACGGCCCTGGTGTAAACTTATTAATCAGCTTTTCAGCAGCTGCCGGAAGTGAGGTGACCAGACTTCTCAGCTGTTTTTTTGTGGCAACATGTGCGATTAGCGGATTATCTTCAGGTCTGCCTTTTGCTCGAAAAATCCCTGATACAGCTTCCTTACTGGTGGCATCTGCTCCGAGCCCATAAACCGTCTCAGTCGGAAAAGCCACTGTTTGACCATCCCGTAATAGTGCCGACGCTTCACGGAGCGCTTCTGTTGTTGGGCTTTCCTGATCAATAAACATGCGTGTTGTCTGCATGACTGTTGTCCCTCTTTCTCGTTTAGCTTTAAGTTAGACGGGTTATCCATCTGTAAATATACTTCTCAATTTATCCTAATCGATTTTCATACTTTGTTAAAGTATTATAATCCTGCTTCTCTTGGCGGTAATGCTTAAAAAGGTGATTTCAGCAAAACTTTATCCACACAAAAAATAGCCTGACAGAAATTTTTCCACAGGCTATCCACAACTTAAAAATTAGAAACTGTATTATTTTTCAAGATCGCTGTAAAAGGGTTGTTCATTCATCAACTTCAGTCTTCACATTGTTAAACATTCGGTTTTCCACAACACTGTGTATAACGTCACAAGCTTATCAACTTGTTTTCAACAAGCTATCCACAGCTTGTTGTGCATAAATACGGTTTTATCAACTTTCATTGAACTGGGCAACTGATTTCCATATATCTTTCTCAGATCCCTGTTAAAAGCAGGTCCTCACTCATGAAACATTATATGTCCACCAATATCCTTCTTTTTCCGGAGGGGCATGCACTAAGGCATTCTCTTTTTGCGGGTAAAACTGCAACGATTCGAGTACTATATCAACCATTGGCTGATGACTGTGGACAAATACTTCCTTCGCCTGCTTTTCTTTTGCAAGGGCTAAAATAGATTCCAATAAGACCGGTAAGGACGCCGCTGCACTTTTAGTGATATAAAGCTGCTTCAGCCAGTAAACATCTTCATCAACAGCATCCATCACAAAGCAGCCCTCAATAGTTCCTTTCAGTTCAACGACATAACCTTTTTCCAGCAATTGCTCCCGCTCGACATCCTTATTATGTTGCAAAAATGTATTCAGCTTTTCTTCGGAGGCGTAATTCGCTGCAATCAATTCCATTTTTTTCACCTCTATCATTAGAATATATGCCTGTTTTAAATTCAGAAAGTTGGTCTGCAAAATGCCTTTGTCAGTACATTATGCAGAAATTAGACAATCTATGACTTAGCTGAACCATTCAAATAGAAAAAATTTAACCTCAGCCTCCTCTTGTTCTTCATCCGGCTCCTCATCGGCATCGGCTGTTTCCGCTTCTGCCACACTGGTGCCATTTGAAAAATCGAGAAAACAGAGCGGCGGGAACAACACACACCACCAATTAGACCCCTTGCCCTCACCAAGCGTTATCAATACAGCTTCATATTCACCGGGCGGATACATATAAGAACCGTATAGCTTTGCTGGAAATGTAACATTTTTACCGTATTCAACCTCTAAAGTCTGCTCCTTATTTTCCGCTTTCAATACATTGCCTGCGATGTTCCTGATCTTCGGAATGCGTGCTTCAATCAGTTTGCGTGCGTCATTGATGTCTGTCATCTGGTCCACCCATCCGGTAATGACTTCATTAACCTCATCCCGGACTTTTCGTTTCAAAGCCTGATCTTTCTCACTATCACTGTTGGCTAAAATACGTAATCGAATCGCCTCATCCGGAATGACCTTAATTTCGGATGAAGCACTATATCCTTTTTCTTCGCTAATAGTTTTAACCGGCATAGCAAAAACAATAATCATAATAATAATAGCTGACACTGCCAACTTCCACATTACAAAAGCCCCTCTCCAAACTGATTTATCAACCATTATGGACAGAGGTTCCTCACTTCATACTATGAATCTATCAATTTTTCGGACAGGGGGGCGGAATCGCTGTCCCCATGTGATGGCCACAGTCAAACTATCATTTATCCGAAGCCAGGCTGTCACAGAAGCCGTGGACTATTCGTTGCTTGCCATTTATATCCCGGATAACGGAAACATCCATTTCCGGTATCGCTGTTTGCAACAAACCCTGCACATCGCTTCCTTGCCGGTGCCCGATTTCAAACAATACATTACCGCCATTTTGGTTTAGCGTATCACGGAGCCGCCTGATAATTGCTTTATAGGCAGCCAGGCCATTATCTTCTGCAAAAAGAGCCTCTTTGGGATCAAAATTTTTCACTGTATCGGAAAGCAGCATTTTTTCATCAGGGCTGATGTATGGCGGGTTGGAGATGATCAAATCTGTCGTAATCTTGTGATCGATCAGCGGCTCCAGGTAATCCCCTTCAAGAAAAGTAATATCAGCACCCAATCGCGCCGCATTTTTTTCTGCCAGCTTGAGTGCTTCTTTGGAAATATCGGTCGCATAGACTATCGCTTGTGGCAGTTCAAGTGCCAGCGTTATAGCAATAATACCGCTGCCCGTTCCAATGTCAGCGATCCTCATTGGTTCAGCCGAGGCTGTCTGCACCACGTACGCAATGAGTTCTTCTGTCTCAGGGCGGGGAATCAGCGTATATTCATTCACAAGAAAATCCCGGCTATAGAACGATGCGAAGCCCGTGATATGCTCAAATGGGACACCTGTTTCCGCATGCTCAGTGAGGGCATGGTGAAATTGGTTTAACACACTTTCAGGCACTTCCTCATTCATCATCGTGAAAAATTTTGACCGGGATACGCCAAGATAATGCTGCAGTAGTAGTTCGGCCATTTTTGGCTCTCGATTATTTTCTTCTAAAAAAAGAGAAGCCCGTCGCAGGACTTCATGTTGTTTCATTTCTGTTTTCAAGGTTTATTCACCAATTTCTTCGAGTTTCTGCGCTTGCTCTTCCATCAGCAGGGCATCGATGAACTCATCCAGTTTGCCTTCCATGACCTGATCAAGTTTTTGAATCGTCAGGCCGATGCGATGGTCCGTTACACGGGTCTGCGGGAAATTATACGTGCGGATCCGTTCCGAACGGTCACCGGTACCAACAGCTGATTTGCGGTTCTCGTCAATTTCTGCCTGCGCCTCTTGCTGGAATTTGTCATAAATTCGTGCCCGAAGCACTTTCATCGCTTTTTCTTTATTTTTAATCTGTGACTTTTCATCCTGACAGGAAACGACGATGCCGGTCGGATCGTGAGTAAGCCTCACAGCAGACATGGTCGTGTTGACGCTTTGGCCGCCCGGACCGCTTGAAGCAAATGTATCAACACGAATATCTTTTTCATTGATGTCCACTTCCACATCTTCCGCTTCAGGCAAAACAGCTACCGTTGCAGTTGACGTATGAATACGGCCGCCGGACTCAGTTTCGGGTACACGCTGAACGCGGTGTGCCCCGTTTTCATATTTCAGTTTGGAATAAGCACCAGTGCCATTTACCATGAAAATGATTTCTTTATATCCGCCGACTCCGGTTGAGGTCGCCTCAACGACATCAATCTTCCAGCCATGTGCTTCTGCATATTTTGCATACATGCGGTATAAATCACCGGCAAACAGCGCCGCTTCATCGCCGCCCGCTGCACCGCGGACTTCCATAAATACGTTTTTCTCATCATTTGGGTCTTTAGGCAAGAGCAGAACCTTAAGTCTTTCCTCCAGTTCCTCTTTTTTCTCGGAAAGCTCTTCAATCTCAGCTTTTGCCATGTCCTGCATTTCATCATCTGATTCGTCTTCAAGCATTTCTTTTGTATCTTTTAATTGCTGTTCAACATCTTGATACGTGCGGTAAACCTGCACGACCTCTTCAAGATCGGACTGTTCCTTTGAATACTCACGCAGTTTAGTCGTATCACTTATTACCTCAGGATCACTGAGTAATTCATTCAATTTATCATAACGGTTTTCCAAAGATTGCAGACGTTCTAACACGGCGTTCACCTCATTTCGATTAACAATCTAATTATAATACACTCATAGGGGGAGGTCAAAAGATGCCGGAGTACGGCAGGGCTTGCATCTACCTGAGATGATTCAACCGCTAAATGAGCCTAAAAAAAGAGCGCTTTAGCACTCTTTTTACTCGGAAACTTCGCTTATGGCTTGTCCGCCGTTCTTATTATCGGGTTTATTCGGTACATCGTGGTGATGACGGCACCTCGGTTCATAAGACTCAGATGCACCAACCATTATAACCGGATCATCATACGACGCAGGCTTGCCATTGATTAATCGCTGGGTGCGGCTGGCGGGCGAACCGCAAATGGGACAAATTGCATTCAATTTAGAAATGGATTCACTTTGTGCCATCAATTCCGGCATTGGACCAAACGGCTCTCCGCGAAAGTCAGTATCAAGACCGGCAGCGATGACATGGATTCCTTTATTTGCCAGTTCATTGGCAACTGTTACGACATTATTATCATAAAATTGCGCCTCATCAATACCGACAACATCTATTTGCTTATTCTCAACGTATTCCAGTATATTGGCAGAATGTTTTACAGGACGCGCAATAATTGAAGTCCCATTGTGCGAAACAACTGATTCATCAGAATATCTGTCATCAACGACCGGTTTAAAGACGCGCACTGATAAATGGGCGTATGTGGCACGGCGGACGCGCCTTATTAATTCTTCTGACTTTCCGGAAAACATGCTGCCGCAAATGACTTCCAGCCATCCGCTATGATTCATCACATACATGGGCCGGGCTCCCTTCCAGGTTGTATTTTTATTATGTACATGGCATTTTTCATCATCTTAGGTTCTTTTCATATATGATGTTGCTTTTAGAACATAGCAGCCTGCATTTCCATAAGAGGCGGTCCTCTCTGATTGATATGACCATCATTCCGGTTGATATCATGCCCGAACCGGTTAATGTTGATACCATGCCTGTTCCGGTCCAATTGGCAGTCGCAGTTGCTTAATAAATAAATTTGTTAAAAACAACAACCTTTAAGAAAAGAGCAGATTTTATAGGGTTATAAAAGCGAAAAAAACAGGCAACGTTTAGACATATTGCCTGTTTTTACATGGATTCCATGTGATTTTGCCTCAGCTTTTTACTTCAATCCAGTTCCGCGTGCTAGCGGCTCGTGACGTAAGCAATAAACACTCCGAACGGAAAAAAACACCGTTCTGCGGTTTCTTGCTTACACATGTCGCCGCTAATCAAGCACACGTCACTTTTTACTTCATATTATATTTTTTCTTGAATCGGTCGACACGTCCACCGACTTTGTCGGCTTTTTGCTTGCCGGTGTAGAATGGGTGTGAAGCTGAGCTGATTTCGACACGGATCAATGGATACGTGTTTCCGTCTTCCCATTCAATTGTTTCTTCGGAATTTTGTGTTGACCCGCTCAGAAATTTATAATCTGAACTTGTGTCCAAGAAAACAACGTTTCTGTATTCCGGATGAATTTCGTTTTTCATTTCTGTCCACTCCTTTTTGCCCTGAATCCTTATGCATTCAGAGTTATTGTCAGAGCTTTTGCTCAGGACGTTATCTAATCTTAACTCACTTAAAGAATTATAACAGCGCAAGTGTATGATTGCAATAGTCATTCATTGGCAGTACATTTAAGTTTTGGTTCCTTTGCGCTTCATTTCTTCCTCCATCTGCTGGAAGAATTCCATGTTGTTTTTCGTTGATCTGAGACGTTTCAGGAAACGGTCTAAGAAATTATGCGAGTCCTGCATCGTTTTACGGATTGCCCAGATTTTGTCAAGATGCTCTTTGGAAACCAGCAACTCCTCTTTCCGGGTCCCCGATTTCAGTATATCAATCGACGGGAAGATGCGGCGTTCGGCAAGACTGCGGTCCAAATGCAGTTCCATATTGCCTGTCCCTTTAAACTCTTCATAGATAACATCATCCATTCTCGATCCCGTGTCAATCAAGGCCGTTGCCAGGACGGTGAAACTGCCGCCTTCCTCGATATTCCGGGCTGCACCAAAGAAACGTTTGGGCCGGTGGAATGCTGCCGGATCAATCCCGCCGGAAAGTGTCCTACCGCTTGGAGGAATGACCAGATTATATGCACGGGCAAGCCGTGTGATGCTGTCCATCAATACGATGACATCGCGCTTATGTTCCACCAGGCGCATCGCACGTTCCAGAACAAGTTCAGAGACTTTAATATGATTTTCCGGAACTTCATCAAATGTTGAACTGACCACATCAACATCGTTGTCGACAGAACGCTCAATATCGGTTACTTCTTCAGGGCGCTCATCCACAAGCAGAATGATCAGTTTGGATTCGGGATGGTTCGCCGTAATGCTGTTGGCAACCTCTTTTAAGAGCATTGTTTTACCGGCTTTTGGCGGTGCAACAATCAACCCGCGCTGACCAAAGCCGACCGGTGTCATCAGATCGATAATTCGGGTCGATAAATTTTTCGTCTCACGCTCCAAGCCCATATGCCTGTCCGGATACAATGCAGTCAGTGCCGGGAAATGCACGCGTTCTTTCGACGTCTCCGGGTCTTCACCGTTTACCGCATCCACATGAAGCAGGCCGTAATAGCGTTCATTTTCTTTTGGCGGACGGACTTTGCCGGATACTTTATCCCCATTTCTTAAATCAAAACGGCGGATTTGTGATGCGGAAATATAAATATCTTCTGCACTCGGGGAATAATTGATTGGGCGAAGAAAGCCAAAACCTTCTGAAGGAATGATTTCCAGAATGCCGTCCATAAATAAAAATCCGTCTTTTTCAGCTTGAGCTTTTAAAATAGAAAAAATTAGTTCTTTTTTTGTCAGTTTTGCATAGTAGGATACTTTGTATTCCCGAGCCAGAGCATAAATCTCCTTTAGGTTTAATGTCTCCAGATGGGAAATTGTTAAGTCTGCCATTAAATAAATCACCACACCTATTTATTTTTGAAGATTGTCCGAGCAAATCCTGCTTGGACCCAATTTTATATATGAAATTAATTGTGAATGTTTCTCTTTCTATGTGAATGGTCAGTTTAAAACGATAGGAAGAGTTTGCAAGGAGCTAGAATGGAAGTTTCTCTATATTACAATTATCATTGCCGCACACCCCGAATAATAAACATATCCATCATACCTTTTTCCGGCTTGATATTCAATACTATGACAGACATTTTTTCGGCTGAAACATAAAGTGGGGAAAGTTAAGGAAGCCAATGGGCAATTTGGCTTCCTATTAGAATAGTATGTTTAAGAGGTTGTTCAAAAAGTCCGGTGAAAATGACACGTCGGTCCTTTTCATCCTCCTTTTTAAACACGCACTCTAAGGCTGAATGACAAGGTTTGGTTTTTTCTTCAGGCTGTGCTCGCCATCGATGAATCGGACGGTCCCGCTTTTGGCACGCATAACAACTGATTGTGTTGTTGCCTTAGTTCCCTTAAATTGAACACCCTGCAAGAGCTCACCATCTGTGATGCCCGTTGCTGCAAAAATAGCATCATCTCCGCCGCAGAAATCATCCATATGGTAAACTTCTTCAAGGTCATCGATGCCCATTTTTTTGCATCGTTCAATTTCTGCATCATTGGACGGAACCAGTTTTCCCTGGATTTCCCCGCCAAGACATTTAAGCGCAGCTGCACTGAGGACACCCTCAGGGGCGCCGCCAATCCCCATTAAAACATCGACGCCTGTATCTTCAAAAGCAGTGTTCATGGCAGCAGCCACATCACCATCCGGAATGAGTTTGATGCGTGCGCCGGCTTCGCGAATTTCCTTGATTAATTCAGTATGACGCGGCCGGTCAAGCACAATTGCCAGGACATCTTCAACGTTTTTGTTTTTTGCTTTGGCGATTGCTTTTAAGTTATCAATAGTTGATGCATTAATATCGACTTCCCCTACAGCTTCAGGGCCGACGGCAATTTTTTTCATATACATGTCAGGCGCATGCAGCATTTTACCTCTATCGGCAATCGCAAGAACGGCAAGTGCGTTCCATGTTCCTTGAGCAACGATATTCGTGCCTTCCACCGGATCAACTGCAACGTCTGCTTCCAGGCCGGATCCGGTACCGAGCTTTTCACCAATATACAACATCGGTGCTTCGTCCTTTTCACCTTCACCGATGACAACTGTACCCTGCATCGGAATCGTATTAAAAACATCACGCATAGCTGTTGTCGCAGCGTCATCCGCTTCATTCTTTTGCCCGCGGCCCATCCAGCGTGCAGAAGATTGTGCTGCTGCTTCAGTGACACGGACAAGTTCCATCGATAAACTTCTTTCCATATTTCCCTCTCCTTTATATTAAAATATCCTCATCCCAAAAGGATTTACATATGGAGGTGTTTTCTCTGTTATTTCGTTTTCGGTCTAAATCGACAGAAACATCCCTGTCAGGAGTCCTGAATTTGTTTTATTTCTTGTTCATTCATTTCTTCACGCCATATATTGGCGCCCAGGCTGTTCAGTTTTTCGGTTATTTTGTCATAGCCGCGGTCAATATGTTCCACACCGGTGATTTCGGTAATCCCATTTGCCATCAGCCCGGCAATGATAAGTGAAGCACCAGCACGCAGATCACTCGCCTGTACACGGGCACCTTCCAGCTGGACAGGGCCGTTAACAATGACCGAGCCGCCCTCAACTTTGATAGTTGCATTCATCCGCCGTAATTCGTCAATATGTTTTAAACGTGAGGCGTAAATTGTATCCGTTATAACACCTGTGTTGACAGCTTTGGTCAATAAAGATGTAAACGGCTGCTGCAAATCTGTCGGGAATCCCGGATAAACCAATGTTTTAACATCAACGCTTTTGAGAGGCTGCTTCGGTGCAATATATAATTGTTCATCATTCTGCTCAACTGTGACACCCATCTCTTCCATTTTTGCCAATACCGGTTCAAGATGCTGTGGAATCACGTTATCAATGATCACTTCGCTGCCCTGCGCTGCTGCAGCTATTGCATAGGTCCCCGCTTCAATCCGGTCAGGAATAATCGTATGCTGACAGCCATGCAGTGATGGGACACCTTCAATCCGAATCACATCTGTTCCAACCCCTTTAATGTTGGCTCCCATATTCGTCAAGAGTGTGGCAACATCAATGATTTCAGGCTCTTTGGCGGCATTTTCAATGATTGTTTTGCCTTTAGCCTTCACAGCAGCCAGCATGATATTGATTGTGGCGCCTACACTGACTACATCAAGGTAAATTCTCGCGCCCCGCAGTTCATTGGCGCGAATATAGATGGCACCTTGTTCATTGGTCACCTCAGCTCCAAGGGCCTCAAATCCTTTTATATGCTGATCAATCGGGCGCGGGCCCAAATGACAGCCGCCCGGAAGTCCGATCACTGTCTGATTGAATTTGCCAAGCATGGCTCCCATAAAATAATAGGACGCTCTGAGCTTTTTCACTTTTCCATTTGGAAGCGGCATCGACACCATGTTTTCCGGATCGATATGCACCGTCTGCCCGTCCCAGCTGACTTTTCCGCCTATTTCTTCCAGTAAATCACCAAGTGTGTATACATCTGATATGTTGGGGAGGCCCTCAATCATGACGTGTGAATCGGCTAAAAGCGCAGCAGGCAATAAGGCAACAGCACTGTTCTTCGCTCCATTGATCCGTACTTTGCCCTTTAATGCATGCCCGCCTTCAATTAAAATTTTTTGCAATTGCAGCACCCCGCTTCTTGACGTCGTACACTTCTAACCTGGCCAGTCGCATTTGCCATCCTTCTTAATTTGGACGTTTTTTCCAGTTTTATGCATTTATTTTTGATTATTCCAGTCTGCAAGGAATTTTTCAATACCCTGATCGGTTAATGGATGTTTAACCAGAGAACCGAGCACTTTATATGGAATGGTCGCAATATGCGCACCATTCATAGCCGCATCTGTTACATGCAGCGGATTCCTGATCGATGCAGCAATAATTTCGGATCCGATGCCATGGACATCAAATATCTCCCTAATCGTTGCAATAAGGTCCATACTGTCATGACCGATATCATCCAGCCTGCCGAGGAACGGTGAAACGTATGAAGCACCGGCCCGCGCTGCCAAGAGTGCTTGATTAGCGTTGAAAATCAAGGTCACATTTGTTTTAATATTTAACTCGCTGAATGCTTTGACAGCTTTCAGACCTTCCGGCGTCATCGGAACCTTGACCGTAATATTCGGTGCAATCGCCGCAAGATCCTTACCTTCTTTAATCATACCTTCTGCATCTTCTGAGATAACTTCTGCGCTCACTGAACCGGAAACTTCATCCGTAATCTCCTTTAATCGGTCGTGAAATGACACGCCTTCTTTAGAGACAAGACTTGGGTTGGTTGTGACACCTGCCAGAATACCAAGCTCATTGGCAGAACGGATATCATCAATACTTGCTGAATCCAGGAAAAATTTCATCGGTTACCCCCGCTTTCTTATTTTTCACGCTCAGGTGCCTTTAGACACCGGCAACAAATTGTTCTTTCCATCATAACAAATAATTCTTTACATTATAAGAATACCAACAAGAGCTGGATGGCGCAACCTTCATAACAGATTGTTTGCCCGTGTAAAAAGTTAGAAAAACAGCAGAAAAATCTGCTGCTTTCAACCCTATATTTATCCCGCATGTAACTGGCAGTAAGACCCCCACTGATTGAAGATTCGCTTTATGATGATAATGATAAATCCAAAAACTATTATTAAAGTCTGTATTCAAAACTCCCATGTTTTGATAGACACCGTTACCGGACTTTTTGAAGCCTCTTAAATCACTTTCTGTACAAAACCACTGATTTCCTGGATATTAAACGGTTTCGCAAACACTTCTTTTACCAGGTTGAATTGCAGCGATTCTGTTCTCACTTCTTCGGCTAAACCGCTCATAACAATTGCCGGAAGGGGGACTTGATCATTTTCCAGTTGTCTTAAAACCTGTACACCATCCACAACCGGTAATTTGTAGTCGAGAATAAGCAAATCATACGATCCGGCATATACTTTATCAAGTGCCTCTTTGCCTGTTTCAGCCAGTGCCACCTCGTAACCTTCGCCTTTCAAAACTTCCTGCAGCAACATGCGAATGGCCGGCTGATCATCGACAACCAATATTTCTTTTGTCATAGGTCACCTCCCGCGATAGAAAAATCATCCAATTAAAGTTGCTTAATTATAAATATTCTAGTAAAATTCTGAAATTCCTTCTTTTTAAAGAACGAATATATAAAAAGATAACAATAATAAATGTGCTTATCAAAACAAGACCTGGATAAAAGAGGGCAATGAAGTGCTGCCCTTAATTACAGGTCTTGCTGCAAGCATCTAATTTTTATAGATGACATGTTATGTTTGCGATGCTGCACCGACAAAGCCTTCAAACAATGCCTGCGGACGGGTCGGCCGCGATTTGAATTCAGGATGAAACTGACACGCTACAAACCAGGGATGGTCTGCCAGCTCGATTGTTTCCACCAATCTGTCATCAGGGCTTGTACCGGAAAGATACATACCGTTCGCGCGCAACTGCTCCCTGTAGTCATTATTGAATTCATAACGGTGGCGATGACGTTCATAGACAAGGTCTTCATTGCCATATGCTTGTTTCGTTTTTGTCCCTTCCATTAATTTGCATGGATAGCTGCCAAGCCGCAATGTGCCTCCCATTTCGGTAATGTTTTTCTGTTCCGGCAATAAATCAATGATCGGATATGGGGTATCGGGATCAATTTCAGCAGAATGCGCATTTTCCAGTCCCATGACATTCCGGGCAAACTCGACTGTCGCCAGCTGCATACCAAGACAAATTCCGAAAAATGGCTTTTTATTTTCACGGGCGTACCGGATGGCTTCGATTTTCCCGTCAATGCCGCGATCGCCAAAACCGCCGGGCACCAATATGCCATCCACTTCCTCGAGTTCTTTTTTGATAGACGCTTTGTCTTGTTTTTCAGAATTGATCCATTTCACTTGAACGTCGGCATCGTATGAAAAACCGGCATGTTTTAATGCTTCAACAACAGACAGGTAGGCATCCGGGAGTTCGACATATTTCCCGACAAGACCAATGACGGTCGTATTAGGCAAGTGACGCACACTGGAAAGCAGGTCTTCCCACTCACGCATATCCGCTTCATCACAGTTCAGTCCAAGGTGGTCACAGGTCAGCTGGTCCAGATTCTGTTCCTGCAGTGCAATCGGTACCTGATATAATGTATCCGCGTCAAGCATCTCGATAACGGCTTCTTTATCTGTATCACAAAACAGTGCAATTTTTTCTTTCATTTCTTCACTGATCGGCAATTCCGAACGCAGCACAATCACATCCGGCTGAATACCCAATGAACGCAATTCTTTCACACTATGCTGGGTCGGTTTCGTTTTAACCTCGCCTGCTGCTTTAATATATGGAACAAGTGTACAATGGATATACATGACATGTTCCCGGCCGATATCACTTTTGATTTGCCGTATGGCTTCCAGAAATGGCAGCGATTCGATATCCCCGACAGTGCCGCCGATTTCCGTTATGACAACATCAGCTTTTGTCGCCTGCCCTGCCCGGAAAACCTGCTCTTTAATTTCATTTGTAATATGCGGAATCACTTGAACAGTTCCGCCAAGGTAGTCGCCGCGCCGTTCTTTCTTAATGACGCTGGAATACACTTTACCTGTTGTGATATTGCTGTATTTATTCAAGTTGATATCAATGAATCGCTCATAATGTCCCAAATCAAGATCAGTCTCAGCACCGTCTTCTGTAACGAAGACCTCACCGTGCTGGTAAGGGCTCATCGTCCCCGGATCGACATTAATATACGGATCGAACTTTTGAATGGTTACCTTCAGTCCCCGATTTTTTAACAATCTGCCAAGTGACGCGGCCGTTATCCCTTTTCCTAATGAAGAAACAACACCGCCAGTCACAAAAATATACTTAGTCAATGATTCATCCCTCTTCTTTCCAAAGAATTTAATTGTTCACTATGACACTGTGATTAGGTTATATCGTTCGTTAATCGTTAAACATGACACACACAATTTTGATATTACCTGCAAAAATAAAAGCGCTCCCCCTTTTAATATAGGGGGAGCGCTGACCGTTTATAAATTTAGCGAGCCCAATAAAAATTTTACTCATCGGTCATTAAAAAGTCAAGCAGCGGTTTTATTTATTTTCTTTTTCCTCATTTTCCTCTTCTTCACTTTCCTCTTCTTCCTCATCAAAATCTTCATCTGCTTCATCATGTTCGTCATCAAAACCTTCACCTTCGCCAAGCTCTTGCGTTTCATCCAACACTTCATCATCAAACGTGTCGGTCAGGACTTCAACATTATCTCCCGTGTCATCGAGGGATGACTCAGCAGGTTCCTCAGGCTCTTCACGCGGCTTTTCTTCTTCCTTTTTCTTCTTTGCCTTTTTCTTGCTCTTCTTTTTCGGAGCGGTGTGTATGATTTCATCCATTTGCTCAACCGGATACCAGCGCTTCAGTCCCCAGATGCCGGAGCTGATTGTCAAAAACCTTCCGTCAATTGTCAGATCTGTATAAAACTGCGCAATGTATTCCTGTTTCTGTTCTTCAGTCAAACCTTTTAATTCGGCTACTTTATTAAAAAGATCGTTGAAATTCTGCGCTTGCTGCTGTTCAAGTAAATATTCATTGGACAATTCAAGCATTGACCTTACTTCAAGCTCTTCGCGGCTGTATTCTTTCAAGCTCACGATACCGCACTCCCTTTTTTATGAGTTTCTTAATCAGGCCTTGTCGCCTGAATGATATATATTGATAAATCGTACCATTCATTATAAACAAAAACAGGTGCAATATGCCAGCATAAACAATAATAAATCATGATTAATTTTGCAGCGGCCTTTTTCCGAGAAGGCTGAAGCGTTGCCCTAAGGCGCGCGACTGCCTGGAACGGAAATCAACATAGCACTACATCGTAGTTTATGGATTTAGGCCATCAACAACTGACTTTTACAATACAACGTTTCTGAAAATCACACATTAAGAAGGAACCGGCTGTTTCGCCGGTTCCTTTAATGCGACATTTGCTATTACATATTTCTTCTGTACTGACCGCCGACCTCATATAGGGCGTTCGTAATTTGACCGAGGCTGGCCGCTTTTACGGTTTCCATTAATTCTGCAAAAATATTTCCGCCCGATGCAGCCACGTCCTTCAGGCGATTAAGAGCTGCTGTTGTTTCTGCTTTATTCGCCTCCTGAAATTTATGCAGTTCACTGATTTGATGTTCTTTTTCTTCCTTGGATGCCCGGGCAAGTTCCATGGAGTTTATTTCCTCAGCTGACGCGGGATTCGGGTTCACATACGTATTAACTCCGACGATCGGCAGCTCACCGGAATGTTTCTTGCCTTCATAATACAGTGATTCTTCCTGGATCTTCCCGCGCTGGTATTGCCGTTCCATAGCTCCAAGCACACCGCCGCGGTCATTCATTTTTTCAAACTCCTGCAACACTGCTTCTTCCACAAGGTCTGTCAGTTCTTCCACGATAAACGACCCTTGCAATGAATTCTCCGTTTTCGTCAGGCCAAATTCTTTATTGATAATCATTTGTATGGCCATCGCACGCCTGACAGATTCTTCAGTCGGTGTCGTGATTGCTTCATCGTAAGCGTTTGTATGCAATGAATTCGTATTGTCCTGAATCGCAAGCAGTGCCTGCAGTGTCGTTCGGATATCATTAAAGTCGATTTCTTGTGCGTGCAGGGAGCGTCCTGATGTCTGGATATGATACTTCAATTTTTGACTGCGCTCATCCGCGCCATATTTATCGCGCATGGTAATCGCCCAGATACGGCGTGCTACACGGCCAATAACCGTATATTCCGGATCAAGTCCGTTGGAAAAGAAGAACGACAGGTTCTGCGCAAACTTATTGACATCCATGCCACGGCTTAAATAGTACTCCACATAGGTGAATCCGTTAGCCAGTGTGAAAGCAAGCTGGGTGATCGGGTTTGCACCTGCTTCTGCAATGTGATAGCCCGAAATCGACACAGAGTAATAATTGCGCACATTTTTGTCGATAAAATACTGTTGGATGTCACCCATCATTCTCAGTGCAAACTCTGTTGAGAAAATGCACGTATTCTGGCCCTGATCTTCTTTTAAAATATCTGCTTGGACTGTGCCGCGTGCAACCGATATCGTTTCATCCCTTAGACTCTCATATTCTTCCCGGCTTGGCTCACGGTCGTTTTCTTCTTTGAATTTTTCAAGTTGCTGATCGATTGCCGTGTTAAAGAACATAGCCAAAATAATTGGCGCCGGGCCATTAATTGTCATGGATACAGACGTTTTCGGATCAATCAGGTCAAAACCGTCATACAGCTTTTTCATGTCATCGAGTGTACAAATGCTGACTCCGCTTTCCCCGACTTTGCCGTATATATCCGGTCTTGGCGCCGGGTCTTCCCCGTATAAAGTAACCGAATCAAACGCGGTGGACAGCCGCTTTGCTTCGCTGTCTTTGGACAGATAATGGAAACGGCGGTTCGTGCGCTCCGGCGTTCCTTCACCGGCAAATTGACGTGTCGGATCTTCCCCTTGGCGTTTAAACGGGAATACGCCTGCCGTATATGGAAATGAGCCCGGAAGATTCTCCTTCATCAGCCAAAGCAGCTGTTCGCCCCAATCCTTATACTTCGGCATGATGACTTTCGGGATGTTCAAACCGGAAATGGATTCGATCTTAAGGTCCATCTCAATTTCTTTGTTGCGGACTTTATAGGTCATTTTGTCGCCACTGTACTGCTCCTGCAGGTCATCCCATGAATCCAGCATTCTTTTGGCTGGAGGATCCATTTTGTCTTGGTGTGATTGGATGGCCTCATCGATAACGTCAGTATCCGCCTCATCATCGAGCACATTTTTGGCCCCTTCAAGCTGGTAAAGTTTCCGTGCCAAATCACTCTGCTTTTCAGCATTTTCATGATAGCCGCGGACATGCTGAGAAATTTCACGCAAATAATGACGCCGTTCATTGGTGATGATCATGTTTTGTTTCTCAGCTATTTTATGCCGCTCAAAGTCAACTGATTCCTCCCAGTCAAATCGGTCATTCAGCATATCAATCATGGATGCAAACAGCGCGTTTGTACCGGCATCATTAAATTGGCTGGCAATCGTTCCGAAAACCGGGAACATTTCTTTGTCCTCGCCGAATAGCAAATGGCTGCGCTGATACTGTTTCCGCACCTGATTCAATGCATCTTCCGACCCTTTTTGCTCATATTTATTGATCACGACAAAATCCGCAAAATCAATCATGTCGATTTTTTCAAGCTGTGATGGCGCACCGAACTCGGACGTCATGACATACATTGATAAATCGGTGACATCCGTGATGGCTGCATCCCCCTGACCAATTCCGCTTGTTTCAACAATAATGAAATCGTAATGAGCAGCACGAAGCACATCGAGCACTTCCTGAAGCGAGTGAGATAGTTCTGTTCTCGATCCCCGTGTCGCCAGCGAACGCATATACACGCGGTCTGTGAAAATTGCGTTCATCCGGATACGGTCACCGAGCAGGGCGCCGCCGGTTTTCTTCTTGGTCGGATCAATTGAAATGATGGCAATTTTTTTCTCCGGTATTTCATTCACAAAACGGCGGATCAATTCGTCTGTCAGCGAGCTCTTTCCGGCCCCGCCTGTTCCGGTAATACCGAGGACCGGTGCATTGTTTGATTGTGACTGCAGCTTTTTCATTAAGCTCTGTTTTTCTTCACTATCCTCATGATTTTCAATATAAGAAATCAAGCGTGCAACGGACTGCCGATCACTGTCTGCAAGTTTTGCCTGAGCTTCTTTTAAGTCAACCGGGGGCAGGACATCACATTCTTCAATCATGCCGTTGATCATGCCCTGCAATCCCAATTCACGGCCATTGTCCGGTGAAAAAATACGTGAGATGCCATAATCCTCAAGTTCTTTGATTTCATGCGGAATAATCACGCCGCCGCCACCGCCATAAACCTTAATATGGCTGGCGCCCAGCTCGTTAAGCAAATCAATCATGTATTTGAAGTACTCCACATGACCGCCCTGATAGGATGAGATGGCAATTCCCTGAGCGTCCTCCTGAATCGCTGCATAAACGACTTCTTCAACGGACCGGTTATGCCCCAGATGAACAACTTCAGCCCCGCTCGCCTGAAGAATCCGGCGCATAATATTAATTGAGGCGTCATGTCCGTCATATAAACTCGAGGCCGTTACAAACCGGACCGGATTGACCGGTTTATAGATCTGTACTTGTTCCATGGAACCCCTCCTGCTTAAGGTGTTTGATCAGTTTTTTCATTTTGCATATGATCTGTTGACAAAGATTGCTTCAGAAAGTGAATTTGGCGTTCAATGTACTCTTCCAATGTGAATTGCTTTTGCAGCATCCACCGTCTGAATCCCCACATCTGTCCCTGAACAAAAATATTGTTGGCAAGAAGCGATACGTCTTGTTCATCAATGGTCTCAGGCAGGCATGCTGTAAACATCCTTTCCAGCATCGCCACCATATCCCGCTCCTTCTTAATGACATATTCCCTCGATTCTTGTTTGAGCGACTTGACTTCCTGATACATAATGATGATTTCCTCCTGCATGTCGTCCATCAGGCGGAAATACGATGCAACAATTTCCTCCAATTTAGCAACAGATGGGTTATCCCAGTCAGTTGCCGATTCAAGACGGTTCCTGACCTGGTCATAAATCGCATCACACACCAGAAACAGCACATCTTCTTTCGTCCGGATATATTCATACAGCGTTCCGATGCTGAATCCTGATTCTTTGGCGATCTCCCGTGTCGTCGTCCGGTGAAAGCCTTTTTCCTTAAATAATACAATGGCTCCTTTGATCATCTGATTTCGGCGCTTTTCCACCAGGTAGGAATCTTTCACTGAAGATATAACCTGCTCATTCGACATTTAGCCGCCCCCTTCCTGCTTCCAGTCTTTAAAAATTTCCTGTGCACGTCTGTATGGATCATCATCCGCTTGTATATCAACGTTTGTTTTCTCTGCAAATGCTTTGACTTCCCGCCAGATTTCTTCACGGACCAGTTCATAGACTTCCTGTTCCTGCTGCTGTTTACGGCGTTTTTGACCCGCTTCTGTCCGGTATAAATAATCATGATGTTCATTGATTTTTTCCCATAATTTATCAATGCCTTTGTTTTCGGTTGTAATCGTTTTAATGATTGGCGTTAGCTGATCGTTTTTTGACGTCATCATGACCAGCTCTTTCAGGAGGCCTTTCAGTTTTCCGACACCATCAAGGTCCGCCTTGTTGATGACAAATAAATCGGCAATCTCCATAATGCCCGCTTTAAAAATCTGCAGAACATCCCCGCTATTCGGTGTCATAACGAGCGCTGTCGTATCAACGATTTTCATAATATCGAGCTCAGACTGACCCACACCGACTGTTTCCACGATAACGACATCAAACCCGTAAGCATCACATATCCTGACAGCATCTTTTGTCGCCCGTGCAAGACCGCCAAGACTGCCGCGGGTTGCCATACTGCGGATGTAAACCCCGTCATCGGTGAAATGCTCATTCATGCGAACCCGGTCGCCAAGGAGTGCACCTCCGCTGAACGGGCTCGTCGGATCAACGGCAATGACTGCGACCGTCTTGCCTTCATGGCGGACATGAGTGATGAGGCGATTCACCAGTGAGCTTTTCCCGGCACCCGGTGATCCGGTAATCCCCACATAATGCGCATGCTTTTGACTGGTGGCAAACACACCACTCAGCATGTCGAGCTTCTCCGGATGGTCATTTTCCACCATGGTAATTGCCCGGGCCAGCGCGCGTATGTCATTTTGCTTCATTCGTTCAACGAGATGCTGCATAATTGTCTTCCTTTCCGCTACCTGCTTGATACTCTGCTTGCAGTTGCTCGGGGTTCGATCTCCTGTTGCTCACATTTTTGGTGCTGAGCTCATTCGAAATTGCGAACTTGAGCGGAAAAATTGTGAACTTGAGCCGATTCTGTGACAACTTCAGCCAAAAGCTATTTCGTCAGCATGCGTCCAATCACGAGACGCTGAATTTCGTTTGTTCCTTCATAAATTTGTGTGATTTTCGCATCGCGCATGTAACGCTCGACCGGATAGTCTTTTGTATAGCCGTAGCCGCCAAACACTTGAACGGCTTCAGTCGTAGCACGCATTGCCGTGTCTCCGGCATACAGTTTGGACATGGCGGAAGCTTTACCATATGGCTTTCCTTCTGTCTCAAGCCATGCTGCCTGATAGGTTAATAGACGGGACGCTTCGATTTCCGTTGCCATGTCTGCGAGTTTGAATGAGATGCCCTGGTTGGCGGCAATCGGTTTGCCAAACTGTTCACGTTCTTTGGCGTAATCCACTGCCGCATCAAGCGCGCCCTGTGCGATTCCGAGTGCCTGGGCTGCAATACCATTGCGTCCGCCATCAAGTGTTGTCATAGCAATTTTAAACCCATCACCTTCATCTCCCAGCAGATTTTCTTTTGGCACACGGCAGTTTTCAAAAATAAGCTCAGTTGTAGGGGAGGAACGGATGCCGAGTTTCTTCTCTTTCTTCCCGGTTGAGAACCCTTCCGTTTCCTTCTCTACAATAAATGCACTGATACCTTTATGGCGCGCTTCCGGGTCTGTCAAAGCAAATACAATATAAATATCGGCCACACCGCCATTGGAGATCCAGACTTTATTTCCGTTCAGGATATAATCATCACCGTCTTTTTTAGCAACGGTTTTCATGCCGGCCGCATCACTTCCGGACCCTGGTTCAGACAGCGCATAAGCCCCCAGCGCTTCTCCTGTAGCAAGCCGGTAAAGGAATGTATTCTTCTGTTCTTCGTTTCCATATTTAAAAATTGGCCAGCTTGCCAGTGAAAGGTGCGCTGATAACGTTACGCCGGTTGATGCGCATACACGTGATAATTCTTCAACCGCAATACAATAACTGACATAATCTGCACCGATTCCCCCGTATTCCTCAGGCCAGGGAATCCCTGTAAGCCCGAGCTCAGCCATCTGGTCAAAAATACCTCTGTCAAAACGTTCTTCCTCATCACGTTCTGCCGCTGTTGGTTCCACATCATTTTTGGCAAAATCACGAACCATTTTTCGCAGCATTTCCTGTTCTTCGGTTAGTTCAAAGTTCATCGTCTATTATCTCCTTTCAAAAATGCTAGTTCGTTTTTATAGAAACCCTTTTGCTTAGCATTCGCAGGCCGCCTATTCAACCGGAATGATAACTTTATCGACCAGCCTGGGCGGCAACAGCGACTTATGGAATCCCTCAATCTCAAACGGCAATGACGTTGGAGGAATTCCATAATGATCCCGCAGTATTCTAAGAGCAATCATATTTGCGAAAAGAGTTGTTTGAAATTAGCCAAGCAGATCTTTCGCTATTACTTTATGCTGGATTTCATTTGTTCCTTCGTAGATTTCGGTCACTTTGGCATCACGGAAAAGCCGTTCAACCGGATATTCTTCTGTATAACCGTAACCGCCAAATATCTGAACAGCTTCAATGGCTGCTTTACGCGCTGTTTTGGATGCATACATTTTGGCCATCGATGCTTCCTTGCTTGACGGGACCTCCTTTTCCACCAACTCTGCGGCTTGATAGACCAATAGTTTGGCAGCTTCGACTTCAGTTGCCATATCAGCTAGTTTAAACGATATTCCCTGATTTGCCGCAATTGGTTTACCAAATTGTTCGCGTTCTTTGGCATAATTCGCTGCATGTTCAAGGGCAGCCTCACCAATCCCCAAGGCTTGAGAAGCGATACCAATTCGCCCAACGTTCAAATTGGCCATCGCAATTTTAAACCCTTCGCCTTCCTCACCGAGCAGCTGCTGTTTTCCAACGGCACAGTTATCAAAGTTGAGCTGAACGGTACTGGATCCGTGCAACCCCATTTTCTTTTCAGGCTTTCCGATTATCAGACCGGGTGTATCTTTTTCAACAATAAAGGCACTGACGCCTTTTGAACCCGGCTCATCACTTGTTCGGGCAAACGTGATGTATGTCTGCGCTTCTCCGCCGTTCGTTATAAAAACCTTTGATCCATTAAGAATGTAACGCTCACCATCTTTGACGGCTTTCGTTTTTGAGCCTGCAGCATCCGAACCGGCGCCTGGTTCTGTTAAAGCAAACGCTCCAAGATATTCACCTGAGGCCAGTTTAGGGACATATTCCTTTTTTTGTGCTTCACTGCCAAATTTTAAAATCGGATTAGTGCCGACGGATGTATGAACCGACAATATAACACCGAGCGTTGCGCTTACTTTGGACAGTTCATTTATAGCGATAATATATGACGTATAATCCATGCCGCTGCCACCGTATTTTTCAGGAATGGGAACTCCCATCAGTCCAAGTTTTCCCATTTTTTGGATGATTTCTCGCGGAAAACGGTCTTCCGTTTCCATTCGGTCAACTTCTTGCTGCACTTCTTTTTCAGCAAAGTCCCGAACCATCTTTCGCATCATTTCTTGTTCTTCGGAAAATTGAAGGTTCATTTGTCGTGTCCTCCTCGCGGGAAATCATAGTTGTTATCGTTAAAATCAGCTGTATTGATAAAAACCTCTGCCTGATTTCTTGCCGTGCCAACCAGCGTTTACATATTTTCTTAAAAGCGGGCATGGCCGGTATTTACTGTCACCAAAGCCTTCATGCAAGACTTCCATAATATACAGGCATGTGTCCAGACCAATGAAATCCGCAAGTGTCAAAGGCCCCATCGGATGATTCATCCCAAGCTTCATGACGGTATCGATATCCTCAACTGACGCCACTCCTTCATGCAAGGCGAAAATGGCTTCGTTGATCATCGGCATTAAAATGCGGTTGGCGGCAAAGCCAGGGTAATCATTGACTTCAACCGACGTTTTGGAAAGTTTTTTCGCCATGTCAGCAACTGCCCCGTACGTTTCATCACTTGTTTGCAGACCGCGGATGACTTCCACAAGTTTCATGACGGGCACCGGATTCATGAAATGCATCCCGATAACCTGTTCCGCCCGGTTCGTTGATGCTGCAATTTCAGTAATCGGAAGTGAAGATGTGTTCGTTGCCAAAATCGCATGTTCTGGTGCGTGTTCATCCAGTTGACGGAACACCTTTGTTTTTACGTCCATATTTTCAACAATCGCTTCAATCGTCATATCACAATTTTTGACTTCCTGAATATCGGTTGTCGAATTTAGCCGATTCATGGTCTCACTTTTCTCCTGCTCGCTGATGCGTTCTTTATCAACGGACCTTGTCAAAAGCTTTTCAATGTTTTGCATGCCTTTCTGAAGGGCTTCCCTATTAACGTCGTTTAATAAAACTTCATAACCGGATTGCGCACAGACCTGGGCAATTCCTGAGCCCATCTGGCCTGCGCCGATTACCATAACTTTTTTAATTGCCATTACGCGGTTGCCTCCTTTGGATTGGAAATGTGAACTTTAGCAAAATCACTTAAAACTCTGTCGGATCCGGATATCCAAACCACTCATTATTGCTTCGGTACTTCCACAAGCATGGCGTCACCCTGGCCGCCGCCGCTGCAGATGGCGGCAATACCAAGTCCGCCGCCGCGCCGCTTTAATTCATGGACCAATGTGAGAATAATCCGTGCACCGCTTGCGCCAATCGGGTGTCCCAATGCGACCGCACCGCCGTTGACGTTGATTTTTTCAGGATCAATGTCTGCGATCTTTCCGCTGGCGAGTGACACAGCTGCGAATGCTTCATTAATTTCGAACAGGTCGATAGCGTCTTTGGAATAACCCGTTTTCTCCAGCAATTTATTGATAACAAGTCCCGGTGTTTTCGGAAAGTCTTTGGATTCCACGCCGACTTCCGCATGGCCATGGATGATTGCCATTGGCGTTTTGCCAAGCTTTTCAGCCGTTTCATCGTTCATCACGACAAATGCACCTGCACCATCATTAACACCCGGCGCATTTCCGGCTGTAATCGTGCCATCTTTATCAAAAGCAGGACGCAATTTGTTTAACGTATCTACACTTGTTTCCTTGCGCGGTGCTTCGTCAGTATCGACAACGATTGTGTCGCCTTTTCGCTGCGGCACTTCCAGTGAAACGATTTCTTCAGCAAATTTCCCATCGTCAATTGCTTTAACGGCTCGCTGATGACTGCGATATGACCATTCATCCTGCGCTTCTCTTGATAGTCCGTATTCCTCTGCAGTGTTGTTACCATAAGTTCCCATATGGACACCCGCAAATGAACAAGTCAGCCCGTCATGCACCATCATATCGACTATCTTTTTATCGCCCATACGATTCCCCCAGCGGGCATCAGGCAATATATAAGGGGCATTGCTCATGCTTTCCATGCCGCCTGCCACAATAATATCCTCATCCCCAAGCCGGATCAGCTGATCAGCGAGTGTGACACTGCGCAATCCTGATGCACATACTTTGTTGATGGTTTCTGTTTTGACCTCCCACGGGATGTCAGCCTCGCGGGCTGCCTGACGTGAAGGAATTTGGCCCTGCCCGCCCTGAAGCACGTTACCCATGATCACTTCATCAACTTTTTCACCTTCCAGACCTGCACGAATCAGTGCCTCTTTGATTGCTGTGCCTCCAAGCTGTGATGCTGTGAATGGCTTCAATGCTCCTCCAAACTTTCCAAATGGCGTCCGTGCACCTGATACGATAACTGTTTTACGCATGTGTTCGTCATCCTTTCTAAAAAAATTTACAGATTTATATGATAACGCTTCCTCGTCTGCGCTGAGCGACTTTTGACCTTTTGACTGAACGCTCGCTCAATACGTCTGCAAAATGAAAGGGGCAATGTTGCCTGCCCCTCTTCAAATCGGTTAAGCCGTCTTCTCTTCATCTTCGGTCAGCACCGACAACGCCAGAATTTCAGCGACGTCCATTGTGCTGATATCTTCTTCAACTTCTTTCGCTTTCGTCCCGTCACTCATCATCGTCAGGCAGAACGGGCATGCACTGGAAATCATCGTAGATTCAGTCTCCATTGCCTGCTCAGTGCGTGCTACGTTAATGCGGTTGCCTGTTGTATCTTCCGTCCACATCAGACCGCCGCCGGCACCACAGCACATACCGTTTTCACGGCTCCGTTCCATCTCGACCAATTCAAGTCCCGGGATGGATTTCAGAATTTCTCTCGGCGGATCATATACACCATTGTATCTTCCCAAGTAGCAGGAATCATGGTATGTGAGCTTCTGATTGATATCACGCTGCGGGTTCAGCTTGTCGTTCATCACAAGATCATACAGCATTTGTGTATGATGATACACTTCCGCCTCAAAGCCGAAATCCGGGTATTCATTTTTGAAAATATTATAGGCGTGCGGATCAATGGTTACAATCTTTGTTACGTTATTTTTTTCAAATTCTTTAATGTTTTTCTCAGCAATTTCTTGGAATAAAAACTCATTTCCGATACGCCGTGCTGTATCACCGGAGTTCTGTTCTTTATTTCCAAGAATGGCAAAGCTGATGCCTGCCTGGTTCATCAATTTAGCAAACGCAAGTGCAATTTTCTGGCTGCGGTTGTCAAATGACCCCATTGAACTTACCCAGAAAAGATATTCGAAATCTTTGTCTTCTTTTTTGAGTTCTTTAACAGTCGGGATATAAGCATCTTCATCCTGCTCGCGCCAGTTGATGCGATCTTTCTTGGAAAGTCCCCAAGGGTTGCCCTGGCGTTCGATATTCATAACTGCACGCTGAGCATCCTGATCCATTTTACCTTCAGTCATAACCAGATAACGGCGCATATCAATAATCGTGCCAACGTGTTCATTCATAACCGGGCATGCATCTTCACAAGCACGGCAGGTTGTGCAGCCTTCAAGTTCTTCCTGTGTAATGACATCTCCAATCAGGCTGACACTTTCCTTGCCTGCAGCCGCTTCATTTGCACCGGCAGCAGCCAAGTTGCCTTTGGTATTAGAAAAAGCATATTCCGGCACCCAGGCGGATTTTCCGGTAACTGCAGCCCCTTTTTCGGTTAAGTGGTCACGAACCTTTATCATGATATCCATCGGCGACAGCATTTTGCCTGTTCCTGATGCAGGGCAGACATCTGTACAGCGTCCGCATTCAACACATGCATAAAAGTCGATCATCTGATGCTGTTCAAAATCTTCCACTTTGCCGACACCGAATGAAATGTCCTCTTCATCTGCCTCGTCAGCAATATCAAAATTAATCGGTTCCAATTTCCCTGGAACGCTTTTACTCAAAAACACGTTAATCGGTGCAGCAATCAGATGGGCGTGCTTGGATTGCGGCACGTATACAAGAAATGCAAGAATCGTGATGGTATGTATCCACCAGAACACATAGAAAAGTACGGCTGCAGCTGTCCCAGGCAGCCAGCTGAAGAGATAAGCTATTAAACTTGCGACCGGTTCTGTCCATGTTAATCCTTCACCATGCCAGACAATCGCCATGCCATTACCAAGCAAGACCGAAAGCATCAATGTCCCGATGAATAATAGGACAAGCCCTGCTTTAAAGCCGCGCTTCAGGCGAACCAATTTTTCAATATAGCGGCGATAAAACGCCCATACAACCGCTACCAGGATCATTAGTGTCACAAGTTCCTGGAAAAATGTGAATCCCGGATAAAGAAAACCAAAAGGCAAATGACTGCCGGGAGCCAAACCTTTCACAAACATATCAATCGCACCAAACTGCACAAGCAAAAATCCATAGAACATCATCACATGAATCGTTCCGGATTTTTTATCCTTCAGCAGTTTGGACTGACCAAAGACAATCTTCCCTATCCGCCGGAACCGCTTTTTAAAGTCACGGTCAAACTCGGATTTTTTCCCTAGCTTTATGTAGGAAACCCTTGTTGCGATCACTTTAGCGAATAAGTAAACCCCATAGGCGACAATTGCGATAAATGCCAGCCAGTTGATAAGCAGCAATGTGTCCATCATTCGCTCCCCCTTTGTTATAGTATAACGAAAAATGTTAGCGATTGCATTATTTTGAAAATGAAAACAAGACATTATATTTTTGTTACTATTACTTTATATGATGAGTGAGCATTCAGTCAATAGATTTATAGAAAATGATTCTGTTTCGTCATGCTATAGTGGGGATAAGAATTTTTTGGGTAGATTGGCCTTTTTGGAAACTGTTTTCGATCATTGTAAAAAGATCTCCAGCATAGTTGCTGCTATATAAGCAAGCCGGTTTGACAGGACACCTGTTCGTTATCGGGATCGGCGCACAAATTGGCGGGATCGCGCGATTTGGCGACGACCACGCGATATCCCTGGAACATTGCGCGAAATATGCTAATCATCATGCGAATTAGAGGACCCATCGCGTGAATCAGCGCATTTCCCTGGCGTGCCGCTCTGGCGCGTCAATATAAAAAATCTTGCAGAAGCTCAAGCGCCTCTGCAAGTGGAGAAATTACATTTTCACAGGTGCATTGATGCCGATCAAGCTCAGGCCATTTGCCAGCGTAACTCTTACTGCTTTCATTAACGCAATCCGTGCTTTCGTCAATTCCGGGTTATCTGGATCGAGCACTTTTTCTGCATTATAGAAACTATGAAGCAGTGAAGCCAGGTCAAACACATACTGCGTCACTTTATGCGGTGCTTGTTTTCCGGCTGCATCGTTAACTGTCTGAGGAAATTCACCCAGCTTTTTCAAGAGATCGGTTTCTTTTTCGGCTGTTAACAAATCGGCATTAAAATCCTCACCCGTCCCAAAGCCTTTCGCTTCCGCTTGTTCGAGCATCGTGCAAATCCGTGCATGTGCGTACTGGACGTAATAAATCGGGTTGTCATTTGATTGTGAGCGTGCCAGATCAAGATTAAAATCAAACTGTGTATCATTTGAACGCATGACGAAAAAATAACGGGTCGCATCAACACCGACTTCTTCCATTAAGTCACGTAATGCCACAGCGTTGCCGGTCCGCTTGCTCATGCGTACTTTCTCACCATCTTCAAACAAATTGACCGTCTGAATGATTTTAACAGTGAATTGCTCAGCCGAATAGCCAAGTGCCTGAATGGCAGCCCGCATCCGTGAAATGTAGCCATGGTGATCGGAACCCCATACATTGATGACTTTGTTAAAGCCGCGCTCCAGTTTATTCTTGTGATACGCGATATCCGGTGTTAAGTACGTATAGTTGCCGTCCTGCTTGATCAGAACACGGTCCTTATCATCACCGAACTCTGTTGAACGGAACCATGTCGCGCCGTCCTGCTCGTAGACATAGCCGCCGTCGCGCAGTGTCTGGACAGCTTCTTCAACCTTTCCGTTGTCATACAGAGACTGTTCGGAAAACCAATTATCAAAGTTCACACGGAAATCGGCCAGGTCTTTTTTCAAATTGCCAAGTTCATAATTCAAGCCATACGCTTTGAAAAATGCCAGACGCTCCTGCCTGTCAGCATCCACCCATTTATCCCCGTACTCTTTCGCAAGGTCCTCACCGATCGCGACAATGTCGGCACCGCGGTACCCGTTTTCAGGCATCTCGGCGTCATGGCCAAGTGCTTCCAAGTAACGTGTTTCAATCGACAGTACCAGATTATCAATTTGATTGCCGGCATCGTTAATATAATATTCACGTTCGACCTCATAACCCGCTGCTTCCAGGACATTGCAAAAAACATCGCCATATGCGGCGCCGCGGGCATGACCAAGATGCAAATCACCGGTCGGGTTTACCGATACAAACTCCACCTGGACTCTTTCCCCCTGGCCATGATCCGTGCGGCCGTATGTGTCACCGGCCTCCAGAATCGACGGAATCAAATCACCAAGAAAATCATTTTTCATGAAGAAGTTGATAAAACCGGGACCGGCGATATCTATCTTTTCGACAGATGCTTTCGATTCATCAATATTTTCGGCAATGTCTTCTGCAATTTGCCGCGGGGCTTTTTTAGCAATTTTCGCAAGTTGCATGGCAATATTTGTGGCAAAATCACCGTGTGCTTTTTCCTTTGGTTTTTCAAGTACAACTTCCGGCAGTTCGCTCTCCTCAGCAAGACCGGCTGTCAGGACAGCTGCGGTGATTTGTTGTTTCAGCGTCTCTTCTATTTGTGATAATGCATTGCTCATTATAAGCCCTCCTTATGTCGAATCGTTAATGTTAATTGATGGTTGCGCTCATCCTGTCCGTTCAGCTTCACGACATAATCAATGATAAGCATACCCTTCTGGTTATCGGACAGTGCCTGGTAGGTGATGGTATTAGTGAATGTTTCCATATGTATGTTTCCGTGCGGATGCTGGAAAACATTTTCCGACGTTTTTCGTTCGCGGAAGTGCTGATGCATATTGACAAGCCCTGTCCGTTTTACGGCCACCCTATCTGAATAAATTGTGATCATATTTTTAATCGGCGAACCGTCCTCAGCTGTTTCTTCATAGCTCAAAACATCCATTCGGCTTTTTTGAAATAATTGTCCCGTTGCTCTGACCGTATTGTATTCCATCTCGCCGTTATCATCAATAGCTGTCTTAAGCTCAACAGCTACCTCTTTCGGATTGTTTTCCATTTAAATCGCTCCTGCTTAATATAATACCCTATTATAGCGATAAAACCGGGAGAATTTCAATATATAGAGAAACTTCATTCAGTGAAACTTACTGTCTTCTTAAGTTTATTTCCTTTTATTTTTCCCCATAATGAAAGAAGGACCATGCTATAAAGTGAATCTTCAATCAGTGGGGTATTCTTTCTCCCCCCCACTGATTGTTAGATGAACGAATCGGACATTTAGGGACAGTTAGCCGCCGTTCCCGGGCGGGTTACTGTCCATTACATGCGGGATAAAGTGAAACTTCATTCAGCGGAATGCTTTTTCCCGCTGAATGTTAGTTGAACAGAATCGGACATTTAGGGACAGTTAGCCGCCGTTCCCGGGCGGGTTACTGTCCATTACATGCGGGATAAATGGGGTTAAACGTATGAAATCAATTTTGCGCTTGAAAGGGAATAAATATCGGTTGTTTTACCTGGTGCCGATTGGTTTGTTGATGTTGGGATTTCTGCTCCTTGGCGGGGTCTATTTCGTCAGCTTTCTGATGGGGCCGCCGGAGCTTGCCAATGATCAAAACACCATTTATTACAGCACCGACGGCGAGATAATTGGTCAAGATAGCGGTGCCGAAAACCGAAACTGGGCCGATTTGGAAGACATCTCCCCTCATTTAGTTGAGGCAACTCTGGCAATTGAAGATCGACATTTTTATGACCATAACGGATTTGATCTGCAGCGGATAGTTGGTGCAGCTATATCTGATATCAGAAGCCTTTCACTGGACGAAGGCGCCAGCACACTGTCTCAGCAATATGCCCGTAATTTATTTCTGACACATGATAAAACCTGGGCACGCAAGCTGAAGGAAGCTTTTTATACAGTAAGGCTGGAAATGTATTATACAAAAGACGAACTGCTCGAAGGTTATTTGAACACAATTTACTATGGACATGGCGCTTACGGGGCGGAAACAGCGAGCAGACATTTTTTCGATAAACCGGCAAGCGACCTGACGCTGGCAGAGGCATCGATGCTTGCCGCCATTCCAAAAGGCCCTTCATACTACTCACCATTTAACCATATGGAAAATGCCAAAGATCGCCAGCGCCGGGTGCTAAGCTCAATGCGGGAAATTAATTTCATATCCGGCCAAGCTTACTATCTCAGCAGTCGGGAAAAATTGGCGTTCACAGAGACGGAGCAGCGGGAAAATGTGTCGGTTGCACCGTATTTTCAAGATGCAGCATTAAATGAAGCATCCGGCATCTTAGATCTTGATGCCGAAAAAATCCGCTCGGGCGGCTATAAAATTCACACGACACTCGATAAACAGCTTCAGGATCAACTGAAAAATAATACGAAGAATGAAATGGCATCCGGCAGCAGCATCGAAATCGGCGCTATTGCCCTGAATCCGGACACCGGAGGAATTCGTGCGCTTATCGGCGGAAAAAACTATACAGAAAGCCCCTTCAATAGGGCGACCAGCGCCAAGCGTATGCCGGGGTCAGCGTTTAAGCCATTTTTGTATTATGCAGCACTCAACAATGGCTATACTCCCGCAACGATGCTGATGAGCAAACCGACCGCATTCAGGCTTGAAGACGGCGAGGTGTATCAGCCGAGCAACTATAATGGCTATTACGCAAATGAACAAATCACCCTCGCCCAAGCGCTCGCCTTATCGGATAATGTTTATGCCGTTAAGACCAATTTGTATCTCGGTCCGGACCATTTGGCGAACACAGCAGAGACATTTGGTTTCAGCGGTGACCTTCCTGCCGTGCCTTCTCTTGCATTAGGGACGGCCGCCGTTACAGTTGAAGAAATGGTCACAGGGTATGGCATGCTGGCAAATGGCGGCCATGATATTACCAGCCACACAGTAGCCAAGATTGTTGACCGAAATGGCAACACCGTTTTTGAGAGGAACCGGAAAGAAAGTGACCAGGTGTTGGATGCGCAATCTGTCTTTGTGCTAAGCCAATTGATGACCGGGATGTTTGACCGGTCACTGGATGGTTATATGACTGTAACCGGCTCATCAATTGCGGATCAGCTGAACAGAACGTATGCCGGCAAATCAGGAACCACCGAAACCGACAGCTGGATGGTAGGTTACAGCCCGTCACTCGTTACAGGCATCTGGACAGGATATGACGATAACAAACAGATCACAAAAACCCGTGAGGAAGCATATGCCAAGAATATTTGGGCGTCCTTCATGACAGATGCCCATGAAGACATCGGAAAGGAAAAATTTGATATACCTTCCGGCGTTACCGGGGTTCCCATCGATCCCAAAAGCGGTAAGCGTGCGACCTCTTATTGCGACACAAGCCGGGTTATGTATTTCAAGGAAGGAACCGAGCCACGGGAGCACTGCACGATTCATATGCCCGAAGACCAGGGGCAGCCGGAAGAGGAGGAAAAAAACGAGAAAGAAGAGCAAGGTTTATTTGAAAAAGTATTTGATACGCTGTTTTGATAGCTAAACAGCGGGGCCGGACCACAAAGAAACTTTGTATTTTTGAAGCCTCTTTCTCTTGAATTTTATTTCTATATAACCGCGCAATTGATGTAAACTGCGACACAGTGAAAGTTCTCATCAAAGAGTCTAACACCTTCTAATTATCACTGAGTGCTAAAAGCCGCTCCGGCAATAAAACCCGCTTTTCATGGGCACGGCCTCAGCCTCCTCAGAAAGCAAAGACCGCTTTCTTGCGGGGGTCTTCGGACACGTGGCTGTTCTGATTGAGTCTACGCATATTGCCTGCGCTGGAAAAGGCTTACTGTACCATGGCAGTACATGAGCATACAACCTTAGCGGAGAAATACACGCCGACTCCTGCGGGAACAAAGGCATAGGTGAGACAGCGAAGTGCCTTGGCACAAGTTGGCTCACCAGCCCCCGCGGAAAGCGGCGTGTATTTCCGGAGCGGGGGGCACAGACCACCTCATATTTAAAATTTACATGCAAAAAGAGCTGACCCTCCGTGAAAGAGTCAGCTCTTTTTGTGTCCTAGTAAATCATGAGTCAGCCCATGTACATACATTTTACAAAACTCATGAATTAAATTACAAGATTTTAAGTTATTGTTCATAAATAAGTCACAAATTATTCACATCATCCGGGGAAAAAACATCCGCTGAACGATTATTATTCGACTTCAAGTGCTTGTTTCAATTCGTTCGTCGAGTTTTTCCACATATCGCCGCCTTCAAAATCCACAAGGAAATCTTTCAGCAGTTTTTTGGAATGGTCATCCATGTTGTCAACAATAATTTGGCCTTTCAGGGACTTCTCCATATGTTTAACATGCTCCGGCATTGATTTATAGGCACGCTTGATTGAACGATCAACAATCATTTCACATGCCCCGACGCCTGCAAAGTATGGGCCGTTTTCGCCTTTTTCAGTTGTCACCCAGACAATCCAGTAGAGTTTGCCATTGGCAACAACCTCTTTGTCATCCTGGAACTTCACGCGCCGCTCCACACTGCTGCGGGCATGCATCGCTTCCATGTCAACATAGGCACGGTCTTCATTCGGATCGACAATAACAGACGACATATTTTCAAGGCTGATTGAGCCAATGCCATAACCGTCGTGTCCATCGTTCGGGTCGTCTTTTATGATTGTGAATTGATTGTTCTTCTTCTGGTTGGAAGATTGATCTGCCATTACAAGAACCCTCCTAATCTATTCTGATTCCAATTGTAGCATATCATTCCGCAGCCTTTCATCCAAAGCTTACTGCACAGGCCTGTTCAGGTTAATGAATTGAAAAGCCTCATCTATTTCAGCATCGGTGTATTTTTGTTTCGGCTTGACTGTATGGATTTTTTTCTCAATTCCTTCCCGGGGCAGCCCTTCAAAGTAAAGCATTGTGGCAACAAGCTCGAGAAACCGGGAACTTTTCGTCTTCATATGTGCGATTGGCGCTGTCATATCCGGCATTTCCATTTGAAACTGATTCAAAAATTCATTTCCGTCGTCAGTGATCTGATAATGATATTGGATATAATTACTTTTGGACTCTTTTTCCTCAGAAATGAATCCCAAATTACACAATTCCTCAATCCGTAAAGACAGTTCTTCCGAATATGGCCCATAAAAATGAAATTGGTATTTTTCCTCAAACGGAACATGGCATTTTTGCAGGATATAAATCATTTTTTGCAGTCTCTTTCGCCCGGACACTTCATTTGCCGCCGCAAAAAATTGCATGAGTTTCGCGTGATTAGTCAGCATATTCGTTCTCCCCTTTTAACGGTTGTTCAAGATTTAACAGTTCCATGATGCGCTGCTTAGCCGGATTATCATCATTCAGCTCTTTAAGAACATCAGCCGGAAAATACAGTTTGTGATCTGTACGCTTTTTCCCGGAAATGGATTCAACAATGTCCGAATTTCGTGAGAGCTCTTTTAGCTGCCCGTCAGGCATCAGCAGATTAATCGGCAAGCGTTCATCCTCTTCACCCGGCCGGTAAAAATCATACGGCAGGTCTGATGACGAGTCGACTTCCAAATAATAGTCAGGGTCAACGCCAGCCTTTTTAAACAGCTCGGAAAGCTCCATCCATTCCTTCATCTGCAGATTCGGATTAAATTCAATATATTTGAACAGGCGGCGATTAATAAACCGTTCGCACAAATCCCGTAATATAGCATCGTCTTCCTCCTGCCAGAGCTGAAAATAGTAGAAAACAATCGATTCATCAAGCTTCAAATAATCGGTAAGCCCGACATCTTCTTTAAAAAATGAAACAAAATGAAATGGTTTCAACTTAAAGGTATAATCGTTTTCAAATAGATACTTGGCCCGGTGAAGAATTTTCGACAAAATCACTTCGGCACTTCGCGTGACCGGATGGAAATAGACCTGCCAGTACATCTGATAACGGCTCATGATATAGTCTTCAACTGCATGCATGCCGCTGGATTTGATGACAACCTGGTCTTCAATCGGACGCATGACGCGCAGAATACGTTCCATGTCAAAATGGCCATAGCTGACACCTGTAAAATAGGCATCGCGCTGCAGGTAATCCATCCGGTCAGCATCAATCTGGCTGGAAATGAGGCTGACAACAAGCTTATCCTCGTAAGTTTTATCAATGACATCAGCGACTTTTTGGGAAAATCCCATCTCGACGCGTTCGAGAATCGTATGTATTTGTGTATCACCAAGAATAATCTGCTGGGTAAAGTGTTCATGATCCAATTTAAACGCTTTTTCGAATGAATGTGAAAATGGTCCGTGTCCCAAATCGTGCAACAGGGCTGCACATAAACAAAGCAAGCGTTCGTCATCATTCCAGTTGGCGCGGTCTTCAAAATTCCCGATAATGCGCCGGACAATTTCATAAACACCGAGTGAATGATTGAACCGACTATGCTCAGCCCCGTGAAACGTCAAATTTGACGTGCCGAGCTGCTTAATCCGCCGCAGCCGCTGAAATTCAGGCGCTGCAATCAAATCCCAAATCACCCGGTCCTGAACGTGGACATAGCGGTGTACCGGATCTTTAAAAACTTTTTCTTCATGTAATTGCTCGTCTTTATAAGGCATTTTGTCCCATCCGTTTCTTTCGACAATGTTATCATTTATTATATAATAGTTACCCTAAGGATAAAAGATGTAATCGAAGGAGCAGCATATGAAAAATTGGGAAGATATAGTCGCACACAGGCAATTTCGTTATCTTGACCATTCAGAAAAAAAATATTTTCATGAAAAGCCTTATACAGCTTTGACGTCATTCGCTGTTGATGACGCCCTGTCACTATTTCCCGGAAGCGGCGAGGCAACGCCGGCACTCCGTCTTTGGGTGCACCCTGATACCGTTGTGCTCGGCATCCCCGATTCACGCCTGCCCTATCTGGAGGAAGGCATCAGGTTGCTTGCAGAGAGCGGCTATTATGCGGTGATTCGGAATTCCGGCGGTCTTGCTGTTGCTTTGGATGAGGGCGTTTTGAATATATCACTTGTCTTACCGGATATGAAAAACGTCTCCATCTATGACTGTTATGAAGCAATGGTCAGTTTTATCCGGTTCATGCTGCGTGACCTGACACGTGACATTGAGGCATATGAAATTGTCGGGTCGTATTGCCCCGGTGACTATGACTTAAGCATCGGCGGGCGCAAATTTGCCGGCATTTCACAGCGGCGTGTCCGCAATGGAGCCGCTATTCAAATTTATCTGGATGTGGAAGGAAAAGGTCAGGAGCGAGCCAAGCTTGTACAGAACTTTTATGATGCCGCTAAAAAAGGTGAAGAAACGCCATTCACCTATCCGGATGTTAACCCTGATGTGATGGCTTCATTGTCGGAGCTCTTAGGCGTGAAGTTGACGGTTGCTGACATGAAAGAACGGGTGCTAAGCGCTCTTCAGGATGTGAGCGATTGGATTGTCACACATGATTTTTCTGATGAGGAACTGGTGAAGTTTGAAAAGCGCTATGAGCAAATGATAAAGCGCAATGAGAAGATTGCCGGAATGCAGTAGTTCACACATCTTCATGCCAGCAAGCTGCTTCGGGGTGGTGATTTCGCCACTCCGGATGAAGTTTGCTTGTTCCCGCCCATGTTTCCGTTTTCCGGCTCATGTTCGTGTGCTCTCGCTCATGTTTTCATTTTCCCGCCCATGTTTAGCTTCTCGCGCCCAAGTTGACGTTCAACGAGCCCATGTTTGGGTGCACACGCCCATGTTTTAGTTTTCCCGCCCATCAATTGAGATACAGGCACAGGTTTTCGCTTTCCAGACAAGGTACTGGATAACAAATTAATCCTCTCTCGTCTCACCGCATGACACTGCCGCCCGATATTTTCACAGAGTCACCTACGATATTTTCCGCTGCATCTGTCAGCAAAAACGCAATCGTATTAGCAACTTCTCTTGGGCTGGTCATGCGCCCGGATGGAATGGAATCCTTGATCACTTCCTCGAGCGAGCGGCCTTTTCGGTCAGCTTTTTTCTGGGCAGAACTTCTTCCCATTTCTGTATCGACAAATCCGGGGCTGACGGCGTTCACCCGCACGCCATGTTCAATCGCTTCTAAAGCAAACGAATGGGTGAAAGCAGTCATTGCGAATTTTGACCCCGCGTAAGCCGTTTCACCATAGGTGCCGCGCAATCCGGACAATGATGTGACGTTAACTATCGCGCCTTTCTTTTGCTTTTTCATGGATTCATAAACTAATTGCGTTAATAAAACGGTCAATGTGTAATTCACATTCATCACCCGCTCCATGTCTTTCTGATCGAGCTGATCAACAGGTCCGCCGCCGGAGACTCCGGCATTATTGACGAGCAGTGAAATCGGTCCATATGCATTTGCCGCACTTTCAACCAACTGCCCGCGCTCATCTTCACTTACAAGATCGGCAGAGTGCGTGTAAACTTGTGCACCTGGTGTGGCCTTGCGGATTTCTTCAGCGAGTTCTTCCAGCTTGTTTTTCCGTCTGCCTGTCAGCGTAACCGCAGCCCCCATTTCAGCAAGCACCTTTGTTGTTTCAGATCCTATACCGCCAGTTGCCCCAGTGATCAGGGCATGCTCTTCCTTTAACGCATCCGTCGCAAATATACTCAATTCAACTCAACTCCTAACCAATGATAGTTTCATTAACACTTAGAAAGAATTGTATAACTCGATAGCTGCCAGTACCACAAAAATAACAACAATGGTGCCTAAAATCAGATTATTAACCACACCATTCCGGTATTGTCTTTCCACATTTCTTGAGTTTAATAACAGCATTAAGGTAATGGCTAGAAAAGGAAGTATGGTTGCACTGAATGCCAATCCGATTAACACAAGCAACACCGGATCATCGATAAACAAAAACAGCATGGATGGGAATGTTAACCAAAGCAAATATGCGCGATAAGCAGGATCCTTTTCAGAAATATCACGATTTGATTGTTTACCTTTGTTCTTTAACAGTTGAACAAAATCCGTAAATATATATGGAAGTCCGTTCCAGGCCGATAGTAATGATGTGAAGGCTGCTGCCCAAAAACCGATCAAGAGCAGCCAGGTAGCGACAGATCCGAACCTTTCACCATAAATTTCAGCCATTGTGACAAGACCTTCATTCCCCGAAATCGATATACCTGCTCCATATAAAAACTGATAAGCCACAATCATAAGCGCAAAGCAGAAAATACCGGTAATAATATAAGCAACGGCAGAATCAAGTCGCATCACTGACATCCAGGAACCACCCTGCCAATTTTTCTCGCGTATCCAATAACCGTAATAAGGAATGGATGCAGCACCACCGACGCCACTGATCAATCCCAGGGTTTGTAAAAATGATCCATCCGGCATCCGCGGAACCATCCCGTTCGCTAATTCGCCAATACTGGGAAGAACAAATAACGCTGATCCCACTACAGTAATGAACATGACGATAACAAAAAACTGCATAATACGCTCGAACTTTTGATAGCCACCAAACCACCCAACAGCAAGTCCAATCAACGCATGGATGATGGCCCACCCCCATACGGGCAGCACCGGGAAAAGCGTGGATATAAACAGCGCACAAGCAGCTGTCACTGCCGCACCATATATAAGTCCAAATAAGACAACATAAATCACATAATAGCCTGAAACCCAGCTTCCCAGGGACCGCCACCCTTGCAAGATTGTTTGCCCGGTTGCCAAATACCAGCGCCCGACGCCTTCAGTTAAGATGTATTTGATAAATGCACCTAAAATAACGGCCCAAATTAACATCAGACCAAAGTCAGCCCCGGCCACAAGGGCAGCCACCAAATCCCCTGCACCGACACCGGCCACTGCTACAACAAGACCGGGACCGACATATGATATCTTCCATCTTTTTGGCTTTTCTACTTGAGTGTTAACTGACTGACTTGGTTCCATTGCGGCACCCCTTTCAAGTGGCGTAAAAATGTATAATGGCTTTATTTTACATGATTACCGCTACTTGAACAATTCAGAAATTCACTTAATTTCCACAATGACTTAAAAGGCTTTTATATCCCGCGCTTAATGTTAATTCCCTGGTAAGAAAACCGCTCATCCATCATTTACAAAATTAATATCCCAGTCTATCAGCGTTTCTATCAATTCCCAGTAAAAAAGCGCACAGCCCGTTGCTGTACGCCCTCACCTAAAATATTACGCCTGTCTCGCTGTAATTAGTGCGAGGTTGTAAACATCCTCAGCACTGCACCCGCGCGACAAATCATTAACCGGTTTGTTCAGCCCTTGCAAAATCGGTCCGACCGCTTCAAACTCACCCAGACGCTGAGCGATTTTATAGCCAATGTTTCCTGCTTCAAGACTAGGAAAAATAAAGACGTTCGCATCACCCTTAATGACGGAATCCGGTGCTTTCTTGGCAGCAACACTTGGAACGAACGCCGCATCAAACTGAAATTCGCCGTCGATGACTAGTGACGGGTTCTTTTCCTTCGCCAACTCCAATGCGTCAACAACTTTTTCAGTTTCCTCCGACTCGGCTGAACCTTTTGTGGAAAAGCTAAGCATGGCAATTCGCGGATCGACATCGAACAATTTCGCTGTACTGGCGCTTTCCATCGCAATTTCGGCCAAGTCTTGACTGTCCGGATTCATGTTGATTGCACAATCGGCAAACACATACTTTTCATCGTTGCGGACCATGATAAAGACGCCTGAGGTTTTCTTGATGCCCTCTTTCGTTTTGATAATCTGCAGAGCGGGGCGCACCGTATCGGCTGTCGAATGTGTTGCACCACTCACAAGACCATCCGCATAATCCATGTAGACAAGCATCGTCCCAAAATAATTCCCGTCAAGCAAAGCCTGCTGCGCCTGATCTGTCGTCACCTTTCCCTTCCTGCGTTCAACAAAGGCTTCAACCATTTTGTCAAATTCCGGGAATTGATGGGGGTCCATCAGCTCGCACGCAGAGATGTCGACATCAATTGCGTCCGCCTGCTGTTTTATCTCTTCTTCATCTCCAAGCAGAATCGGTTTTACAATTCCAATGGCCCCCAGCTGACTGGCGGCTGTTAAAATCCGCTCATCCCGGCCTTCAGGAAACACGATTTTTTTATTCTCATTTTTTAATTGATCATTTATCTGGTCAAACAGATGACTCATATTGACCACCTCCTATAATCTATCTTAAACGAATCTTTTCGTCTTGAAAACAATTGTCATGCCTCATTTTTGACAGAAACATGACATGCCGTCTATTTCATGCTTATCCTGCCCTGAATATGATATAGTTAAAATAAGTGGTGAAACTAAACTGATGAACCGATGCTGCACAAGACAGTGCTGGACCAAAACCAGCCTGAATCAGCATTATAATATTAACAGTCAATAAAGGAGAGATGTTTTATGGCAGCTGAAGCAGTTAAAACACTGGATGGCTGGTATTGCTTGCATGACATGCGCACGATCGATTGGACTTCCTGGAAAAAAATTTCAAATGAGGAACGTATCGAGGCAATCGATGGACTTAAAGAGCTGCTGACTAAATGGGAAGCCGTTGAAGAGGCTGAAAATGGCAGTCACGCTCTCTACAAAATTGTCGGTCAGAAAGCAGATGTGATGTTTATGTTTTTGCGTCCGACCATGGATGAGCTGTCTGATATCGAAACCGAATTCAATAAATCAAAATTTGCCGAGTTTTTGATTCCTGCCCATTCATACGTCTCTGTTGTGGAACTTTCCCAATACAGCGGCAACAGTTCCGCAGATGATCCAAAAACACGGGAGCGGCTCTATCCAATCCTGCCGAAATGGGAACACGTCTCATTCTACCCGATGGACAAGCGCCGTGAAGGTGACGAGAACTGGTATTCACTTAATTTCAAAGAGCGGGCACGGCTGCTCTATGAACATTCGAAAACCGGACGCCAATACGCCGGCGAAGTGAAACAAATTATTACCGGATCGTTCGGCTTCGATGACTGGGAATGGGGCGTCACGCTGTTTGCCCACGACGTTCTCCAGTTGAAAAAAATCGTTTATGAAATGCGCTTTGATGAAGTAAGTGCGCTTTACGGCGAATTTGGCGAGTTTTTCGTCGGCAATCATTTGCCCAAAGAGAAAATAGATACTTATTTACACGTTTAACTAAAATCCCAATGAAGAATCGGCAAAAAACTAACAGGTTCAGTTCCGGGAGAGAAAATGCTAATATCCATGTTAAAAGCATCAATTAATAGCAAACAAAAACGCTCAGAATAGTTCTGAGCGTTTTTTTATCTTGTTCTACAATAGCGTCTGTTTTCGGCAATCGTTTGGTGAGTTCTTGGTAGGGTTTAACCAGTTTTAGGACTGATGTCTTTTCACGATTTATTGTAAATATTCTTCTGATTTACCTTTAGGGATACTGAGAGTTTCCCAATTCTCATCTTTTATTTGTTTACCAATATAAACTATTTGCCCTACATGATAGGCATAGTGAGCCATTTGCCTTTCGATTGCTTCCAGTACCGTATGACCTTCCCCACGGATATATACTGTTTTTATCATATCCTGATCCTCTAATCCATTTAATGTTTCAAAGAGAGTGTTCCAACCCTTTTCCCATACTGCTATCAATTCCTGTTTTGACGGTATATCATTCTCAAATTCTTGGTCACGATTCCTATAAGATTTTTCCCCGTCCGAGTTTAAAAAGTTAGACCACCTAGACACCATATTCCCACTTAAATGTTTGGCTATAACAGCAACACTATTTGATGCCCCATTTAAATGCCAGTGAATGTCGTCTTCTGACAATTGATTTATTGTCTTATCCCCCAGGTCTTTGACACTTTTAAATCTTTCCTGAACAACTTTCAAATACTCATTCCCGAGATTCATATGATCACCCACTTGTTTGTGTAGTGCATTTGACACGATGCGCACCCCTTTGTTGAACGAAATCAATTTTTCTCTAATCTTTTTCTTTCCAACTCTAATCTTTCTTGTTCCAATTTCATCTCTTGCTCTTTTACTTTAAAATATTTGTTGGTGGAATAGATACCCATAATTAAGCTGACTAATACCACAACTGCTATCATCCAAATAAGTATTTCCAAATTATTTCATCTCCCCAATCTATAATTCTCCACAACCTTGCCCGTTTGAACAAGAAAGAACGCAATACTATTCAATAAAAACTGATAATCCCCCGCAAAAATTTTTTCTCCGCAACTGTCATCAATTTAACCCTTCAGTCATACATATATTTAGGAGGCCAAAACATGAAGAGCAAACGGATAGCCTTATGTTATGGCAGTAATCTAATATGCCGAAGAAGGCGTTAAATTACTGGCCCGATTGATGCGTGCAGAAGCTAAAATGCGATGGGAAACTGGGCATGCTGATGGTCGGCAACACCGGCGTTAACCGGGTCAGAGCCGATTGCTTGGATTCCACGGATATCAACTCACTCAGAAGAATAGTGTTTCAAAGCCCCGGAGATTCGAAGCAACACAGAAAGGCTATTTTTACCAGCGAGCAAGACAACAAGATATGGGGCTTGCGCGGCAAGTGATTAATGACAAGCGCTATCACACTAAGACGAATTCTTTATGATTTTTGCGTCCGGCGCAATGGTTCGGCCAGTGAAACACCATCAACTTTAAAGCCCATAGCTATTTTGCGCCTACTTCTTCTGAGTGTCCAAGAGTATATTAATTCATTACAGGAGGTTTCTTTTATGAGTGAAGAAAATAATGCAAACTACAACAACCCTTATCAGGCGAATCCCTACTATTATTACCCGCAGTCTTCCCCAGCCTATTATCCCGTTTACGACCCGAGACAAATGCCGCAAAATCAGCAGCAACAAACTCCGCAAACGCAACAGCAACAGACACCGATAAACCAGGGTATGCTGCCAATGGAACAATCGTATATTGAAAACATTTTGCGGTTAAATGAAGGCAAGGAAGCAACTGTTTACATGACATTTGAAAATAATGAGGAATGGAATGCACAAATTTTCCGGGGTATTGTTGAAGCAGCCGGTAGAGATCACATCATTCTGCGTGATCCGCGAACAGGCAGAAGATACCTGCTCCTAATGATCTATCTCGATTATGTCACATTTGACGAAGAATTGAATTATGAATACCCGTATAATTCCGGCGGGCAAATGTCTCAATACTCACCGCGATAAGAAAGGTACCTGTCAAGCTGCCGGGGGCTTTTAAGGGCCAGGCAGAACCTATTGCCGGATCCGCATCTTTTGAATGAAGCGCTCGTGTGTTACCCGAGCGCTTGCATTGTTTTTCATCTGCAAAGGGGCAATGGTTATGCGAAATCAATATGAAAAATACATACGCATGGAGCTTTTGCTGCTCGCACTGGGTGTCATTGTCGGCCTGACAGCCATCGTACAGGGTTCTGCCGTCATGATGTTATTATGTGTGCTGCTGGTCGCCATCAGCATATGTTTTGATGGCCTTTTGCAATTTAATACAAATAAGGCAGCCGAGGGCATCAAACAGTTTCTTAAAGCCGGAATGTTGATGCTATTGGCTGCCATCCTGCTATTCTTTTTATAAATACTTTACGACTGCGTATCCCAAAAGCACCCAGCCGATTAAAAAGGCAACACCGCCAAAGGGTGTGATCATGGCAAACGTTTTGATACCGGTCGTTGAATAGATATACAAGCTTCCGGAAAACAGGAGAATTCCGATAAAGAACATCCAGCCTGCCCACATCATACCGCCGCTTTGAATTTTTGTCATTAGCAGGCCTGTTACCAGAAGTGCCATTGTGTGGAACATTTGATAGTTGACAGCTTTTTCCCATGTGCCCAAAGCTTTTTCCGACAGTTTGGCTTCCAGACCGTGAGCACCGAACGCACCGAGTGCAACTGCCAGGAATCCGTTAATCGCTCCAAGAATCAGGAATAACTTCATAGATGTGTCTTTCCTTTCGTTCCATTTTTAAAAGTCGAATAGTGAATCGCCATTTGCGCCATCGTGATCGGTCGTGTGTGCTGTATTTGATGCTTTCGCTACAGTTTTTTCGCCCATCATGGCCTTCATTTCCTCAGACGTGATATCGCGGGCAGATTCTTTTCCAAAGGACGACTCCTCTTCCATCAATAACTCACAAAGAAGCTGTATATTGGCAATATGCTGTTTCATTGCAGCCTGATCAGCAGATGATTCCTGTGCTTCAGCTAATTCCCGTTTCATCTTTTGCAGGACTTTATCCGTTGAAACTGCCATTATGCGCCACTCCTTCTCTCCAGCATCGAAAATAATCCATCATTCGTAAATGTTCAAAAAGGAGGATAACAAGGATCAAGAAGTTCGAGGAGGCGCAGTTTCGAGCAGCGGAATGTATGCCTATAGATACATGAGCCGCGGAGAAACAAGCCAACGAAGAAATTCGCTGTGTCATTGTTACCGGACTTGTTGAACAACCTCTATTCAGTATAACACGATGTAATAACTGACACTAGAAAAGCCTTGGTAAGGTCCAAGACTTTAATAATAGCATCGTCATCAGTGTGTTGTATTCATCTTTTTCTGCTCTTGTGCATATCGTTCGTAAACCCATTGCAAAAAGGCAAGTTCGTTCTCATGAAGACCCCTGCCGAGTTTTCTTTCTGTATTCTCTCTCATTTCTGTAAAACTCCACATAATGGTGTATCCCCCTTGCAATTAACGTAAACGATATATCATTTAATTATAAAGCTGTGGGCTGGGAATAGCAACATTTATTTTTCAATTCGCAAAATTTACAGATTATCGACAACCATAGACATACTTATTGTTCCTGATGCTCCCGTTCTGCCAATTGGGATTCAAGTTCAGAAATACGGGCACGTAATTCGTTAATATCTTCTTTTGTAGCCAGGCCAAGATCTTTTGCCATCTGCTTGGTTTGTTCAAACTGCTTTGTGTTCCATTCATCCGTTTTCATTTCGCCTTTGTCCACGAAATTACGCATGACGGTTCTGGCCTGTTCCTGTGTCAGTTCATTTTTTTCAACCATTTGCTGCAATTTATGATCCAATTTCTCTTTTCCCGTAACAGCTGCGCCAAGTCCCAATAGAAATCCTTTTTTCAAGAAATCACTCATCATGAACACTCCTCTTCTTTTTATTAATGAAGAAGCAAACGAATGCTTTTGGATACTCATTCGTTCAAGTCTCTTCCCGATTTTCCAGCCAGTTTAACATACTCATCCTTTGCTTCCTTTATTATATCACAGTCATCTTTTCTGAACGACCCTTTGAACTACCTACCACTTAACAACCTGCGGATTGTTTGAAGTGGGGGATTCCTAAGAACACCGGCCTCATGGCCAGTTTTGATTAGGCTAGCCCCGCTGTCCCGGCGGTTAGTCTTATCGCTTCTCGTCTTATATTCCTGGCCGCGTTCACATCCCTGTCATGATGGATGCCGCACTCAGGACATGTCCATTCACGAATACTGAGGTCCTTAACATCTTTATTCTTATATTCGCAGTTAGAACATAGCTGGGAAGAAGGAAAGGTTTTCGATACAGTCACCACTTGTCTGCCGTACCATTCAGCTTTATAGGTCAGCATATCCTTGAAGGTTGACCACGAAACATCACTGATTGCTTTTGCTAAACGATGATTTTTTAACATGTTCACAACCTGCAAATCTTCCAATCCAATGACATCGTGGTTTTTGATGATATTGGACGATAGTTTATGCAGGAAATCCATGCGTGCATTGGTCAGCTTTTCATAGATTCGTGCAACCTTGATGCGTGCTTTATGCCAATTGGCACCCCCTTCCGCTCGTCTGCTCATGATTCGTTGTGCTTTGATTAATTTCTGTTCCAGTTTATGAAAAAATCGTTGGTTGCCGAATACCTCACCTGTGCTAAGAATGGCAAAGTCTTTTAAGCCTAGATCAATACCGACAGTGGCCTCTGTTTTAGGCAGTTCGTGGACTTCCGTTTCGGCCAGGATGGACACGAAATATTTACCGCTTGGATTCCGTCTAATCGTGGCATTTAGTATTCGTCCAGTGACTTCCCGGCTTTTGGCAAATTTAACAGCTCCGAGTTTAGGCAGTATGAGCTTGTTTCCGGTTATTCGAATATTATCATTCGTGTATTTGGTTGTATACGACTGTATTTGATTATTCTTGGATTTAAAACGCGGGTAGTTCGATTGTTCTTGAAAAAATTGGTCAAAGGCATTTGTGAGGCTTTTCAAAGATGATTGGAGAGCGATACTATCAACTTCCTTTAGCCAGGGAAAATCCGCCTTTAATGCCGGCAATCGGGCAGAGCAATTACCATAAGACAATCCTTTCCCGGTTTCCTGATAGGTATCATCCCAGGTTGAAAGAAAATGATTGAACACAAAACGGGAACAGCCAATTGTTTTATGAATCAGGATGGCTTGTTCTTGTGTCGGGTATAGCCGAAACTTATAGGCTTTATGCACAAGCATTTTCCTTCCCCCTTCACTTAACCTTATTATATACGATTTTTAGAATAATTGCAAACATTTGTTCCTATTTGTGGCATGTTATTTAAAAAGGAAACATTTTAATGGTATCTGTTATCACTATCATTCAAGGACGGTCGACCAATTGAGATGGCAACAGCCATCCCTTGTCCGAAGGCGATTCATCCCCCACTTATTTTGGGCTGTCGCCTTTCTAAAAATTGAAGTGGGGGTCTTCTCACCTGTGAATGATTAAACTGTTGCACGATTATCCTTAAACATGATAGTTTATATTTATACGTTATATGTTATATTCATGAATTATATGTCTTATGACTGGATTAGCCAGTTAAGGTATGATGTAAAACAAAAACTATATGTGAGGTTAAATTATGAAAAGATCGTATACACTTAGTGACCATTTAAAATTTATTATCCCATCACTTCTCGGGGTTTTCCTGTTTATGACGCCAGTGGGCTCCGGTGATGGTTTGACGATACCGATTGCCATTTTAGCCGGATGGGTGCAGGAAGCGCTGGCTGATCAGCTGTCGGCCATCATGATGATCATCATTGTACTGACCTCTGTGTTGACGGTTATTGCCAAAATAACAGGACCGGATGCTTTCCGGAAAACACCTTTCTTTCAAGGATTGTTTTACACAAGTACATTTTGGACAATTACCCGGGTCGTTGCTGCTGTTTTTGCGGTGATGGTCTTTTTCCGGCTGGGACCTGAAGCGGTTCATAGTGACGTCACCGGTCAGATGTTACTTGGAGATCTGCTGCATGTTTTATTTGCCGTATTTCTGTTTGCCGGCCTCTTTTTGCCGTTATTAATGAATTACGGGCTGCTCGATTTTTTCGGCACCTTAATGACAAAAGTCATGCGGCCATTGTTCAAACTTCCGGGCCGTTCATCGATTGATTCATTGGCGTCATGGATAGGTGACGGTACGATAGGCGTTCTGATGACTAGTAAACAGTACGAGGAAGGTTACTATACCAAGCGTGAGGCTGCCGTTATAGGGACGACGTTTTCTGTCGTTTCCATAACATTTACACTTGTCATCTTCGGCGAAATGAATCTTGGGAATATGTTCATACCATTTTATCTGACTGTCATTGCTGCAGGCTTCATAGCTGCTTTGATTATGCCGCGAATTCCGCCGCTCTCAAAAAAAGCAGACACTTATGTTACGGATTCGGCTGATGGGATTGACGAGGAAATCCCTGCAGGCTATAACAGTTTTACACTTGGTTATGAAAAAGCATTGGACCGTGCCGGTAAACAAAACAGTGTGTATAAGTTCTTTAAAGAAGGCGGCCAAAATATTCTCGATATGTGGATGGGTGTTGCGCCCATTGTGATGGCATTTGGCCTGATCGCTTTAATCATAGCAGAATTCACGCCGATATTTAGTTGGCTTGGACTTCCATTTATTCCGCTTCTGGAATTGATGCAAGTGCCATATGCCGGGGAAGCCTCTGAAACCATGCTGATCGGGTTTGCCGATATGTTCCTGCCGGCTATTATCGGGGCCTCAATAGAAGCAGAAATCACCCGGTTTATAATCGGCGCCTTATCAGTAACCCAGCTGATCTACATGTCCGAAGTCGGTGGGTTGCTGCTCGGCTCCAAAGTTCCGGTTTCACTGAAGGATTTGTTTATTATCTTCCTGCTCCGGACCCTTATCACACTGCCGATCATTACATTGATTGCGCATATGATATTTTAAAAACTAAAAACCGCCCCAGCTTTTTCATTAATGCTGGGGCGGTTTTTTATCTATTTATTTCAAACCTCAACGAAAGGTTTGCTTGATGGCGTTGGTGATTTTGTCTGTCATCAGTGATGTGTTTTTCGGAATTGCTTTATCCACTTCTTCATACTCAGATGCTTGTTCCACTGAATCGCCATGATAACCAAGCGCCTCAGCCATTTGTACCATGAACGCATAATAACTTTGGCTTTTATCCGGGCCGGCATGATAGGTGCCGGTGAGATCATTTTTGACAAACTCTATCACTGCCTGTGCCAAATCAGTGACATGCACGAATGTCCGAACAAGATCATCACGGTAAGCCACTGTGTTTTTTAGTCGCAATGGGACAAGCAACTTTTCTGTCCGCTCGTCCAATTGACCGATTTCATTTTCACCATAAATCGGACCGGCTCTGAGAATCGTGTAATTTAACAGTTCTCTGTTGATAAAATGCTCAGCCTTAACTTTGGCATTGGCGTACGTGCTTAACGGATGATCATCAGGCATTCTTGAGGTTGGATCATCTTCCGCGTAAGGTCCTTTTCCTTCTGTAAATACAAAATCGGTTGATACGTAAACCAATTTTGTCTGTGGCGTCAGATGAGTGATTATATGCTGAAGGCCTTCCTGAATCAGCTCATCTTCATCAGGACCGCTCATGACTGACCAAACAACAACATCAGGCTCTTGTTGCTTGTAAAACTCCGAAAACGATTCGGGCTCATTGATATCCAATTTATTTAAATCATCGAACATTGCCGGGTCTTCGAGATACGTGCCCGTCACATCAATAGCCGAATCTTCCTTCAATAGCTTATAAATCGATGATCCAACATAGCCGCTTGCTCCAAATACACATACCTTCATGGGTTTCACCCTCCCTTTTAGGCGCTGAGATCTCTTTCATACTTCTTCCGGCTGTGCGAACTGAATCGTGCTTTCAAAATGGACATCTTTCCTTCAATAAATGGCTGCCAGACACCACGGACAGGTCTCGATGACAGCACAAGAACAATTAAGGCTGACATAACAGCAAGACCAAGTACATCTATAACACTATTAACTGTAAACATGTCTGTTTCTCGGAAAAATTGCACAAAGAAGCCATGAAGTAAATAAACATAGAGTGTTTGTGTCCCCCGAGCCGTCAATTTGCTGCGTTTAGACGGAAGCCAGGCCAAGATGCTCGCTGCCATAAGTGCAGACGTCACGTAAACTGACAGCCGGGCGATAATCCCGTAATCAGGCAGTCCCAGCGTGCTGTATGATTTTGACGCGAGCAGCCAGCCTGTGTTGAATTCAGGCGCAAAGTAGATACCTGCTGCAACTACCAGCATTACGACCACAGCCGCAGCCTTGAGTTGGATCTGCTTCAGAAACATGACTTGATTTTGCGTGATCCAGTAACCCATCAGGAAAAACGGGAAGAACACAAACGTGCGCGATAAGCTGAACGTATGTCCGACTTCCCCAAAATAGCCGACAATCAATCCAATCCCGACTGAAATTGAAAGGCCCATAACAGCCGGCATTTTCTTAAATAAAATAAGAAGTATATGCCAGCTGAACAAGCTAAACAGAAACCATAATGCCCAGTGCGGATAGAACATATCCAGCTGCCAGCCTTCTTTGCCGATAAGAAAATAATAACCTGTATAAATCACTTGAAAAATCAAATAAGGTATTAATAATTTTTGGGCTAATTTTTTGATATAACGTATATTCCCTGAACCTTTTGCAAAAAAACCTGCCAGAAAAATAAAGGCGGGCATATGAAATGTATAAATCCAGAGGTATAATGTGTTTAAGCCTGCAGCGTCATCTGTGAAAGGCTGAATGACGTGGCCAAATACAACGAGAAAAATCAATATCAGTTTTGCGTTATCAAAATAAGCGTTTCGTTCCATCTTCCTTCATTCCTTTACGTTCAAATTCCTTTGCCCGCTTATACCACTATACCCCATGTAAAACCATGTTTAGACAGATAAAGCGCATTTGTTATTGAAACGTAAACGAAGTGAAATGAATGATATTATTTTGCCACTTTTTTCTTTTCCTTCGATGGTGCGGTTTTTTGTTTTGTTTTTGAGCTTTTATCTTTTTGTGCACGGTTAAGCGATTCTTCCAGTGCATCCATCAGATTCGTCACGTTGTCCGGCTGTGGTGTCTCCTGAGCCGTTGTTACTTCCTCACCTTCTTTTTTCGCTTCGATCAGTTCCATTAAGGCTGTCCGGTATTCATCCTCATATTTTTCCGGTTCAAAATCAGCAGACAGCTGATCAATCAGCATTTTTGCTGTTTCCAATTCCTTTTCTTCTGCATTGTTTTCTGCCGGCACATTCGGTACATCCTTTACATCACGCACCTCATCAGGATAGTGAATTGTTTCAACGACAAGGGTATTCTCGTAAATCCGGATGACGGCCAGCTGTTCTTTGGAGCGGATCATCATTTTGGCGATACCAATTTTTCCTGTGTCTTGAAGGGCGGAACGAAGCAAGCCATATGACTTTGCGCCGCCATCATTCGGTGAAAGATAATAACTTTTTTCAAAATAAATCGGATCAATCTCGTCCAAATTGACGAAATCCATAATTTCAACCGCTTTATCTGTCTGTTCTTTCTTTAAATTTTCCAGTTCATCATCATCCAGCACGACAAATTTATTTTTGGCATATTCGTATGCTTTAACGATCTCATCATTTTCAACTTCTTTGTCGCAGTTCGGACACACTTTCTGGTATTTAACAGGGGTCCGGCACTCCTTATGCAGATTCCTTAATTTAATATCTTTGTTTTCTGTTGCAGCATGCATTTTGACCGGAATATTAACAAGTCCAAAGCTGATTGTCCCCTTCCACATGGTATGCATGAAAATCGCCTCCTTTTTCATATAGTCTGGCTTTTGCGCGTGAATTTATCCAGTTATGCAGGGCATTTTATAAATAGAGGTGTTGCAAGTGCAAGTTATGAAGCCAATTGCAAGTAATGCACTCCCTGAAGGCGACGAATGGGTTTATGAAGTTAAGTATGATGGTTTCCGCTGTGTGCTGCATTGGGGGTCTGACCCTAATTCAGTACAGATAATCAGCCGAAACGGTAAGGATTTAAGCGGTAATTTTCCGGAAATCATTAACGCGTGCCAAGAACAGAAGTCCCATGTCACAGACTATTTGCCGCTTAAACTGGACGGGGAATTGGTTGTTCTGAATAACACGCAGCAGGCAAATTTTTCATTGATTCAAAAGCGCGGCCGATTAAAAAAACACGACCTGATCGAACAGGAAGCATCCCGCCGCCCTGCAAGTTTTATGGCATTTGATTTGATTGCGATTAACGACACTGACATGATTGATCTAACATTTGACGAACGGAAAAGAACCCTTGCTGATGTCTTTGTTGGTAAGCGTTCGTTGGGAGACCGTCTTCATCACATCAGTTCTTCGGACAATGCCGAGGCGTTATGGCAGGACATTTTCGCACATAAAGGTGAGGGCATGATTGCCAAACGTAAAGACAGCCGGTATCAGCCGGGCAAAAAACATCATGATTGGTTTAAGGTGAAAAACTGGCGGACGATTAAAGCCTTCCTGACCTTTTACGAGCCGAACAATGATTATTTTACGGTTTGTGTTTTCCAGGATAATTCGGTAATTGAAATCGGTAAATGCAAGCATGGACTGGACGACGAAGCTTATAAGGTGCTAAAGGAATTATTTTTGTCAAAAGGCACAGACGAAAAGGGTGGTTTTCGCATTCCACCAGCGATTTGTGCAGAAATTCATACACTCGATCTGATGGGCGGAGAGTTGCGCGAACCTGAATTCAATCGGCTGCTTCCGCAAGCGACTGTTGATGATTGCACCTGGGAAACTTTGCAGCTGGATATTGCCATGCTGCCTGAGACTGTCGATGTATCCAATACCGATAAATTATTTTGGCCGTCACCGGGCTTCACCAAAGGGGATTTGCTTCTTTACATGCGGGAGATCGCACCATACATGCTGCCCTTTCTGAAAAATCGATTGCTGACGATTATTCGCAGTCCGGATGGTGTCCACGGCGAATCCTTTTTCCAGAAACATCTGCCGGATTACGCGCCGGATTTCATCAAAGGTGTTGAACATGATGGCGAGAATTGCTTTGTCTGTCATGATCTTGATTCACTCATTTGGTTTGCCAATCACGGGGCGTTGGAATACCATATCCCGTTTCAGACGTTTGAGGACGAAAACCCGCTTGAGATTGTCTTTGATCTCGATCCTCCCGGGAGAGAGCAATTTTCGCTTGCCGTAAAAGCCGCTTTGTTGCTGAAACAAATATTGGACGATCTCCGGCTCAAGTCATTTGTCAAAACCTCGGGCGGGAAAGGTCTGCAGGTACATATTCCGCTTCCTGCAAACAGCATGAGCTATGAGGAGACTGGGATATTGACACAAGCGGTCGCCTGGACACTTGAAAAGAGCCATCCGGATTTGTTTACGACAGAGCGGTTTAAAAAGAAGCGCGGTGACCGGCTGTATATTGATTATTTGCAGCACGGAGAAGGCAAAACAATTGTCTCGCCATACTCCCCGAGGAAACGGGATGACGCCACGGTTGCCGCTCCACTGTTCTGGGATGAGGTTAATAGTGATCTGTCGCCCGATATGTTCAGGATTGATAATGTGGTGGAGCGTGTTAAAGCAGTCGGCTGTCCGTTTAAAGACTATTTTGTTGCAGGTGAAAATCAAGTGCTTGATGATGTGCTGGCGATGATTGGAAGTTGAAGATTTTCGGCGACGTCCGAAAATTGGCTGATTGAGGAGGGAGTGTCTCTCAAGCAGAAGAAGTTCTCGCTCGTTTTGGCGGGCCTCCCGCTCATGTTGGTGTTTTGCACCATCGCTATGCTCGGTGCAAAACACCACACCAAAACAGCCGCCCCGATTCGGAGCGGCTGTCAACTTTCAATCAATTATACAGCTGTTTCTTGTTCAACGGCTGTTTTATCATTATACTTCTTCAGGTTCAGCTTTTTCATGACGCGTGATGTCAGGGTGCCTGTAAGCATTGCATCGTTCACGTTCAGCGCGGTACGGCCCATGTCAATCAGTGCTTCAATCGAAATCAATAGACCAGCCAAAGCAACCGGCAGCCCCATTGATGAAAGCACGATCAATGCTGCAAACGTTGCGCCGCCGCCGACTCCTGCTACACCAAACGAGCTGATGCCGATAATCAGCACAAGCTGAATAATAAACTCCGGTGTGAGCGGATTGATTCCGACTGACGGGGCGATCATGACCGCAAGCATCGCAGGATAAATACCTGCGCAGCCATTTTGCCCGATGGTTGCACCGAATGAAGCTGACATGTTGGCGATTCCCTGATCAACACCAAGCGAATTACGCTGTGCCTGAATATTCAACGGAATTGTTCCGGCACTTGAACGTGACGTGAATGCAAAGCTTAATACCGGCAAGACTTTTTTCAAATAAGTCATCGGATTTAAGCCAAACACACCAACCAGCACAAGGTGAATAATGAACATGGCAATCAGAGCTGCATAAGATGCAATGACGAATTTGCCGAGTTCCATAATGCCGGCAACATCTGTCGTTGCCACTGTTGTTGCCATCAGTGCCAAAATTCCGAATGGCGTTAAGCGCAGAATCAGTGTTACAATGCGCATCACGACGGCGAATATAGCGTTGACACCTTTTGTGAACAGTGCTGCTTCATCCGGTTTTTTCCGGCGCAGCCCCAACACAGCAATACCGACAATCATTGAAAAGATAACAATCGCAATCACCGATGTCGGGCGGTCCTGTGTCATATCCTGAAATATATTTGATGGGATAAAGCTCAAGATCTGCTCAGGTATTGTCATGCCTTCTACATCACCGAGCCGCTCTTCCATTACTGTGCCACGTTCCTGCTCCGCATGCCCCGCTTCGATTTGACTCGCATCCAAATTAAATACGACTGCACTGCCAATACCGACAAGAGCTGCGACCATAGCGGTCGATACAAGAAATCCAATAATCCAGCCGGACATCTTACCGAGATCAGACGATTTTTCCAGATTAATAATTGACTGAATGATGGACACCATCACAAGTGGTATAACGATCATCATCAATAATTGGATATACCCGCTCCCCACTATGTCATACCATGCGGTCGTCTGAGTCATCACCTCTGAACCAGTTCCGTAAATTGCCTGTAAAGCAGCACCAAGCACGATACCAAGGCCAAGCCCGGTAAAGACCCGTTTACTGAATGAATAATGCTTAAGCTGCATGCGGATTAAAAGTCCGACCAATGCAACAAGAACGGCAACATTCAACACTACAAAGAATGTATCCATACTCGTTTCTCCCCCTCCTGTAATTGCTTAGTTTATGCGGAAGTCCATGAAACTGCCACAAGGTACTAAGCTATATACGGAAATATAATAAATATTATTCCGATAAAATTAATGTACTTTAATAATATACATGGACAAATAGAAATGTGTCAACTGTGTTGTTTTATTTACGTTTTATTTTTTTCCAACTGACCTGTGTTCTTTACACCCCATCAGTAATTTAAAATAAAAAACCTGAGGATAACCCCAGGTTCACTTAATATCCGGCTGCAATTCCAATGCCACATTGCCCTTAATGGCGCGGGAGATCATACAGCCTGATTCAGCTTTTTCCACTAATTTGTGAAGCATTTTATAGTCTTTTTCGCCGGCATTGTCGCGCAGTGCCACATACGGTTTATGAATGATTTTTTCATATGTGAAGACACCGTTTGTAACATCAACAACCCCTTCTGAGTTCAGTGACATTTCCTTGAGCGGAAGTTCCCGCCGTTCAATCATGGCGGCGAGTGTTATCAGATAACATGTTGCAGCCGCACCCAATAACATTTCATCCGGATTTGTTCCTATCCCGGGACCGTCCATTTCAGTCGGGATGGAAATTTTCGTCTTCAGATTTCCGGCGTCGATCGAACCACTGCTGTTCCTGCCGCCCGGCCACTCTGCCTGTAAATGAAAATGATGCTGTGCCACTCAATCACCTCGGTTTATTTAAAAAAAGTATATCAATACTAAGGATAACACCAATCATTACCAGCATCTATGAAGCCTTTTGATGAAGTTCACATTTAAAGACTCCGCTGATAACTAAACCCCCGCTTGCACTACAGTGCAGCGGGGATTTCTTTTCCGTTATTGCCTGTCCACTATTTCTTTCAGCACCCTGGCCTGATTATGTTCTTCATCTTTGGCAGCAAACAGCAGTGTTATATTTTTATCATGTGCTTTCGTCATATCTTTTAACTCCTGCAGTTCTTCCTGTTTCTCGCCTTCATCAAGCTCTTCTTTATATTTTTTCTTGAATTCATCAAATTTTTCCGGATCATGACCAAACCATTTGCGAAGTTCATTGGAAGGTCCAATTTCTTTCAGCCAATGATCCAGCTGGGCACCCTCTTTGGACATGCCTCTTGGCCATACACGATCCACCAATATACGAAGGCCATCATCCTTTTCTGCCTGATCATAAATTCGTTTTACATTAACAGGCATCTGTTCAGCACTCTCCTTTATTGATTAACGTTTTATGAACTCTCATGCTGTGGTGTTTTTTCTTCAACTTTGCCGGATGAAAACCAGCCAATCACAGCAACTGCTACCAATACCGCATAAAATATAACTTTCCAAATTGTCGAATGCGGGAAGGCGTGCGGCACAAGGCCAATATCTTCATGCGCCAGGACAATCACCGCCAGTTTGACACCTACCCAGCCTACAATGGTAAATGCAGCAACTTCCAAACCTGGCCGCTTGTTCAACAATTCCACAAAAATGTTGGCGGCAAACCGCATAATAATCAGTCCGATCATACCCCCGGCAAACACAACTGCAAATTGACCACCATCAAGGCTGCCCACTGCTGGCAAGGCCGTCTCAGGCAATGCTACTGCCAGTGCAACTGCAGCCAAAATGGAGTCCACAGCAAACGCCAAATCGGCAAACTCAACTTTGACAACCGTCATCCAGAAACCACTCCCGGCTTTTTCCTTTTGGTTTTCAGCATCCCCGGTGTCTGCTTTAGCCGAAAACCTGTCATATAAGTTTTTAGCTGAAATACCTAATAAATACAGAGCGCCAAGGGCTTGTACCTGCCAAACGTCAACGAGAAACGAGATGATGAACAACGACCCAAACCGCAGTATGAATGCACCTGCCAAGCCATAAAAAAGTGCCTTTCTTCGCTTTTCAGGGGGAAGATGTTTGACCATGATGGCCAGGACCAGTGCATTATCCGCAGCCAATAGACCTTCCAGACCAATCAGTATAACCAATACCCACAAATATTCGACCAGTAATTGTGCTTCCACAATAATCTCTCCTCAAATCAAAAATGGTCTCCGCCAACAGGCAAAGACCATAAAAAGACCCTTACCTGGTGCGGTAAAGGTCTCGCAAACAACGTATGTTGCCAATTCAGCCGGGGATTGTTCATCCCGTAATGACGACTTGAATTGTGCAGCTACTCCCCTTCAATCATTTTGAACGTTTATTATTTATCTTTATTAAACCGCTTTTGACGTCAAATGTCAACATTTATTCACCGTCCCTTGCCTAAATAAAGTGAATCTAGCAATCAGTGGGGGTTTTCTACCCCCACTGATTGTTAGATGAAATTTCACTTTATAACATCTTCCATATGAGCTTTCAAATCCTTCAGCCGTTTTTGACCAGCCTCTTCGCTTTCTTCACACACACCAAAATAGCATTTGATTTTCGGCTCTGTACCCGACGGACGCAAGCAGACCCAAGATTCGTTATCCAAAATGTATTTCACCACATTTTCTTGTGGCAGTTCAATCGGTTCGCTCTGATTATGACTGAGTGCTTTTCGTTCACTGGCCAAGTAATCCTCGACGTACTGCACCTGCAGTCCGCCGATTTCTGTTAATGGCTCTTTTCGGATGTTTTCCATGATCGAAGCAATTTTTTCCGAACCTTCTTTTCCTTTCAGCGTCAGCGACATCATATCTTCCTGGAAAAATCCGTGCCGTTCAAACAGCAGATGAAGCGCATCGAAAAGTGTCTTCCCTTGTGCTTTCCAATAATATGCCATTTCACTTGCTAACACTGCTGCCTGCACAGCATCTTTATCACGTGCAAAGTCGCTTATAAGATAGCCGTAGCTTTCCTCATAGCCAAAAATGAAGGTTTCGCCTGTTGCGTCAAATTGCCGGATCTTTTCACCGATATACTTGAACCCTGTCAATGTATCGATGGTTTTCACATCGTAATAATCGGCAATTTTCCGTCCTAATTCAGATGTTACGATTGTTTTGAGCATCCGGGCATCCTTCAGGGTCGTCCGGTCACTGCGAGAAAGGATATAATCAAGCATCAGCGCCCCGAGCTGGTTGCCTGTGAGCACTGTATATTTTCCTGTCGGCTGTTTAACGGCAACTCCCAGCCTGTCCGCATCAGGGTCCGTTCCGATTAATATATCCGCCTCTGTCTGTTCTCCCAGCTTGATAGCCATGCTGAAGGCCTGATGTTCTTCAGGGTTCGGTGATTCGACAGTCGAAAACTCCGGATCTGCCACAGCCTGCTCCTCAACCACATCGACCTGGTTAAACCCTAGCTGTTTCAAACCGCGGAGCACGAGATCATGTGCCGTTCCATGCAGCGGGGTGAATACAATTTGCAAGTTTTTATCTTTGCTTTGCTCCTCATCACCCAGCCGCGACATTTCCCGGAGCTGTTTCATATATGCATCATCAATTTCCTGGCCGATCCACGTCAGAAATCCTTGGCTCTCAAGCTGCTCTTTTTCAAGATAGGGTACCGTCAGTTCATCTTCTGTCTCCTGAATATAGCCGATAATGTCACTTGCTTCATCCGGCGTGATCTGCCCGCCGTCTTCATTATAAACTTTAAACCCATTGTACTCCGGCGGGTTATGGCTTGCTGTTATCATAACTCCTGCGACCGCTTCGAGATGCCTGAGGGCAAACGAAACCAATGGCGTCGGATGCAATTTGTTAAAAACATATGTCCTGATGCCATGGGCACCAAGCACTTTTGCTGTTTCAAGTGCAAATTCCTGTGACATATACCGGGAATCATAGGACACAGCAACGCCGCGTTCACTTACATTGGCATGATTCGCTTTTAAGTAATTGGCAAGACCGTCCACCGCTTTTCTTACGGTATATCGATTCATTCGATTGATCCCGGGCCCGAGCACACCGCGAAGCCCCCCGGTCCCAAACGTCAATTCAGTGTAAAAGGCGTCCTCCAGCAGCGTTTCATTTTCTTTCATCGAATCCAATTCCTGTTTCAAAGCCGGATCAAGATTTTTATATGTACGCCATTTTTCATAAACTTCTTCCCATTGGCTCATCACGAACTCACCCTTCTCTCGTTACCATCTTTTGTTGGAATTCTATCATACTTTTGACCCGTATTCTATATTTCTATGTTTACGTTTGTTTTTTCAAGGTGAAAATGAGGAATAGCCTTTCTATTCGATGCTGTTACAGTTAAAATAGATTTAATTCGTATACTGGAAAGTAGTGATCACTTTGATGCAAAAACGCTGGTTTCAGACATTAGTTGCCTTAATTCTTATCTTTTTATTAATTTTGCTGGTTTCGGCAGCTGACTTTATTTTTGATCCATTTTTTAAATATGTTGGCGCTGTAGCATTTCCGCTTATCGGTGCCGGTGTTTTATTTTACTTAACACGCCCATTGATGCATTTATTGGAAAAAATGAAAATGCACCGTATAGTGGCAATTTTTATCGTGTTCTTAATTCTATTAGCATTCTTATTTGTGGTGGCCAGGTATATTGTTCCCATTCTCCAAACTCAATTTTCAAATTTGGTGAATAACATACCATCGATGGTTTCAGGAGTGCAGGATCTCATTTCGTACTGGCAGTCCAACCAAGATGTGATCCCGACTGAGGTCAATGAGACCATCAATAATATTACATCTAATCTGCAAAGCTATATTGAAATGGCTATGTCCTTTATATTTGGGTTCATCGGGGAGTTTATCAGCATTCTGTTTGCACTGGTGCTTATCCCGTTTTTCCTTTTTTTCATGTTAAAGGACGGGGAAAAGTTTGTCCCATTTATTACACAGTACTTTAAGAAAAAAAAGGGCGATAATATTCGTTCACTGCTAGGGAAAATCGATGAGGCATTAACCTCTTTCATTCAGGGACAGCTGATTGTCGCGCTTTGTATTGGTGTTCTGTTATATATCGGCTACTCGATTATCGGCTTGAATTATGCCATGACGCTTGCTATATTCGGAATGGTTATATGTGTGATTCCTTTTATCGGGCCGTATCTTGCTGTGACACCGGCTATTATTGTAGGTTTCTTCCAGGATCCGTATATGCCTATCTGGGTGGCTATTGTCATGATTGTTGCTCAGCAGATTGAAGGCAACCTGGTCTCGCCGAACGTCATGGGCAAGGCATTGCATCTGCATCCATTGACCGTCATTACAGTGGTGCTCGCTGCCGGCAGCATTGGCGGTTTAGTCGGCATGCTGTTCGCCATTCCAATTTATGCAGTTGTCAAAACGGTTATCAGCCATTTTTATGAAACGTATCAGGATGCACAGGATAGCGATTATGACTCATTGATTTGATTAATAGCCGGCAGACGCCGAAAAGCAGCGGGTGGCAAAAGTGACCGCTGCTTTTAATTGTTAAACACATAAACGATGGAGGAACCTGCTTCGTAATAACCAATTTTTTTATAAATATTATTTGATGTCGGGTTTTCAAGATCCGTATACAGGCTGCAAAACTTAAAACCGGCATTTAGCAGTTTTTCGGATAACAATGTAACTGCAGCGGTGGCATAGCCATTTCGTTTATACGCATCAGGAGTGAAAACCGCGTTAATCGTTGCCCCATTCCTCGTTGAACGTGTCTGATTAGCCATCGATACCGGCTCACCGTCAACCACCCACAAATGCAGCGATCGATTTTCAATGAATGTTTCTGCTATTTTGTCGGCTTTCTCATCTGAAAAGGATTCATTCGCCTCAATACCAAACTGCTGCAGCCATGTTTTTACCAGCGGCCGGTCTTGTGCTGAAGCCTCAATCAACTGACCCGCAGGATGTGAAAACTGATTGATATGGTCCAGCCGGTAAATCAGCTGTTTCATGTGAACAACCGCTGTAATGCGAGTTAACTGCTCCCATTCTTCTTTGAAAATCTCTGCGTATTGTGTTTTTCCCAATACACCGGGAACTTCCATTTTGTTATCATACAAGAAATTTGCGATTTGCCTGATAACGTTACTGTCAACAGTATCAACATCATCAGCTAAAATCCAATTATTTGTCGGCGTCTGCATAAAAGCATATATAGCTTTTTCATTTACCTCGACAACTCCAAGGTGGCAATTGCTTTCATCTTTCAGTTCTTCATGTTCAAGGCGATTCATAATACCAAGCATCAAGTTATTGCATGCTTCCTTTTTAAGCAGAATTGGTTCAACTTGCTTTTTGAATTTGAAAAGAGATGGTTCCAATCGAATATTCATCGAATGCCCCCGTATGTTTATTTTTTATCATCATAACGCATACCCTTGTTTTGTAAAGGGGATTTCGGCTAAACTGATAGACAGGAGTGATGTTCATGACTAAAAAGCAAATTGAAGCGGAAATGGCTGAATTGAAGTCAGATTACGCACGCATTCAGGGTGACGTGGAAAAAGCCACCTCGTTCGGCGTCAATACATCGACCGGTGAAAATAAGATGATTGAAATTGAGGAGCGCCTCAAGGAATTGAATCAAAAACTGGAAGAGATCGAATAATCGTCATGACCGGTGCGCCCGCAATGGGTGAACCGGTTTTTTTATACCACATGTCATCGGTTGATATTTCTCCTCTCCAGCTGATGTTAGAATGAATTCAAAATCTCCCAGCAGACTACTTTGCCAGCGAGCAATATTTGATGCGCAAGTCCAGCACAAAGCCTTGAAACAACCTTGTCAATAGCATTCTAGTAACTCCCCCGAGTTGTCCCATTAATTATTGCAGGTACGATATAACCGCACCACATCTTTATGAGTTTATTGATTTTTTAGTAATTGATCAAGAAGTAATTGTGACTTTAACCCTTCTGATCCATCAACAACGGGTTGCTCATCATTTTGAATACAATAAATGAAATGCTGTACAGCATCTTTAAAGCCCCGTTGATTTAAGGTGGTTTCCCATGAAGAGGAAAATGTTGTAGATATTACATTGTCTTCTTCGATTTCCGTTGTATTCATGTTTTTCACACGAATAATTGCTCCGTCTCTTACCAGTTCTATTTGTTCTAAATTCGTTCCTGCTTTTCTATGCATAGCTGTGGTGAAAGATAAATTTAGAGAGGATTCATACGTATGATGTGTGTATAAAAGTTGATTTTCATCGTTCGTATGAACAGTTCCAGATAGTAAACTAAGATCCCCATCCCCCAACCAACGCACTGTATCAACTAAGTGAAGATAATCATCTAACATTGTGAACTCATAAGAATAAGGACTCACACTATCCATTCTATGTTTTTCAACACGTACCCAAGCTATATTATTCGCTTTTTCCTTTGCCTTCACATACATTGGAGCAAAACGACGATTGAATCCAACCATAAGCTTTCTTCTCAATTTTTCACTTAATTCGACTAATTTTTCTGCATCTGAGATCGATGCTGCCAATGGTTTATCAACATATACATCTATCCCGTTGTTAAGCAGTTCCGAGACCACCTCATAATGTGATTCAGTAGAACTGTGTACAAATACGGCATCACACGCTTGAGTCAGTGCTTCTAAGCTAGCAAAATTTGGTATTCGATACTGATTGCAGATTTTCTTTCTCTTCTCTCTATTGGGTGAAAATGCACCCGCAAATGTCCAATCTGTTTCTTTTGAAAGAATAGGTAAATATGCTTTCTGAGCAATATCACCCAGTCCAACCATACCGATTCTAGGTTTCACCAAAATAATCATCCTTTATCATATATAGATTTGGTACCATAGACTATTTTACAACTCACCTCCTAAGTTGTCCCAATAATCTGGTACAAAAAACAAGAACCGTACAAAATTACTCTATACCCTATTTTAATTTACATATTCTTATCAATAAAAAATGACTACCAAATCAGTCTACAATTTGATAGTCATTTTTGTTTACATTTTTAATGTTTTGCGATAGGTAACTAAAACCCCACAGCTTCTTTAACTGCTTTTTCCATTATTATTACGCTGGTTCTCTAAGCGTTGCTGAATCTTCTTTTTCTCTTTAACCGGCGGTGTAAGGCTTACCACCGTATCGCCGGGTTCCGGAGAGACACGCAGTTCTTCTGAATAAAACCTCATCCGGCCTGATGGTTTCATGGCGTACAGCAATACCGTATCTTCGTCTTTTTCTTCCAGGTATTGTTTATACGTGTATCGATTCGTGATGGTTGTCTGACGAAAGATATAATGTTCACGTGTTTTTTGATTCAGATCCTCCAGCGAGAGATCCTGTCTGAATAAAATTCTGCCGCCGACTTTATGGACAATATCACCCATGCCGTTCAGATCACGGCGATATGGACTCACTTTGAAGACATTTGTTCTGCCGTATTCCGGCATGAACGTTGTGCAGACAAGCGCATTATACGAATTGTATTCCGTCGCTGCAATCATGTATTCATAAGGGATCGTATCAAGCCGGTATTCTGTCTGTTCTGACAGCATCTGGCCGTGAAAGAACGGCACCCCCGCTTCACGGGCCTTGCGTAATCTCTCCCACGATGAATCGACGATAATGACCGGTGCCTTCACTTTCTGCAATGACCGGGCAAGGTTTACCGTGAAATTATTACTCCCGACGATTAAAGTACCCGGCCTTCCTTCCTTGGAAAGATGAAGCTTCTTGGCAAGGGAACCGATTGAAAACCCATGGGCAACAACCGTTGTGAACACTAAGGCAAATGTTATCGTCGTTATGAGGGATGCATCGGCGTAACCGGCTTCACTCAGTATCGAAGCAAAATAACCGGAAACCGTTAAAGCGACAATTCCTCTGGGCGCAATCCACCCGAGCAACATTTTCTCATTTAATGCAAGATCCGTACCGATCGTAGACAGGAAAATGGAAAGCGGACGCACAATGAACATCATTAATAACACATACCCCATAATAGCCGGGTCAAATACTTGGAGCAGTGTTTCCGTCTGCAGTGAAGCTGTCAGCATAATAAAGATAGCTGAAATCAGCAAAATTGAGACATTTTCCTTGAAGTGACGCATATCATCAATCGAACTGATGCCCATATTGGCAAGTGTTATACCCATTGCAGTGACAGCAAGCAGTCCTGTTTCATGCACGATTTCATCTGCCAATGTGAAACAGGCGATAACAACGATGAATACGGCCGGCGACTTTAAAAATTCAGGGATATAACCATGTTCAAACATCAAGCCAATCCCTTTGCCGCATGCCCAGCCCAATATGCCGGCAAAGACAGATGCGGCAAAGAAAATTAAGAGCGATGACCCATCAGGATTATTAGCCGTCAAAAACGTGATGATTTCAAATGCAAAGACCGCAAGCAATGCACCAACCGGGTCTACGATAATCCCTTCCCACTTGAGAATTTTTGCAGGGCGCGGTTTCAATTTGGACTGACGGAGAAGCGGCATAATAACAGTTGGCCCTGTCACAATGAAAATACCGCCGATAACAAACGCTGCGGTCCAACTCAGTCCAGCTACATAATGCGCTGTGAGTGAACCAAGAATCCAGGACAGGAAAGCCCCTATTGTCGATATCCGGAAAACAGGCCTGCCCAGTCCGCGGATTTCTTTAAAGCTCAAGTTCAAGCTTCCCTCAAAAAGAATAATAGCTACCGCAACGGATATAATCGGATTGTACAACTCTCCAAAGTCTTCTTCAGGATTCATAAGACCTAAAATCGGACCTGCAAGCAGACCGGTGATGGACATGATTACGATTGCCGGCATTCGATAACGCCAGGCAACCCACTGTGAACCTATCCCAAGAAGACCGATTAACATTATTTCGAATAAAAGAGATGGAACCATAAACGTCCCCCCTTAAAATTAGAGTTTCCATAAAGTGAAACTTCAATCATTGGCGGAGGCTTTTTTCCGTCAATGATTGTTAGTTGAACAGAATCGGACATTTACGGGCAGTTAGCCGCCGTTCTTCGGTGGGTTACTGACCATTACATGCGGGATAAAGTGAAACTTCAATCATTGGCGGAGCGCTTTTTTCCGTCAATGATTGTTAGTTGAACAGAATCGGACATTTACGGGCAGTTGATCTCCCACCTAAACTTTATTTTGGAGGTGGAGGTCTTACTGCCCGTTATATGCGGGATAAAGCCGTGTCCTATAAGATAAACTTTGCGTCTGAACGTTTGGATGGTTGATGAACAACTCAAAAAAATACACGAGCTGCCATTATAGCTTCTGCATTCAGGACATTATTGCATTCCGTAACACAAGAGATAAAGTTATTTTAAAGGCGGAAAAAGTATATGTAAACAATTTAGTTTTAATAAATATTTAATCGCCTCCACAAAAACGTCACAATTGGATTGCAGTGCACATTGACAAGTATTATCTGTCTTGTTAGACTTTTTTTGCTTTGTGACAATTTTAAATCTATTTTTTGATTATTTTATTTTTTACGTGAAATCATGCCAGCTTAGAAAGGAATAAATACCATGAAAAAAGACACCGTCATCATTGGATTTATGTTATTTGCATTATTTTTCGGTGCGGGAAATCTCATCTACCCGCCTACCTTAGGAATCGAAGCCGGAACTTCTTTTTGGGCAGCCATTGCAGGTTTTGTACTGACCGGTGTGGGACTGCCGGTGCTTGCTGTTTCCGCTGTTTCATTTGTCAAAAATGATGCACGCGAACTGGCAGATCGTGTTCATCCATTGTTCGGTCTTATTTTCACATCGCTCGTTTATCTTGCCATCGGACCATTTTTTGGCATCCCGCGTGCCGCTACTGTTGCATTTGAAATGAGTGTCGAACCGTTTGCCGGAAGCACTTCTTTATTACTATTCATATTTACGACAGTCTTTTTCGTTCTGGTTTATATCGTCAGCATGAACCCGTCAAAAATAGTCGATCGGATTGGCCAATTCCTGACACCGGTGTTGGTTCTGGCAATCGTCACCCTATCCATTGGTGGTTTTTTGCTGTTGAATACCCCAACGGAAAATCCGATTGAGAAATATACAGATACTCCATTGTTCACCGGATTCGTCGAAGGTTATTTGACAATGGATGCTATTGCAGCATTGGCTTTTGGAATTATTGTTGTCAATGCATTTAAAGACCGCGGTGTCATGCAGCATCATGAACTTGTTAAATCGACATTACAGGCAGGGCTTGTCGCGGGGATCGGTCTGACAGCTGTTTATACGTCCATTGGCTGGATCGGTTCAAAAATGGCTTCTGAAGGGGACTTTTCCAACGGCGGCGCTATTCTATCAAACGCTGCTGATATGATGTTCGGAAGCTTCGGGGCCCTTTTGCTTGGAGTTATCGTAGCACTTGCCTGTTTCACCACATCCGTCGGGCTGGTTGTTGCGTGCGGCCAATTTTTCCATAAAATAACCGGCTTCTCGTACAATTGGATTATTGCTTTAGTAACAGCGGCCAGCTATCTGGTTGCCAATCAGGGGTTAAACACCATAATAAGTGTTTCGGTACCGGTCCTGACGTTCATTTATCCAATTGCAATTGTCTTGATCATCCTGACATTTCTCAACCGGTTTTTCAGCGGAGCACGGACTGTCTATCTCGGTGCGATTCTTTTAACGGCTCTTGTTGCTTTGTATGATGGGCTTGCGGCATTCGGTGTTGACATGCCGGCTGTCACATCAGTTATGCAGCAATTGCCATTTTTCTCGATTGGACTTGGATGGCTTATCCCGGCAATTGCGGGCGGCCTTATCGGTTATCTTTTCAAAGACAAAGCAGAAGTCTTCAAGTAAAGAAGGGAATATTTCATTATGCTGTCTTAAAATATGTTAAGATAGTCAAAGGTTAAAGGGGAATTGACATGACAAAACAAGCTGAACAAATCCTGCAGACATATTTTGGCTATCAAACATTCCGTGCCGGACAGAAGCAGACAATCGACCATATTAGCGAGAGGCACAACACACTTGCCGTCATGCCGACCGGCGGAGGCAAATCATTATGCTATCAAATTCCCGGCATGGCCCTGGATGGCACTGCCATTATTATTTCACCGCTCATATCACTCATGAAAGACCAGGTGGATGCACTCCAGGCACTGGGCATTCCGGCTACTTACATAAACAGTTCACTTACACCCGGTGAGCAGCAAACACGCCTTAATGATATTAAATCCGGCAAATATAAATTCGTCTATGCGGCTCCCGAGCGATTTGAATCATCATCATTCATGTCAGTCATGAAACGCATCCCAATTTCTCTGATAGCTTTTGATGAAGCCCATTGCATTTCCCAATGGGGGCATGACTTCAGGCCGAGCTACCGGTCAATCATACCGAACCTGAGCCAGCTGCCGGATATTCCTGTTACAGTTGCGCTTACTGCCACCGCTACAACTGACGTGATTTCAGACATTCAAGGATTATTGGATATCCAAAATGACCATATTGTCAAAACAGGATTCGAACGGGCAAATTTATCCTTCCATGTTGTGAAAGGTAAGGATAAACCAACCTATATCCGTTCCTTTATGGCTGAGCACCGGGATGAATCGGGGATTATTTATACAGCCACACGAAAACAGGCTGATGCACTCTGTGAACAGTTGAGAAAGCGCGGGTTTTCGGCAGCTAAATACCATGCCGGTCTTTCGGAAAATGAACGCAAAGAAGCACAGACTGCATTTATCCACGACGAAAAAACCGTCATGGTCGCCACAAACGCATTTGGTATGGGAATTGATAAGTCCAATGTACGGTTCATCATTCATTATGCAATGCCGATGTCGATTGAATCATACTATCAGGAAGCCGGCAGGGCCGGCCGTGACGGGGAGCATAGTGATTGTATCCTGCTATTTTCCCCGCAGGATGTCCAACTGCAGAAATTTCTCATTGAACAATCATTCATGGATGAAGGCAGCAAGCAAAATGAATACCGCAAATTGCAGGCCATGATGAACTATTGCCATACACATGGCTGTTTGACATCATCTATACTGGCATATTTTAATGACAAGGAAGCTGCATCGAAATCCTCGTGCGGGCACTGCAGCAACTGTCTTAATCGGCAGAACCGGGTGGATATCACAGAAGAAGCACAGATGATTTTATCGTGTGTGAAACGCATGGACGAACGCTTTGGCGTAAGCATGACAGCCAAAGTGCTAAAAGGCTCTAAAAGCAGTCGTATTCAGCAATTCGGTTTACATAGACTTTCCACCTATGGTCTTCTTTCCGCCTACACTGAAAAAGAAATCACGGAACGAATCCAATTTTTAGTTGCTGAAAAGTGGCTGGCCACAGCAGACGGCAAGTTTCCTACACTAAAGCTCAATCAAAATGCTGCCGATGTGCTCAAAGGCAAAGAAACTGTCTGGATGTACACCACACCAATACCTGCAAGCGAGCCGGAAGACTATCAAAAAGAGCTGTTTGAATCACTGAGGGAACTGCGCAAACGGATGGCAGACGAACAGGCCGTCCCGCCATATGTCTTATTTTCCGATGCCACGCTAAAAGAATTGAGCCGTTACCTGCCGGAGACAAAAGAAGACATGCTCGCCATTAAAGGCATCGGCGAGAAAAAATACGAACAATACGGTGAAGCTTTTCTTGAGGCGGTACGTCACTGGCGTACAAATAATCCAGATGCGGCAAGCCCTGTCAAAATAGCCGGCAATGAGGGGCCAATCAAAAAAAAGAAAGAAGCAGACGATCGTCCAAGCCACGTGCAGAGCTATTCGATGTTTCAGGCCGGCAAATCGATTAAGGATATTGCCGCCATTAGAGAGCTGACCCATAAGACGATTGAAGGACACCTTTTCAAAGCATTTAAGGAAGGCCGCCCGATTGCATGGGAAATATTTTTTAATCAGGAAGAGGAAGCGGCAATTTTGGACGCGCGGAATAAAGTGGATGAAGCAAAGCTAGCCCCTTTGAAGGAATTATTGCCGGATGATTATGATTATACGAAAATCAAAGCTGTACTGGTGAAGAATGGCTTCATGTGAAGGCTCTTTTCATAAACTCTGTTGTTATTTAACCCCCGCGGTTGATGTAAACTGCGACATATTATGAAAAATGTGTTAGTGCTATGATACCGCCGCGGAAAAAAGCGCCCCGCCAATGATTGAAGTTTCACTTTATCCCGCATGTAATGGTCAGTAACCCGCCGAAGAACGGCGGCTAACTGATCCTAAATGTCCGATTCTGTTCAACTAACAATCAATGGCGGAAAAAAGCGCCCCGCCAATGATTGAAGTTTCACTTTATGGATTTTGTGTCACAACCAAACAACCTTTTAGAAAATAGCCAATGTAAAGAGGCACAATCCCAGTGGAGGGATTGTGCCTCTTTGGTCCGCGGGAAGATTAACGTTCGGCTTAGCAACACTGTCCAATCAGCTTTTATACCTAGACGCCTTACTCCCCTTTTACGTTCAAGGCCCATGTGCCATTGCGGAATACAGCTTCTGTCGTGCCATCTTCAAGAACACCGTCTATGTCCAAGTTTTCAGAGCCAATCATAAAATCAACGTGAGTCAGACTATCGTTGACACCGTTTTGATCAAGTGTGTCATCATCCATTTGCGAACCGCCTTCAAGGTTGGTCGGGTACGCTTTACCCAAGGCGATATGGCAGGATGCATTTTCATCAAAAAGTGTGTTGTAGAAAATCAGTCCTGACTGGGAGACCGGTGATTCATGCGGCACAAGCGCAACTTCACCAAGCCGTTGTGCTCCTTCATCTGTCTCCAGCAAATGTTTCAGAGTTTCTTCTCCCTGTTCAGCCTGATAATCAACGACTTTTCCGTCTTTAAACGTGAGGCTGAAATGATCAATCACACTGCCGCTGTAGTTAAGAGGCTTCGTGCTCGCTACCGTTCCGTTCACACCATATTTATGCGGCAGGGAGAAGACTTCCTCTGTCGGCATATTCGGGTTGAATGGTGTTCCCTGTTCTGAAACAGCAGAGCCGCCTTTCCATATATGCCCTTTTGGAAGCTCAATTTCCAAATCCGTGCCGGGTGCTTTGAACACAAGCTTTTGATATGTCTTTTTGTTCAGGATTTCGCGTGCCGTTTTTAGTGTCTGGTTATGTTCTTCCCATGCTGCGATTGGATCGTCCTTGTCGACTCTGACAATGTTAACGATAGCATCCCACAAGCTTTCCACAGCGTCCGCTTTTGATTTATCAGGGAAAACTTTCTGAGCCCAGTCACCAGTTGGAATGGAAATGATTGACCACGTAATTCGGTCGTTCATCGTATACTGGCGGAAATTTTTCATTGCTTCGGCTCCTGCCTTATTAGCCATCGCTATCCGGGATGAATCGATATCTTTCAACAAGTCCGGATTGGTTGAGCGGATCGATAGCACTGCCGCACCGTCTTCGGCATACGTATCGTTTAATTTAACTTTCCACTCAGGGAAATTTCCAATGACTTCATCTGGTGCATTCTCATACTTTAATAATGTCAGTTCATCATCCACCCAGTTGATATGTACGTCTTTTGCGCCCATTTCATAAGCCTTTCTAGCGACGATTTTTGTAAAGTCCGCCCCTTCAATCGGCGCATTGATCATGAGCGCCTGGTTGTTTTGTAAGTTGACACCTGTTTTCAACGCTAAGTCTGCATATTTCTCCTTCGTATGCTGATTCACCATATTGCTTACCTCCAAAGTAGTGTTCATTATATAGCTATTATTTCATAAATATGAGAAAACACCAAATATTACATTGTAAATACCGCTTTACAATTCAATTTACGGAAACACTATAGTGTGATACAATACTATTAGGTTACTTTTCGTAATCGTATTATTTTATGTCAGAGAGAGGTGATCTTCATGACTGAATTATGTCCGCGTTTTGAAGGTGCAATGGAAATCATCAGTAAACGCTGGGTCGGCTTGATACTGTTTGAACTGCTGAATGGCGCCAAACGCTTTTCCGAAATGGAAACAGATTTGCCTATAAGTGGACGACTGCTCTCTGATCGACTGAAGATGCTGGAAAAAGAATCCATTGTAGAACGCAATGTATACTCTGAGTTTCCAGTTCGTATTGAGTATTCCTTATCTGAAAAAGGAAAGGCTCTGAAGCCGGTCATCCAGGAAATTCAAAATTGGGCAAATGACTGGGTGCCACCTGAAAATATTAAAGAAAATAAAGCCTAAGTCAAGAGCCTCGCTTGCCAGGCTCTTTTTTGTTGTTGTTATTTTGACACTGAGTCCATATACTGCAAGTCAGCTGGAATATGCGATGCTCCTTGAAAATGCATACGCATTTTCTGCGTAAGACATCATGCCAGCCGAAGCTTTCTTTTTCCTGTGGAACAGCAAGTCTTTGAGCTTCCTATTCGGTTTCATTCCACGGATAAGCGGTTCCGAATGCTGCGGCCATTTCCTTGGAACGCCCGCGTCTTTTTTTCCGCTCGGCTGCGCGTTCCGGAGCGGATTCGTGCAATTGCTTCTCCTGTGCTGACTCAGGGTGCGCCTCAGACACAGAAACGGGTTTTCCGTCATCATCCACAGCTACAAACGTGAGAAAAGCCGTCGTGCACACTTTGCGATCACCGGTCAGCAGGTCCTCTGTAACAGCTTTTACAAATACTTCCATCGAGGTATTGTGCGTCCAGGTCACAAATGCCTCAACACATACAGAGTCTCCTTCCTTGACCGGAGCCAGAAAATCCACCGAATCAGTTGAAGCGGTGACCACTGGTTTCCGCGCATGCCTGACAGCAGCAATCGCAGCCACATCATCAATATAAGCCATCAGTTTGCCCCCAAAAAGCGTCCCATGATTATTTGTATCAGGCGGCAGCACATGTGATGTTTTGACCGCCAGTGAATTGATGCAAGGTTTTCCAGCCATATCAATTCCTCCGTTTCATAAGTTTACTGATATTGTTCCCATTTTATCCGTTATAATATCGGTGAAATCAATCTTGCAATTGACTCCTTAAAACGCACGCCAACCGACCGTTTCCTGTATAATTTCCGGGTCATTTGGGTTGAATGGGAAATATCATCGTTAAATGCCTCCAGAAGCCTTTCCGACAACCCCTGGTTATACAGAAACGCGTTCACTTCAAAATTCAGACGGAAACTGCGAACATCAATGTTTGCTGTACCGACTGAGGCAATTTTTCCATCGACGATAATCGTTTTTGCATGCAGAAAACCTTTTTGATAAATATAGGCTTCAGCTCCCGCTTTCAGCAAATCACCTATGTATGACAGTGTAGCCCAGTAGACAAATGGATGATCGGGCTTATTTGGAATCATGACTTTTACATCGATACCGGATAATGCAGCAATGCGCAGTATATCCTGCAGGCTGTCATCCGGAATGAAATAAGGCGTCTGGATAAACACATATTCCTTCGCCGACATAATCATCTTAATATAGCCATTCTTAATCTGCTCCCAATCGGAATCCGGTCCGCTGGAGACGACCTGCACACCGATATCACCACATTTTTCGTGAGCATAATAACGGTCATCATAAACGATATTGTTCCGGGATGCCTGATTCCAGTCCATAATAAATCTGGTCTGCATATTGGCCACCGCATCACCGCAAATACGCAGATGAGTATCGCGCCAATAGCCGAACTTTTTACTGTCCCCAAGATATTCATCCCCGATATTAAACCCGCCGATATAGCCGATTTTGCCGTCAATGATTCCTAATTTTCGGTGGTTGCGGTAATTAATCTTGAAGTTGACTTTCGGAATCTTTGGCGGAAAAAATGATTCAATTTCAACACCTGCCTTGCGCATGCGCCGAATATACTTTTTGCTGATTCCTCTTGACCCCATGTCATCATACAAGACACGTACTTCCACCCTTGTTTGGCCTTTCGGATGAGTACGTCTGCCGTTCGCTGACCCAGCCGGTCGTGACGCAGGATATAGTATAATAAATGAATATGGTCTGTCGCCTGTTCCATATCCTGAATGAGTGCGTCAAACTTTTCCTTGCCGTCTGTATAGATGTCCACACTGTTATCCTGCGTCAAAATGGCATCATCATTGCGCAGATGCAAATAGTACAGGTCTTTATATTCGGCCAGTTTCGGATTTTTGTATTGAAAATTATTTTCTTCCAGCGCCCGCAGCTGTTCCTGTACAGCGAATTTTACCCCTAATTTCACTTTTGTATCCCAGGTGAAAATGCGCTGTCCGCTGATTCGTCTTCCAAAAATTAAATACAAAATAAACCCGGCAATAGGCAGAAACAGAAGCACCATCAGCCAAGCCCAGGTTGAGGAGGCATCTTTGCGTTCAAGAAATATAATGGCAAATGCAAGTGCAATATTCGATACCAGAATGACTCCCAGGAATATTGTTAATAAGTTCACAGAAAATCCCCACTTTGCAAGAACGTAGCGTGTCACCTTATCATAGCATAATTTCACTTCCCTCGTTAATTTAATTTTACCGAATGGGAAAAATTCTGTTTCGGATTGGTATATTCATAAAATACTCATTTAAAGTAAACAATAAACCTGACTAAGCTTGTTCTTAAGGAGGTTACATGATGAATGAAGGGAACATTCGCCTGACATCAGCGGAAATTGGGTCTCTTTGGACCGGGTATATGCAGGATAGTATGGCACAATGTGTCTTAAGCTTTATGTTGAAACATATTGAGGATCAGGATATAAAACCCGCTATTCAGTATGCTTATGATCTCTCGTCCAATCATTTGGAACAGTTACGCACTATTTTTGAGAAGGAAAATTACGCCGTCCCCAATGGATTTACCGAACAAGACATCAATATGAACGCTCCGTGGCTTTTCACGGATACATTTTGTTTATCCTATGTCAGTCACATGACAAAAGTCGGCATGATCGCATACAGCGGGTTTATCTCGATGAGTGCCAGAGAAGATATACGAAATTATTTTACACAAGCTTTAAACGCAACAGCTGCGCTTTATAATCAAACAACCGATATCGCCCTTTCCAAAGGAATTAACGCCAGGCACCCTTATATTGAAGTTCCGAAAGAAACGGATTATGTTGACAGCAAAAAATATTTCAGCGGTTTAAATCCCTTTAGTGACAAGCGTTCACTCAATGCCGTTGAAATCTCCCATTTATATACGAATACATTCACAAATACAATCGGAGCAAAATTATGCCTGGCATTCGCTCAAACATCGCCCTCCAAAGAAATACAGGATTTTATGCTGCGATTAAAAGAGATCTCACAAAAGCATGTCAAGATTTTTATTGATACACTTATGAAAGATGATATTGAAGCGCCGCATGTACCTGATTTGGCTGTAAGTGATTCAACGACGCAAACATTTTCCGACAAATTATTGATGTATCACATGTCCCTATTAAGTACATCTGGAATCGGAAACTATGCCACTGCCGCTGCTTCCAGTCAACGCAGCGATTTAATGATCAATTATGAACGGTTATCGTTAGAGGTAGCCCGGATTGCCAAAAGCGGAGCCGATATCATGATTAAACACGAATGGCTGGAACAACCGCCCGGAATAAGCGATCGAAAAAAATTGGCAAAGAACAAACAAAAAGGCTGACCTTAGTAAAGCAAGTAGTTCACTTACCGTGGAGAAAATTCAAAATATCAATATGATTTTCTTATGAAACAGCAGCGTTTTTAGACCATTTTTAAGAGGTTAATTAACAGGAAAATCAAATAAAACAGCTCAGTTCACATTAACTGAGCTGTTTTATGTTTATACCAAAACCTCACCACAAAGTAATGTTTTAATGATAAGAAATAATCCAAATCCAAGTATTGTAAATCCCAAAGGCCAATATAAGTTGTAGAAGGCTCCATAGAGAATTGACACAAAAATGATAAATGCCAAAATACCAGCCCCAATGATGGTGACTACCCAGTCAAACGGGGAAAGCATTATTTCCTTCTTCGTTGATCTAATTCATCTCTTAAAGACCAATTGATAGGAATTACTTTTTTATTAATGGCTGAAAAAAATCACTTGGTCGCGGCGGAATAATAGAAGAAACGCTTCAATCCAGAAGTGATTATATGGGGGAATCCAGTTACAAACCTTAAAAACAGCAGAGATAGCACATCTTTGAAGTTGTTACATGGCAAACAGTATGACCGTTTTTGTGCGCACGTCAGTCGATCCTATATATCTTTATTTGAAATATTTTTCACTCACCCTTGCCACATTTATCACATACGCATCCCTTTTTTATTTTTTATCATGGGGACACGATCGGAAATAAGTTGGAATACATGAATACATGCAAACTAAAACAAAAAGAAAGACGGTGAAAACATTGGAATTGTTAGGTATCAACAGTTTGTGCCATATTGTTGGCATCTCAGAAAATACCGCAGCAAATTGGATCAAGGATTTTAATGTTTATATCCCGAAAGCAGACCAGCAGGATGATACGTATTATCATCCTGAAGCGATTGAAGTACTGAAATTCATCAAACAATGTAAAGACCAAAACTATGAAAAGCCACAGATTATGGAAATGTTGACAAATAGAAATTTTCCGATCACAGTCGATAGTTCGATAAAAGATGTGCAAACAACATTAGAAAATGGTAATTACAAAGAAAATATTTTATCCGTGATGCAGACCATCGGCATGACTGTATCTAATGTAGCTAATCAAGAAAAATGGTTAAAAAACATCCAGGAAAAGCAGGACAGACAAAACAAGCGAATCGAACATGCGGAAAAACAAGCAAAAGAAATAAAGGATTTAAAACGAGAGATTCAAACATTAAAACAGGAAATTACCAAAATAAAAGAAAATGAAATTAAAAAGGAAAAGTGTGCTGATTTATTCAAACAAGCAAAGCCGTTGCATCTGATATAAAGCGAACAAAAGGATGAATCCCTACGATTCAGCCAGATACGAAAAAAGCTAAACCAGGAATGTCATCGAATTTATGAGAAAAGAAAAATTGCTGAAAGGAAAGGTATTGCATATACCTCTCTGAATCTCCTTAGAAAACCGGGCAAAAAGCTGTCCGGTTTTTTCATTCCTATCGAGAAAATATTATAATAAAGATGCGGCTATTTTTTAAGTAGACAAAAAATCAACATAGTACACTTTTTTGTACTATAGAGGAGGAAGAATTCATTATGACTAGAATATGTAAAGATGATTAAACGGGCGCTATCCCTATTCAAGTTAGGCGCCCGCTTGCTGCAAAAACTTTCTCATAGCTTAATTTCATTATCTTAAAAGAAGACCATTTTATATAGCACCGTTAACAGCGCTAGTTTTCCCCACAAAAAAGACAACCGCAACAACCTGCAATCGCGTTACTTCGATCTGTTCTTCCTCTTTTCAATTTCCTTTTTGATCATCGGTACGCCTTTTTCTTTAACCGCTTTTTTCACTTTGGGATTGTTCAGCAGTTTTGCAACCTTCGTCAATTTTGACATGGTTCATCGTCCTCCTATTTATCATGACCCGACAAACATCTCTGATTCACTTTTATTATAACCTATTACCTGTTCGATATAAAAACATTTCCTTTAAGCCTTTTTGCTAATCCTTTTTCGACTTAGACGTTAACGGTGCATTTCGCATGATGGGATAAGTGATGAATAAAGCAATCAGACTAAATAAGATCACAAACGAGAATACTGCCATATTATTAAAGTCTTGGGTCGTTAACAAATCCCAAAAAAGAAAATTGAACCAAGCCACTATAATTCAATAGCATACCAAAATCACTAACATCATTAACGAGATCACGCTTCTCCTGAATCCTAATCGATAATATATGGTAAAGATCAGAAAAGTGGAGAAGAATTGCGGGTCTGCCGAATTATATAAGGTTTACCTGCCTATTTCAGTCTGCGAAAGTTGAGTAATAATTAGTAAGTTAGTTATTAAAAATACCAAGCAGGATTTTTGCATTAAATTTTTAATGTATTTAATATAGTAGAGTAGCGTATGTGCCAGATTTCACAAAAAATATGTTATAAAAAAATAAAAGAGGAGAATGTTTTTATATGACAATTAAAGTCAAAGCAATTATTGGAAGCACGAGTTCGAATTCTTTTAATTATAAAGTAGTCGATTTTATGAAAAAGCGTTATGCCAATAAATTAGATATCATCCCGGTGTTTATCAACGATGTTGAAAACTTTTCACAAGATATTGAGGAGTACCCACCCGTAAATGCTCAAAAATTTAAAGATGAAGTGAAAGATTCTGATGCAGTATTGTTTGCTGTTCCGGAATATAACTTTTCCATTCCTGGTAGATTAAAAAATGCTATTGACTGGTTATCTCGAGGCGGCGATCTTACACTTAATGACAAACCAGGATTCATTATAGGCGCTTCTCCTGGTGTATTGGGAAGTGTTCGCGCACAACAGCATTTAAGAGAGATTTTATCTAACCCGGCGTTATCTCCAGTCCTTCTGCCAAAAAGCGAAGTATACATTGGGGCTGTCCATGAAAAATTGAATGAATCTGGTGAAATTACGGATCAGGGTACGATAGAATTTTTAGATACGGTTGTTGACAACTTTGTTGACTTCTATAACAAAATTAATTCCGTAGAAACTGTGAAAGCGTAAATTTATTTAAGTGCTAGACCGATTTTATTCAATCTATCGCTTTTTTCAAAAACAAACCTGGGGTGTGCTTTCTAAGCAAATCCCAGGTTATCTAATTTGAATCATATTAGGATTCTTGTCATTTTTACCAATTCATGCAAGACTTTCTCCCACTTTTTCTTAGTATAAGTTGCGTGGACTTACACGTCATTCATGTATACGCCCGCGTAAATATTTAGAAACTGTTTATTGCACTCAGGATTTGCACCGTTTACATAGCGCTCACATGTTTCCCGTCGAAGTAATCAATGAAACATTGCTCCTACACTTCTAATCACTATTAATTAATCAAGGTCCTCTTGTTCGACTTTTATAACATTGCCATTATTGGCATTAACTTCTACCTCGTACACCATATTTTGTGATGTTAGTATGAAGATTTCATAGACAAGAACACCATGCTCTAAATCCATATCAACATGAAGAATTTGGCCAGGAATCCTTTGAAGAGCAATATCTTGTGCCTGTTGCACCGTTAACCTTTGTCTAAACATAAAATCGATTCTCCCCATTTATGTAGTCATTCATCATAAGTACAATATGTTTTAGACAAATTAAAGGTGCAATTCAAAGTTGAACTTACTCCATTAAATGACCCGATTCTGAAGGACGTCACCTTATTCCCTAAGCACCAGTTAATGGAAGATTTACTTGAAATATTCTCGACCCTACACCTATCTTCTTCGCTCGGATCTTGAATCCTTTTCTTCCACTCCCCAACACTCGGTGTTTTTGATTCCCGGGTATTTTTCCACGTTAAATTTCGGATCTTTTCCTTGTTTTCGCTGTTCTGTGTAGTCATTGAGTACAGTCATTGCCGTTTTTGTGCTGGGGGAGACTCACTTAACTCTCCCCTTCAATTCTTGTTTATCCTACTCCTGTATGGATATTCGATGACAACGTTGATAACAGTTAAAGTTATATGGTTGTGTGTTTTCTTCAATTTTTTTAGTTTGAAATCCATGTTCTGATAGATAGTTTAATAGAATAGACAAGTGCTCAGCTGTATTTTGTTTATCATGCATAAGAATAATTGGCGTCACTCCTGCATTTACTAATTCTTCTATTTGTCCAATCACCGTATCTAGATATTGGTCACTGGATAAGGACCAATCCCTGCTGTCAACATTCCAATCCCACAATTTAAAACCATTGCTGTTTAAAACCTCCCGATATGATTTAGTCAAATACGGAACACTGCCATAAGGTGTCCGAATCAGATTGGACCTGACTCCTGTAATTTGTTGAAGTGTCTCCTGTGCGGTAGTTATTTCTTTAAGAGCAGACTGTTCAGATTTGTAAAAGTGGTTTATGTCGTGGGTCACACCATGTAAACCCACAGCATGACCTTGCTCTACGATTTTGTCTACAACTTCTGGTGATTCCCTCATAGAAGGTTCCAGCATGAAAAATGTTGCTTTAGCATTGAATTGGTGTAAAGTATCTAAAATATCTGTTGTTGCTGAAGTAGGACCGTCATCAAAGGTTAAATAAACAGTCTTTTCTGCATTTGGAGAAACGGATCCATTATTCGCCTCTGACTTATCTGATTTTGTTTTTCGGGAATCTGATAAATCTTTATATTCCGGGTGTAACTCAGCGCCTGGTGAATCTTTATATTCCAAATATGACTCAGCTGTTTTGTCATTAGGTTCTAAATCTTTACTACAGGCATAAAAAACAACCAAACAGCCAAGGAAAATAAATAGTATAAGCTTTTTCATGTAACGACCTCTATTCCATTTTTAATCTTGTAGATAGATTAATAAAGTGAGATAAAGACGAAATGAAGATGAAATGGATTTGAGCTAAAGATTGGATGAAATGTAAAAAGCCATCCAATTTAGTGACTTATAACGTCAGAAAATTGGATGGCATGCTGCGCTGTATATTGCTGTATTGATTTTTAGCCCTGGTCTTAAAACACCCCATTTAAAAAGCCTTGTTCATCCGACTGTTCTTTGTACTCTTTAATCCCTTCAACAATTGAAGCTGCGACACGTGATTGAAGATCGTCCGTACGCATTTCGGACTCGTCCGCGGGATTCGTCAGGTAACCTACTTCAATCAAAGCTGCCGGCATTTCCGTATCCCTTACGACGAACAGATCTTTCTTCTTGATTCCTCTATCCCTGAATCCGGTAGCTTCAACCACGTGTTTCTGTAACATCTGAGCAAACTGGCGGGAATTATTGTGGTAGTAAAATGTTTCGGTGCCTGAAACACTCGGATTGGAAAACGTGTTGCCATGAATAGATACAAATACATCCGCATTCAGTTTATTGGCATATTTTGGTCTGTAGCGGCTTTCCTGCGAAATAAAACTGTCATCTGTTCTCGTCATGAAAACTTCCATTTCCGATTCCTGCTCCAACAGTTTTTCCACTTTTTTTGACAAACTTAACGTAAAACGCTTTTCATATTGGCCGCTGGCGCCTGTTGCCCCGTTATCTTTACCGCCATGCCCCGGATCGATTACAACCTTAAAAGCTGTATTTTTGTTATTACTGCTATTGACCTCAGCATTATTGTTGTTATCGGAATTGCCGGAGCAAGCCGATAAAATCAGGGTTGGAAATATGAGCAATGTCACAACCAACATATTCCGTGTCCTGTGATTTCTCCCGTTTTTCCGTTGAAATACCATCTTTCATCTATCCTTTCTTTTTCAAAGCATCTTTGTACGTTTTAAAGATTAATAGACAGATGTAAAGATTAAGTGCAGATAAGGTCAATACCGTATAAAAATTTCGCGACTGAATAAAATCGGCTTTGCGGAGATTCCGCACAAAAAAAGCCATCTGTTCAAACCCATTGAACGGATGGCTTACATTATTAATAAAAATATCTACTCTTTTTTATTCAAATAGAAGTAAAACAACACGCCTTCTTCTGTATTCATTACCCCATACTGCACACCATGAAGTTCTAAAATATTTTTTGAAATAGCGAGCCCTAAGCCCGTACTTCCTTCCGAACGACCGCGAGACGTATCACCACGATAAAAACGATCCCATATTTTCTCTAAATGTTCTTCTGCGATAGGAGCCCCGTTATTTTCCACACTTACTTTTACACGATCCTGCTCTTCTATCGTGGAAATCCTAATGTTTTTATTTTTCGGTGTGTAACGAATCGCATTGGTAATAAAGTTCGTAATCACTTGTTCAATCCGATGCTGATTTGCAACAACCTTTGTCCCGGACAGGTGTTTATGAACATGTAATTGCTTGTTAACGATGTCTAAAGCTAATTGTTCGCAAATATGCTCGATAACCTGATCAATATAGAAGACATCCATTTCCATTTTGTACGTGCCGGATTCAAATTTTGCCAATTCGAGCATATCGACAATGAGCATATCCATTTTATCGACTTCTTTTGCCATTGCGTTAAAATAATAATCTTTTTTATCCTTAGCGACACCATCTTCTAAAATGGAGATACAGCTCTTCAATATACTTAAAGGTGTCTTTAATTCATGTGACACACCGGAAATAAATTCTTTACGTGTATGTTCCAGTTGTTTTTCCTTCTCGATATCCTCCTGCAATTGATTAATATGCGAATGCAGCGTGGTCGAGAGGCTATTAATATTGTGTGATAATGCACCAATTTCATCTTTTGACCTGACAGGTATTGTCTCGGAAAAGTCCAAATTGGCAATCTTGCTTGTCGTATCGTTTATTTGCAGCAAAGGGTTGGCGATTTTTTTTGAATAATAAAAAGAAACCAGGACAATCAGGAGCAGAACAAATATAATTAAGTATACATAATAGTCTTCCAACATTTGTACAGCTTCATCAATTGGCTGTAATGACGTCATAGAAAAAATATAAGCCATGTCACCATTCACATCTTTTATCGGTCTGATTAATATTTTGTAGTTAATATTATTTTGCTCATAGTCCATTGTTTTCGCATGGCCATTATAATTATCATTAAATAGCAGATTCACTTGAAATTGTTTGATTTGTTCGATAAACACACGATTTGTGTAAATAGTTGAACGTACGGATTCTGCAGGTAATTGTAATTTCTTAATTTTTCCCGTTAAATATATCCGCGACTCTCCTGCTGGTGAAGGTTCTATTTTAGCGGGTTCTGTTTTAGTGCTGTTTCCATATAACTCTTCCGACAGCAGCTTATTCTCTAATACAAAATTCGTGTTCCGTCTGGTTAAAATGGCAGGAACTATTGTATCATCTTTCATTACCCCATCAATCATAATACGCTTTCCTTGTTCTAAATCAAACTTGACCCTTTCCAAATCTTCTAAACCGATAAAACTGTACAAAGGGATGGTAATATCACGATTAACGAGATCCTTTTTCGGAGAAACATCTGAATGAATTTTCACAGAAAAGTCATTTGAGTATTTAATATTTCCTGCACTATCCAACGTTGTAATCCACGTCGAATGTTCCTGGTAGAAATCCTGCTCCAGCCTTTTAATTGCCTGTACATTTTCCCCGGCCTTCAGGTATTCCTTCTTAAAAGATTCAATACTCGTTTTAATGTCATTTACCTTTTGGGTTGCATAATATTGCTTAAAAAATACAGTTTGTCCAATATAAATCGTTGCCAAAATGAGTATGCACAATAATGTTGTCAGCAAAAATAATTTTAATACAATGCCTTTTTTCATGTTATTCCCTCAAATTTATAGCCAGCTCGAATAACCGTGACAATACAATTTGCTTTAGTGCCTAACTTATACCGCAAATTACGGATGTGACTATTGATTGTGCGATCATCACCATCAAATTCATAGCCCCATACTTTAGTAATAAGTTGTTCCCTTGTAATAATAATCCCTTGATTTTGCATTAAATAGGTTAATATTTCAAACTCCGTGTATGTCAAAGTGATACTTTCCCCATCTACTGTCACTGTTCGTGTAGGGAATTGGACACAGATACCATTACTGATTAAAGTATCTTCATCAGGTAACTTACCTGCCCGGGCATAGCGGCTATCAATTAATCGTTTTACTCTGGCCAGCAAAATTGGCGGGCTGTATGGCTTTGTGACATAATCATCAGCACCTAATTCAAAACCTAGCAGTGTATCATCTTCATCCGCACGTGCTGTCAACATAATAATCGCCACATTGGAAGCTTTGCGTATTTTTCTGCAAACGGACCATCCATCTAACTCCGGCAACATAATATCCAGAATAATTAAATGTATGTCATGTTCTTCAAAAATAGCTAAAGCTTCATTTCCATCTACTGCTTCTAATACTTCATATCCTGCATCTAATAAATAATCCTTAACAACTTCACGTAAAATGTCTTCATCTTCTACAATTAATATTGATTTTTGCATTTGTCTCCCTCGCAATGTCTAAAAGGTTAGCACCTATAAAAAGATAGCATAACGATGTAAAGATTAGATAAAGATGTTAACTTTATATCATTCCTGATAAACCCTCTTGAGGGATCGTTGATGATTAATTGCAATACCCTACATTTAATTTTTACACGAAATCGAAATTTTTGGCTAGATCATATCTTTAAATAAAAGCGTTATTCAAGATAATGGGAATGTCATCTTCTTTCATGATTGAGCCAAATACCTCACAATGTTTTTGAGCAATTTCCTTGCTCCTTACAAGAAATTTTCTTACCTCTTTTGACTTTGCAACCTGACTGAATCCAATTATAGTGACTGTACCAAAAGCATTTCTTTGGAAGTTAGCAAATAGATTTGTTATTTCTGTACCTGCCAAAGGTCTCCTTTCTCCAAAATAACCATTTGGCTTTTTACAAAATCATAACTTTCAGGGGTTTCAAGAGTAGGGGGTCTGTCATACAGCCCTTTGGATAATAACAATTCCTTTGCTTGTCTAGTAATTTCTGTCATTTCTTTATGACCTTCAGCAAAATACCTATAAATATCTGCTCTAGTTGATAAGCTCAAACTTATGCTGTATGCCTGTGAAGCAATTTGCCCCACATTATGAAGGTAGCCTAGAAAAAAAGTATCAGCATAAAGTCTTGGAGCAGTTATGTCTACATCCTCATCCATTTTAAAACCATAAGGAATAGGATAATTTTCTTTGTTGAAAATACCTGTTAATGTTTCAATATGTCTATTGGTAACATCTATGGTATGTTGGATAACAGGTCTTATTTCCTCATCCTCAACTTTTGCTAAAAAGTATTTTAACTGACATATCAATGCAGTATCATTCATGTATGCTGTCCAAAGATGAGTAATTTCTGCCGATGTTAATTTGACATTCTTTTTAGGTTCCACAGGAGTCCCTCCAGTGTCTAGCTTATGTTACTCTTTAGGTATCCCCATTTTTCACCTTTGATATGTAACGTTATCTTCTTTTGTTCAATTAAATGGCCCTTATAAGCAAAAGTGGCACAAGTCTTATTCCGTTCTTGCGCTCCGTTTATGTAATAGTTTATCTGTTATTTTTTCTTCCCAGCGTTAATGCGCCAGCAACCAGTGGAAGTTGCAGGGGTAAACGTAACCATAGAATCCAAGGGTTCGCTTGTTTTCCCGGACGGAATGATATTCTTTTCACAGCCATGTATACATTTGCTGGAAAAACAGCAATCATAAAAAATGCTAAAAGTTTCCCTGTGATATGTTGCCCTTTTTTCACCCAAAGCAAGACGGAAAAGATCATTTCAAAAACACCTGAGACCAGCACAATGGGGCGTCGTAAGGGAAGTGTTTTCGGGACAATCTTACGGAAGCCTCGTTCATGGACGAAATGCAAGACACCAGCTCCAATTAATAGAATCGAATATAGTGTTCGAAAAAACACTTTCATATATATCCCACCTTTACCATTTGCTTTTTCATAACCCTTCCTGCACTTCAACCAAATTTCGCCTTCAATTCCAACTCAAGTAGTAAAATTGGCTCTGTCACTTATTCCGTTTTTGCGCCCAATTATTGAATAGTCGTTTTTTGATATTAGCTGGTATTGTTAAAAGGTGTTACTTACGTTGTACAAACTACAGCCACTCGAAAAGAAGCGCTAATAGCCATATGTTTCTCCCTCAGCTAAGTTCAAGGAATGATTGTTTATAGAAACTTTATGATCACTCATCCAGTTAACATCAATATTTTCTATACCTTCCTGGTAATAAATTCTTTTCTTGACCCATAGCGGGCCATCTATTTCGCCTCTTACGCCAAATGAACCTGTTGCCCCTGCATCAAAATAATAAAAATCAATAATATAATCACCATCAGGAGAACTCATTGTCTTTATTGGTTCATTTACCCCAATTGATGAAAAAAACGCTGTGAATGACATCGCCAGAAAAAGTGCCATAGCCAACAAAGGTGACAGGATTACTGTTATCCAGCTGCGTGTTTTGGCACGCCAGTTTCGTTTATCTTTAAAACCTATTATTCCTAAAACCAAGGCTGATAAACTCATTATAAGTAATACATAATTCGGAGGCGCAATTAACCAAGTGCTGTTGCTGTTAATAGTAGAATATAATGAGTAAATTATAAATATCAGGCAAGTAAGCATTAAATAAAAAGACCACAAATTAGTTTTTCTCTCCACAAACTCACCCCAATATAACCCCTATATAAATTACGGACGCAATGTCTTATTCCGTTCTTGCGCCTTTTCCGGAAGATAGCTATTTATGAATAACTTTCTGCTTCTTTACTATAAATTTCATAAGCAAAATACCCAAATAATAAACCTATTCCTGCTCCCAAGCCAATTGTAGTTAGTAAGGAGATTGGGAAAAATATGCTGAGAAGTACAGCAACAGCACAACCAATCACCATTCCAAGTGGTATTAAACTATCTAATAAATTTTGGGCACCTTTTGATTTTTTCTTACCCAGCGTACCTTTCTTATATTTATGTTTCATCCTTATAACTACAAATACTGCAATCCCACCCGCTATTACAACAGGTAGTAAAATACGCACAATTTCCAAAGCTAAGCCCACCTAGAACCCTCCCCTCTTTCGCCTTTTAACTGATTCGATTTTAACATAATTTATTCCGTTAAATGGACCTTATATGCGAATATTGGCGCAATTCTTATTAGATAATCGTGCCCGATTATTGAAAATTATATTGCTATTATAATTTCGCGTCTAGTATTTCTATTTCACTCAGAAAATGTATCAATATTAATACCAATCAGTCATTGGGTTCACCTTTATTCCACATTTCGATTTCTCCGTATCTCCAGACAAGCGAACGTTTAAAAAAGCTGTAAAAGCTATCAACTCTCCTACATACATGTAATAATTCAGACTCTGAAGTTATGTTTTCAATATCGGGAAGAAATTCGGGCAGATAGATATACATATAACTCCCAGTGTATTCGACTCCAAGTTCCCAATCCCGTTCAGTGAAGGGGCTGATTAGTTTCAGAACCTTATCCAATTCCCTGTTCAATACATCACCAGTGATATATACATCGTAACCTCCCCTGGTAACATGGTAGTTATAAAAATCCATTTTTGACTGCTTTCCAGCGGGAGCAATATAAAAATTATTCGAGATATCTGAATTAAATTCTTTTACATCTGGCATTTGTAAGTTCCAAAGAATTCCAATATTACTTTTTCTCTCGTCATAGACATTTTTCTTTTGCTTGTATACATAAGAAATTGTGTCAAATAATAAATCGTCGTTTACAGGGTGTGGTGCTTCATAGTAATTTTCAATTGTTACCTTATCCCCTTCCACCGAATCAAAAACGTGTTTCCGACCAAATGAAGTATTTTTTGTTCTTTTCGTTGTATAGTGCACTTGAAAAAATCGTTTATTCCAATAATGCAATAACATTTTATAGATTGCTAAACTGTCGCTTTTCGATTTTTTTCTGCTATTCTGACTTTTATCTACTTCGTCCCATCCCAGCCAACGACCTACTTTTTCATAGATAACTGGGTTTTCAGGAACGCGGAATTCCGGCATTTTATGTAAGCTCTCAACCTGATACCGCTTTGTCAACTGCTCATACATCTCGGTAAGTTCGTCTTTGCCGTGTTCATGTATGATTTCTTCATACTCTTTTCGGCTTATATTCATCTTCTTTATATATCGCTTACCAGACCAGGCTGACAGAGAAACAAATCCCCAAAGCATACCCATTATCATTGAGTAGAAAAGAAACAAAACAATGAAAAGGAACAAATAATCCAACCCAGATGCGTCCCCTCTAATTAAAGGGATACTGAATAATATAAGTATGACGAAAAAAAAGATAAGACCACGATAATAATAATGTCCAAATCCTTTATCCAGAAATTTTTTATTCTTATCAATAACTGTTATATTATGAATCTCTTTTTTTGTTAAATTCAACATCCTTTTCCTCCTTCATACACAGTACAAAGCCGGCCCTTACATGCGATATTGGCGCTAAGTCTTATTAAAGATTAGCGCCCGTTTGCGGAAGATTGATTTGAAGATCTTGTAAAAGTAAAGCACCCTTTAGTTGAAGGGGACTTTGTAATTATTACTAAGAGAATTGTTTTTTCTTTTTATTCAATGCATTAGTGAGCTTAGTCATGAATTCTGGATTATTTACAATAAGCAACATGATTTGTTTTCTTGCACGGGTAACTGATTGATAAAACATTCGTTCGGGGTCATAATGATTTTTTCGTATTACAGCAAGACCACCATCTTCACGATAGTAAAAAGTAGATCCTACTAAAACAAGAACCTTATCAAACTCTTGCCCCAAAACACCATGCGCATTTAATCCTCTGTATAGTCTCATCTTTTCTATTAACTGGCCGTTCCAATTTTCTCCTGTATAGTCGATAACCTGCCATCCCTCTATTTCCAAGCCTTCTGCAAATCCTCTAGCTTGACTAATATCATTAAAGTAGTGAATAGATATGTTATCGGTATTATTGCAGTACTTCATATAATTTAAGTTAAATAAACCTTTAATAAAGGCACCAAGCTCTTTATTTGTTCTAATCTTTTTACTTAGTTTATATTCTTCAATGTCTTCCAGGGTCATGAGTGTACTTTTATTATCATAATCCCATTCTTGAAGAGAGAGAATTTGCTTTGGATCAATCGAGAAAATGCAGAATACATCATTTGCAATTACATATCTAATAAGATAGTCAAGTTGGTGAGGTCTCATTCTTTGAGTCTCATCAATAAAAATAAATTTTGGTTTGATGTGTTCAATCTCTTTACAGTCTTTAATAGGAATAATTTTCCATTTATATTGGTGCTTCAATTTCAAATGCCCCATATTTAAGGTTCCGGTATGAATAATGACAGTATTATAATCCTCAATAAATTCTTTTGCTAAATCGTAGAGCAATAATGTCTTTCCTGTTCCTGGTAGACCCTCTATAATTGTAAATTTTGCGGAACCCTTTAAAATAGCTTCCTTAAACTCCTGTTGTTGTTTAGTCAAAAAGTAAGAGCCACTATTGAATCTTTCACTATCATTGAAAGGGGACACCAGATAATCAGATGGATCAAATAATTCATCTAAATTCGAATGGTGCTCCAACTTTTGACTGGACAATAGCTTTTCAAATACATCAAATTGTATTTGCTGAAAGTTTTCATTATCATCTAGTTGATAAAGACTGTTATGTTCTGCGACATAAGTAAATGACTTTATTTTCTTGCCTAAGGAAGCTAAATAATATCGATTCATAATTAGTTGTTCCTTTGCATCATCTACTTTCAAGATAGATTTTATTTCAACATTTAAGATATAGTTTTCTCCAAATCTAAGTAAATCGAATTCTTTGTCTATTTGGGGTATCTTGTAACCCAAATAAAAATATCCAAAATATTTATCTTCAATTTCTAAGTTATCTATAAACATTGAAATCTGTTCTATTTCATCTTTTCTTAAATCAAAATCGAAAAAGCTCAAAAGTTCATTAAAAGTCTCTTCTGATAAAGAGTTATAACTGCTTACTAAAGAGTTTAAATCCATTGGTTTTTTCAAAAGCCTCACCTACGCATTTTTATTCCTCTATTTAGTATATTTTACCATATAACTATAGTTAATAGTCCCACTCTTTTGATCTAACTCTCTTGGGTAATAAGAAAAATGCGTCTCCACTTATTGTAGAAACGCGCCCTTTAATTGAAGACCGGTATTCGTTGTAAAACGAGTGCCATCTATTACCGATTGGATTAATGGTGATTTTTAAATCTAATCTTTAATGATCAACATGTTTGAGTCATCGAATTCCCAGTTTGAGCCGTAAGCAACCTCCCAATAATAACCATCAGGGTCGATGAAATATCCTCCATATCCTCCCCATGATAATTTTTTGGGCTCCTTCACAACCCTGGCACCGACTTTTTTTACTGATTGAAGAATATCATCAACCTCAGTTTCAGATTTCGCATTATAAGCAAGGGTGATACCCGAGAAACCCCCTTCTGATAATTCGGGAGGATTTTCCTCATTGATATCCTTTGCCAATTCTTCAATTGGAAATAACTCTAACTTTGATCCTTCATTCTTAAAGAACACAATAACGGGTTTTTCCTCATCACCTGTGACCGACGCTTCAAAACCGATGTCGCGGTAAAATTTCAGCGATTTTCCAATATCTCTTACACCTAAAGTAATGAGATTAATTCTGTTCATACAAACATCAACTCCTTTATATAAATTCTTTAAGAGAATTCAACAAATTAATAAATTTTCCTGCGCACTATTCGATTATCCCGCCCTATTCTTAAAGATTGAAATCCGATAGTTTATTCGCTTTCTCTTAGAAGGCCGGTGAAAAAAGTCAGAGGCAAGAGAATAAGCCCGGTTAACAGCAAAATACCGTGGACTCGATATTTCAGCAAGTACCATACAAAAGTTGGCACAAAGGTAAAAGTGCTAATATCTGATTTTATATTTTCAGGATATACAGTAGGACGTCATATTATTTTTAGCTGAAATTATAGTTTTTCATCCACCAAAGATGCGTACAAAGATCCGAATTTTTCCCGGATTCTCTTAAAAATAAAGGAAATAAAGTGATTGTCGTGGTTTCTTTCATCCCGATTTTTCGTTTCAGCGCATGCTGAAACACCGGTCCTGGGCCTTTTACCTTTGAACCGGCTTAACTTCTTAAGATTTTGAACGATGGCGGTACAGAGTGCTTGTTCCTGCATACAGTCCAGCCCTCTGCTGTTGGCACGATCCAGCCCATGTACTGTTTTAGCTTCGGCGAAACCATGTTCACACTGGACACGCTTATTCTGGATGTCTTGATATTTGCCGTCAATCTGGACTTGTTTTGCTTGATTTTTAGTCCTGACTTCATCTGCTTTTTCCTGACGTTTTCGCTGCTGCTCTGGATTGTGGGTTTTCCTTTGCCAAGTCGGGATCTCTTCCAATTCATGATTTCGCAATGAAACTAAAGGAATGATGCCTTGAGAAATCAGATATGCCAAATACGCCGGTGTGCCATAAGTCTTGTCACCTGACAACGTCTGTATATGGGTTTGCGGATGCTGAAAACGAACGGCTGCCAAGTTGTGCACAAGGTAACGCGGATGGGCTTCCTGACCTTTACTCTTCTTGTACAGTCGGGCATCCGGGTCTGTCGTACTCCGATGGGTTTGATTCGAAAACGTTTTGCCATGAAAGTCCTCATGGCTGGTATTTTCCTGAAGCTGATCCGATTGATCTTCAATGGTTTGAACTGGGGCCAGCTCTATTTCTTCCAGACTGTGGATGGACGCGTTCGCACGCACTTGTGTGCCGTCCACACCGGCATGAACATCTGGGCGAACGAGGCCGGAAGCAATGCACTGATTAACGACTTGCATCATGGTATCATCAAAAATACCGTGGCGACGCCAAAGTGCTCTTGTCTTAACAAGTGTGGTCCGATCGGGAAGAGAAGACTCAAAATCCAGGCCGCAAAACCATAGGTAGCCTGCATGCATGGGGAATGTTTCAAACAGTTCCCGTTCCGAGTGATTAAATAGATACTCCAGTACAATCAGCCGCACGACCAATTCAGCATTTGTAGATGGTCGGCCTGTTTTTTCGGAGTAGAGGGGTTTTACCCAATCATGAACGGCTGAAAAGTCAATCACATCTTTCACCCTTCTCAGGATGTGGTGCTCGGGAACGAGATCCTCCATATCAATATATTGAAACATGCTGGGTTGAACGTGATTTTGCTTTGGTGAATGCATAAACGGACCATCCTTTTATAAGTGTTCTACAGACAATATTCGACATTAAGCAGGGAAATTCCTGGCACAGTTCGACTTTTTCACCGGACTTTTAGGTGATTAACACCACTGCTGCTTTTTAATGGAGAAAAAATACATAATCCGTAGGTACGCCTTTTTGACCTTGTTGACGTAGCATCGCGGTTACATTTCCACGATGGTAGGTTCCATGGTTCACAACGTGGTGAATAAGATCGGCAAGTATGAACTCATTGCGACCATGTCGAGGGTGTTCAGTAATGATGGTTTGTTCTAGATTCTGCTGCTCTGCAAAATAGCTATAGTATTCCTTAGATAATTCATCATAGAATTCCTTGAGCTCATCTATCGATGCCTCTGATGCTTCTGAACGGAGGCGCTCAACTTTTTCAACTGTATCCTGAAAACTGCTTTCTTTCATTGTCTCCAACCAAGTAATGTCTACAACATAAATATGTACCATAACATCTAAAACCGATGGGAAGACGCTTTCAACATTACCGTTATAAACGCGTTCTGGTAGTTGTTTCAAATGATGGAACACTTGCTGGTTAGCCCATACATGGTAATCGTACATTTTTTTTGCCCGATGATTTTCCACTTGATCACTCCTTGTTTAAAATTGGAAAAATTATTAATCATCATTCCATGTTTCGATTGATTGCAAATGCAGATAGAGTTACGTTTCATTCTTTTTATATCTTTTATGTACCAATATCCCCAACACCAATACACTTAGCATTATAATAAACAAGTATGATAAGTAGAGAGTCATGAAACCTCCAACGTTTCATCAAACTCTAAGAGTGCGACATCCGGATCATACACACCTCCCATAGAGATATATAGACTCTCGGTATTCACCGAGTCAGACGGCTCAAGGTTTTCTTGAGTCATCTTCTTTATGATTCCTCCCACATTTCGTGGGAGATTTTTATTCTCAAAATAATATGAACTGGAAATTGGCGTTCAAATTATTTTCTAAAAACAGATCCAAATACCCTTGACTTTTTGAAATTACCCCAAAAATCGCGGTAGAAGGGAATTTTTCCTTACTAACCATGATTGGGGTGTTTATTTTGAAACCAGTTTTTGTACCACACGCAACTTATCAGGATTTCGTGATGAATCAACTCCGGGAGCATTATTCCGGTGGTATCCTGACACTGGTTAATGATGACTGGCCCGTTATCACCAAGCTTTGGATGACGGATCTTTCCGAAATAACGAAGATGATTGGTGACATTTATGGAAAACGAGGCCCAGCTCCCCAAGATCCGGCTTCCATGATGCGTTCCTATCTCCTTCTGATTCTGACGAATCCGACGATGAGCGTTACGAAATGGGTTGATGAGCTTAAACGGGTCCCCCTTTATGCCATCCTAAGCGGTTTTGAACCAGGCAATACTCCCGGGATCGGCACGTTTTACGATTTTTTTGCGCGTCTATGGGGGAGTAAGAAAAAGAATCGAACCCATAAAACCAAAAGTAAAAGAAGCCGTAAACGAAAACCCAAAAAAGGCAAGAAAGGTGGCAAAGCGCCAACAACCACGCCTGGACGTGTCAAAAGGCTGGTCGAATGGATTATTCCTAGACTCGATCAGAAACAGGAACTTCCGGCTGACCGTCTTTTCGATTTCTTTCAATCCCAAATCCTGACGATTTCGGCTAAACTGGGACTCCTCGGGGATGTAGAACAACTGAATGTTGCAGGCGATGGTACACCTGTTGTGACGGCATCCTACACCCGAAGCAAGCCCACTTGTGATTGTCGCGCCCAAGGTATAGCGAACTGCAAGCATCCACGTGTCTACGCCCAGCCCGACTGTGATGGCGGTTGGGACAGCTCACGTGAGAAATACTTTCACGGCTATCATCTTTACATGATCAATGCTTGCGACAGCCCGTATGACTTGCCCTTATATCCGCGTCTGAACAGGGCATCGTGCCACGACTCAGTCGGCTTTATCGTCAGTTGGGCTGAATTTTCGCAGCGGTTCAACTCGGGCGCGATCGACAAGATTCTTTTGGACGCTGCACATGATGCCTATGCCATTTATGAAATGATCGATCACCAGCAAATGGAGCCCATCATCGACCTGAACAAACGGGCCAAAAAGAATTTGGAAACAGACAGCGATATTCAACTATCACCTGAGGGTGTTCCAATCTGCCCGATTGGCAAGAAAATGAAGCCGAATGGCTATGACCATACGCGACACCGGCAAAAATGGCGATGCCCACTGGCGTGCGGGGCAAACAACACATGTGAAACGCCCTGTTCAACTGCCAAATATGGCCGGACGTACCACACATACACCAAAGAAAATAGGCGTCTATTTCCCAAATTATCAAGGGAAACGGACCGATGGAAAACGATCTATAAAAGCCGCACGTCCGTTGAACGCTCCAACAAGCGGGAAAAGGTTGATTACCACCTGGAGGCCGGCAGACATCGCTCCACGATGATGTGGTATGTCCGTATTTACGCTATCATGATGTGTCAGCACATCGATGCCTGGTATGATCACAGAAAGGATGAATTGGCATTTCTTAAACAACACATTTTTACTCCAGCAGTCTAACTCTTTTGTCTAGCTCTTTTTAAAAAATCAAATGGGCCCGGCTTATTTGGCATGCCTTTTTTGAAAATGGCATGAAAACAATATCCATTTAAGAAAATCATCACCTATTTCCAGTGAATTTTTAACAATTCCTTAATTTTCACTCCGGAAACTCCGAGAGCCTATATATATCTTGCTACCTCTAAATATATGACATGAAAGATCATACTCATCCACAGTGAACCTGTATACTTTCTGTACAATTGTAAAGCAATGCCAAATGAAATGAGTAATATGAGATAATCCAGCGTTACTGCAAATGGATTACCAAAGAATATTGACGACAGTGCCATCACTACAATCGGTACACAGACAAAGATTAACGGTTGTAATACCAACGAGATGATAAAACGAAACTTCTTATTCAACTCGTTAAATATAAGTCCGCGGATAAAGACTTCTTCCGGGAATGCCTCATACAAAAATGCAATGATTGAATTAATTAACACGGCCATTACAACATTTGTTGTTAAATTTAGACTGACATTGTCTATACCACCAAATAGATATGCTGTCGCAATTCCTGTGATCAGTAATATAAAGGGCAAAGATACCCCTACGATGAATTTCGATTTTGAATGAACACCCTTCATCCCAATATTTTTTATCACGTCTGGATTTTTTCTCTTAAGAATATATATCACTGCAAGCGTTAATCCTGTAAATATTACACCTTGGAGTAGCATACCTGCTTGCCGGTTCATACCTTGATTTTCTATCAAAAAACGTCCAATATTACCGGAAACAAAAAGAAAAAAAGACACCAGTAAGAAATACAAAAATAAATGGCTAAAACTAAAATTTTCCATCTTCATCCCATAACAATTCCCCCTCAATTGAAATCAATTCCAATATTGAATGATTTTACTGACTAATAATTTGAAAAACACCACTTAACACAGAAAGGATTCCAATTCCCAAACAAATTGACCCCGTTATTTTTATTCTTTGTTTCTGTTTTTCAGACTTTCGTATGATTAGGAACAACCCTATAAAAAACAACAGAATGCCTGCTGCAACACTCAGTGTATAAAGCTGTGTATCGATACTTTCAAGTACATGATTAATCTGCTGCTCTACGTTCTGCTCCATATCATTCCACCTCCATATGATTGACATTATAAATAAGTAACATAATAGTCAAAGCGGCAGCCATCATTGCTATTATAGTCATAATCACGGAGGCATCGTAATCAGGCAAGGAATACGCAACAACGTTACAGGACAGGGATGACAAAATAATTGCGGATATAAGTGCAGCAGGTATGGATTTTTTGATAAATCCTATTCCTGTCGCTACAATGCTTATTGACCCAGTTAAAGTAGCCATGATAAAAGTTGTTATAATGGCATCTTGTATAAAAGCCGTTGTGATTGTTTCTTCTACAATAGGATATATTAATTCGGTGATTCCAAACGTTGAAAATACAATGAGGTTACATGCTGCCATTGACAAGGAGATGAATAAAAAAACAACAGCCAATTTCACCAGAAGAATCTTTTGACGTCTGATTGGATAAGAGAAAAGTAAGATTAAGCGCTGACCTGAATATCCATCAATGATAAAACGTGAATACATGACAGAAGCAAGGATGGAAAATGCTGTCATATGGACAACCCCATATAATTTCACAACATTCGTGTATCCAGAGAAAATCAATAAGTCAGGATCATTCGGTTCAAGTTTTGGTGCATATGCAAATAAATAGATAAATCCCATCATAACGATTGAAATAAGGATAGCTGTCTTGATATAGGTACGCATTTTGATTTGCTTTAATTCAAGTTTCATTAATTCGACCATCATTTACCCCTTAATACGTGAAAAAAGTAATTTTCCAGTCCATCAGGATATTTATTTTTAATCGTGTTAAGATCAACTTCTTCTACAACCGTTCCATCAGCAATGACACCAATCGTATCCGCAATATGTTCAACTTCGCTTAAAATGTGACTGGACAATAAAATTGTCATATTATTGTTATCAGCAAGAGACCGGAATAATGATCTCATGTCTCGAATTCCCAGAGGATCCAATCCGTTGGTTGGTTCATCTAAGATTAAAATCTTTGGTTTATGTACGATTGCCCGCGCAATCCCTAAACGTTTTCGCATCCCCATTGAAAACTGAGAAACAGGCTTATCACCTGTAACATTTAATCCGACATCCTTGAGAACCGAATTAATATCACCATCTTTCATCCCCATATAAGAAAGATGAATCTCTAAATTAACTTTACATGACAAATGTTCATAAAAGACAGGTGTTTCAATCATACTGCCAATATTCCTTAACAGTTTCTCTCTATATTTAAAGCTATTCATCCCCAAAACCTCTATCCTCCCGGCAGTGGGTGAAAGCAATCCTATTAAAAGCTTAAAAACAGTTGTTTTACCAGCTCCATTTGCTCCTAAAAATCCATAAACCGAATTTCTGCGGACAGACATATTACAGGATTTAATGACTTCCTGCTGGTTAAATGTTTTGATTAAATTTTCAACATTTACTGCCATTTTACGATCCATCATATCTGTCCACGTCTGAATATAGTTCCTGCAGAAGCCTTTTGGAATTCTGAAGGATTTGTTCATTCATAATATCCACTCCCATTCCTTTCATCATTAATTGAAGAAATTTCAATCGCCGTTCCAACTGTTCTTCACTGCATTTGAAGATTACTGGATCACACCAGATATTAAACAATAAAACAAATGATTCCGCACACTCATCCGGGTATTTAGTCGTAATGGACCCATCAGCATTTCCTTCTTTGATAATATTAGCAATAATCGGTGCGCTTTTATTAACAGAATCTTTCATGGCTGACACAATAAAATCTGAGCTTTTCATTTGTGTACTAAATGCATGGTCAAGAGAATGTGCCTTCTGATCAGCCAAGTCTTTTTCTAACAGATGAGTTAATTTTTCTTTTGCAGACTGAGCATGAATTTCATGCAACCATTGTTCAACTGTTTCTTCCACTTGATTTGATTTATGTTCCCTAACAGCTTTGATAATGTCTTTCTTCGTCTTGAAATGATAATAAATTGCTCCCTTGGACATTTCAAGAGCCTCGGAAATATCCTGAATACTTGTTTTCTCAAAACCTTTTTCAATAAAAAGCCGCGTTGAAACAGCAATAATTTTTTCTTTTGTTTCTTTTGAATTATATTTTCTCATCAACTGTCGCACCCTCCAAAACCGGATGACCGGTATGTTTATTGTTACATAATCTTACTGATTTGTCAAAAATTTTTCAACAATCTTTTTGGGGAAGTCAAAATCGTATAAGGACAACACCTTTGTGAAAATTAATATTGATTTTGTGACTACATCAAATATACATACCGTAATGTTAATCTTCAACAAAATGGCCCTATTCAGAAGGACACACTATTCGATTAGCGCGCCCGTTTGTTTAACAATTAGTTTTCTTTTTCAGACATGGTGAGCGCCTGTTTTATTCCGTTCTTGAATGAAAACTTGCCGTACATCAACACGCCGCCTTTGTATATACGTGCCGCAAGAATATTAATGAGGACAGCACTCAGTATTAATATGCCAATAATCAAAATGACTTCCCATATAGGCACAGTTCCCATTCCAATTCGCAGGAATAAAAGCTGCGGCGTGAAAAAAGGAATATAAGACAAAATTTGAATAAACGTACTATCCGGTGTGTTTAATCCAAAGATAGCGATAAAAAAGGCGATCATGGCCAGAAAGACCAATGGCTGAATGGCCTGGTTGACTTCTTCTGCGCGGCTTACAAGGGCTCCAAGCATCGCGGCAATACCGCCGTACACAAAATATCCGAGAACAATAAAGAAGAATGCATATAACAACAGTGACACATCGGTGACGCCACTTAGGATAGATTGAAGCATATCATCACCACTTATCATAAACCCTATGATTCCAGCAATGACTAAAGACGCTAGATTAATGAGACCAACAATCCCAATCCCCACTAACTTGCCAAACATTTGCACAATTGGGTTTACGCTGGAAACAATGATCTCCATTACCCGGGATGATTTCTCCGTGGCGACTTCCGTTGCAATGATCGAACCGAGGGTAATGACGATAAGATAAATAACAAACACAAGGCCATAAACCATCCAATAAGCTTGCCTGTCTGTTTCCTCAGTTCGCACTTCCTCACCCTCTATCAGGGACTCTGCCGTAAAAGAAACAGGGGCATTAATCATAGCAAGTTCTTCTTCATTTAAATCAAGTTGATTCGTAACGACGGATTTTTTTATGCGCTGTACATCCTGGTTTACTTCCTGGCCTGCCATGTGATCACTTCCGCCGCCAAAAAATTCCACCTCCAAATTGGCCGCATCTCCATTCAGTGTCAGTACGAAATCATATGCTTCGTTTCTTGCTGCTTCTAAAGCATCTTCCCGATTTCCATCCGTATAGTGCTGATAATCATATGTTCCTTCTTCGTAAGCTTCAAGCATCTCAGCCATCGCATCATCACTATTTGTATTATCGACAACAGCAATAGTCGACGGGCTTTCCCCGCTTTCATCATTTGAAAAGGCTGACATAATGTTATTTGCATTTACCATTCCGATTACAAGCAGCATCATGATGACAGTTGACCATAAAAAAGCCTTTGACTGGATTCGTTGGCTAACCGTATGTCTGACAGTAATCCAAAAATTACTCATCCGTATCCCCTCCTGCTTTGTCGACAAATATATCGTGCAAGGATGGCTCTTCTAATTCGAATTTACGAACAAAGCCTTCTTCTGCGATCGCATAAAAAAGATCTTCAGCAACTTTCTCATTTTCTACCTGTACGATTGCGCCATCTTTAGTTTTTTCTAGACTGATAACTCCCCGAATGGATTCTAAATACCGTAAATGATTATCTGAATGTATGATGACATTTTTCATTCCATAAGACCGCTTAATTTCTCTTAAATTCCCATGCAGCACGACTTCCCCACGTTTTAACATAACAAGATCTTCACACAGCTCTTCTACATTTCTCATCTGGTGGCTGGAAAAAACGATCGTTGTGCCAGCTTCCTGGAGATCCAGCACCGCTTTTCTCAGCATATCGGTGTTTACCGGATCAAGACCACTAAATGGTTCATCCAAAATCAAAAGTTCGGGTTGATGCAGGACACTCGCAATAAATTGGATTTTTTGCTGATTCCCTTTCGATAATTCCTCTACCTTTTTATTCTCATACTCTTCAATGTCAAACTTTCTCAGCCACTCACGCAGAGACTTGATAATATCATGTTTTTTCATCCCTTTTAATCTCATCAAATAGAGCAGTTGTTCTTTCACCGTTAGCTTTGGATACAGTCCTCTCTCCTCCGGAAGGTAGCCAATGACGTTCGTACGCTTGTATGAAAGGGGGCTCCCTTTCCAGGTCACAGAGCCTTCTGTCGAATCCAAAAGCCCTAATATCATGCGAAACGTCGTTGTTTTTCCTGCTCCATTAGCCCCCAGCATGCCAAACATACTGCCTTTTTCTATCGTTAGCGTGACACCATCCACCGCTTTATGTTGACCGAATTCCTTTTTTACATTATCAATCATTAATGTCATCCGATATTACTCCCCTTTCTTTTTCCATTTCGAAAGTGTTCCTTTCTTCGTTAAGAATGAGCGGAAGAGATTCATAGAGATCTAAGGTGGTTCGTTTCACCACTTCTGCTCCTCTGTTTGCTAACCATGTCTCCGTTTCTGGTGCATTATTTGTAATAATTTGAAGCGCGGGCTCTGTCAGAACCTTCTTCACACCCGGGGCATCCTCCATATCTTCCATTGGTTTTGTCAGCCAGATTCGTTTCCACTGTTGTCTAAGCGTGTCTTTTTCGATAGGAGTGGATGCTTTTCCATGTTTCATAATCACAACGAAATCGGCGAGACGACCTACCTCACTGGCAACATGGGTGGCAAAAACAATGCTGCATTGAGGATTTCCCTCCATTTTGGAAAGAAGTATTTTCTCAAACTGAGTCTGCCCTTCCATATCTAAACCCGCGAACGGTTCATCAAGGAGAAGAAATGACGTTTCACGACTGAGTTGCAAGGCAATAACTGCTTTTCGCTGCATTCCAACGGAAAGATCTTGAATTCTTTTATTCATTGGCAGTTTAAACTGCTGAATGTACAATTGAAAGAGAGCTTCGTTCCAGGTCTCATCATGAGCAGCTTGAAAATCACGTAATTGCTGTAAACGAAAAGGGTGAAATTCCGGAAAGGATTGCGGTACATAACTGAAGGAAGCTTTCCCTTCTATATGATGACTGTTGTAGCCAAGAATATTCGTTTCTCCTTCTCCAGGATAATCCCCACTTAACGCCTGAAAGAAGGTTGTTTTCCCCGCACCATTATTCCCGATCACTGCTGTAACGGTGCCTGTTGGTATTTCCAGATTAATTGGACCAAGAGTGAAATCATTCCCTACTTGTCTGACAATGTTTTTACACGTGAGCGTATGCATAGCGTTCATCTCTCCTCCTTCAAAACGATTTTCAATAATTTCTCAATCTCCACATCTGTGTATTCATGTTGGCGAGCAGTTTTAACCGCTTGCCGTAATGCATCTTGTACCGCTTTTTCCTTTAATTGGGACCGCTTCTCCTGCTCTACTTCTTGAACATAAGTTCCCTTCCCGCGATGCGTTTTTATATAACCCTCTTGTTCCAGATTTTGATACGCCCGCCGTGTCGTAATAACACTGCAACCTAGTTCACTGGCAAGAGCACGGATCGACGGAAGGACTGTATCCGCCGGCAAGTACCCGGACACAATAAGTGCTTTTACTTGTTCTTCGATTTGATGATAGATCGGTTCTTGGCGATCTTCATCCACTTCAATCGGAAGCACTATAAGTATCCCCCTTCCGATTGATTCGTTTACCACCTAACCATAAGACGGAAATGCAGGTAATCATAACAATTAGAGCAGCGATAACTAAGCTAAGAATCGGAAACTCATCTGCCAAATAAACAGAAAACACCATAAACGTGTCGTCAAATGGCACAAGCCAAATCCAGATAATGACATAAAACAATAACATCAGAAAGATATGTAAATAAGCCTGGCTGTATAATTGAACACGTTTTTGATAGCGGACACCAATTTCATCTAGCGCAGTTGATGTGGATATAAAAGCAATCGCAGCCCACAGAGCAAGAAAACTATAGAAAGACGAATCGGTAAACGAAAACGGTAGGACATTTTGAAATATCGCCATGAGACTTATCGCAATGACAATAATCAACGGGGCCTGTATACCTTTTACCATGACCCTGCTCATAAAAATTTTATGCTCAGAAATCGGAAGACGCCTTGCGTAAGTATAAAAAGGAGTCGACCATGTCGTTGGTGGTAATTCCGTTAACGTAAAACCTCTTCCATGCACATTACCAACCCAAATCATGATTGTTAATAAAAAACCAAAATCAACAAACCCTTTAAAAATATTCATCTCCGCTTCAGCACCTGCAAGCGCATAAAAGATTACGGCAAAAGCTAAACAAGTACCAAAGCCGTTTGAAAAACTGCGCATATCCGTCTGTTTCCATTCAAATACCGATAGACGAAGAACTTCTTTCATTGTTTCACAACTCCTGACAATTGTTCATGTGTTTATATTTATATATACAGTATAACACATAACATCCATATATCAACTTAATTTTTTAGAAACAAAAAACACGCCCAGCTAGACGTGTTAAAAATTTTTCTCATTAGAATAAATGTTCAGTTCATAGGATGATTGATAAAATAGGGGATAGTGAGCACATTTTCATTCCTGATTAGCGCCCGATTCTGGTATAATCCTTTACTCAAATAACTGATTCACCTTATCTTCATTCTCCAGATGTTTTTGTGCAAGTTCCTTCAGATCATCCTTATTTTTCAATTCACTAAAATCTTCTCCATACCAATTTTGCAGGTTTTCTTTCGTTATTTTGTATTCCTGATTATCAAAATTAAACGTTATCCAATCTGCATTCTGAACTAAAGTAAATAAAAATGTAGCGTTAAAAACCGCTGCTTTTTTATAGTTTTGTTCTGATTCCGACCAATCGTAATTTAAAATAACTCCATACGGTTTCTCTTTTGTTTCAAGTTCGAACCCTTTTAAATGTTCCGCGCCTTGCAATTGATTTGCGATGTTCCCTACCGCACTGTTATCTCCGACATACGAGTCCTTATATTTGAACATATCTCCTGCTCCGTTTGCTTTACTACACCCGCTTACAATCAAAATTATCAGTATTAAAAAAGATGAGAATTTAAACATTTGTTTCACTGGTATCCCTCCCTCCATTCTTTTACTTATAAAGAGTTTATCACGTTATTCAACAAAATGGCCCGATTGTTGCACAAAGTTTGAAACCCAGAATGTTCGATTTAAGACCATTTTATTACAATCTTTAGATTTATTTTAACACAAATACTCAGAATATCTGGTTAATATTTTTAAAACACATCTCTATTTTTGCACAATGCAAGCTAAATCATCACTTATGTAAAAGGTGTTTTAGCAAAGCAATTTTGACCCGTTTTATCAATCCTTTTAGGGCAATAACAATATTTATTGTCATTTTGTTATTTATGTGCTAATAAAGTTGATAAAATGTTGAAGGATTTATCCAAACGTTGTCATACCAGCAAAAAATAGCGTACTAAATATTATGTGATTTAGTACGCTAAATGTATGGTGTTTTTATTCTTTCTCCACCGTAAGTGGACTACTTACTTAGTAAAAGTCAGCTTTTTGTTGTTGGAAACTATGCTGCCCAGTGATGAGATAAGATGGCGTTATTCAGGCATGGCTCTCATTTCAATTGGTCCAGAGCCTGCTCCAAATCCTCCCAAATATCTTCCCATGCCTCAAGACCGACGGATAAACGTATCAGCTGATCGGTTATTCCCATTTCCGCCCGGGATGCCGCCGGAACAACCGCATGCGTCATCGTCGCCGGGTGCTGGATTAGTGTTTCCGCATCGCCCAGACTCACAGCAATTTTGATAAAATTAAGATTGTTCAAGAGTTGTTGGGCTTCTTTTTTCGTCCCCTTAATCTCAAAAGAAATCAGCCCGCCTCCTCGTTTCATTTGTTTTTCACGGATATGATAATCGGGGTGCTGCGCGTCATCCGGATAAAGAACACGCGATACACTTGGGTGGTTGCGCAGTTTGCCATCAATTTTTTCAGCGTTGTCACAATGACGATCGACTCGGATCGGCAGCGTTTTCAGCCCTCTGATCAGAAGCCACGCGTCAAACGGCGACATGACACCGCCCATATCCTTCTGTACAGTCATCTGCACCTGATCTAAAAAGTCCTTTCGCCCGACAGCCACACCGGCAATGACATCTCCGTGTCCGCCTATATATTTGGTTGCACTGTGAAGCACTACATCACACCCCAGTTCAAGCGGCCGCTGCAAATACGGTGAAGCAAACGTGTTATCAACAACGACCGGAATTCCTTTTTCACAGGCGACTTCCGCGACCATTTCCAGATCAATCAGTTTCATAGTCGGATTGATTGGTGTCTCCACATAAATACATGCCGTTTCCGGTCTGATCAGTGCGCGCAGATCATCTCTTGTTTCCATCGTCGAAAAGTCAGACGAAATATTATATTTTTCATTCATCATGCTTAATAAACCGAATGTGCACCCGTATAAACCTGAGGAGCATAATATGTGGTCATTTGCTTTCGTCAAAGCAACGAGGATAGCTGACACCGCCGCCATTCCTGATGCAAACGCGAGTCCCCGCTCACCTTTTTCCAATGCAGCCATTTTTTCTTCCAGCACTGTTACAGTCGGATTCCCCAGCCTCGAATACATATAACCGTCTTCCTCACCGGCAAAACGGCGCTCCCCCTGTTCAGCTGTTTCAAAAGTGAATGTGGATGTCTGAAACAGCGGTGGTGCCAGACTTCCCAGCAAATCCGCGGAATCGTAGCCATCATGGATGACTGACGTCTCCAAATTATTTTGACGTTTTGTCATTGATACTCTCCCCCTCAATAAAATGCTTATAATGTTATTTTATTGTATTTACACTGATTTTGAAAGCGTTTTCCAAAAATGGCTCCCCTGCTAATTACTTTAATATGAAACAAATCTTAAATCCGCAAACAGAAGTTTCAGATAAAATGCTTGACGGATAGATTGATTCACGTATATAATATTCATTAAATTAATAACATTAACATCTCTTATCAAGAGCGGCGGAGGGATAGGCCCTGAGAAGCCCGGCAACCATTAAGGCAAGTCTTCTTGCCTTGAAAGGTGCTAAATCCTACAGATTAAATGGATCTGGAAGATAAGAGGAGGACCGGTTACATAATCAACCCTCTTCTCTTATGAAGGGGGTTTTGTTTTACCTCTCCTCTAAGCTGACAGAGCCTTATATTCCTGAGCACGACATCATATTAACCAAAATTTCAAGGAGGAATTTATCATGACCGATTTCCATCTGCAAAGCCAGGAAACCCAATTACTTCACGGTGGTCAGGAGCCGGATCCTACAACAGGTTCCCGGGCAGTTCCAATCTATCAGACGACTTCCTATGTATTCCGGGATACCGAACATGCTCAGAACCTTTTCGGACTGGCAGAGCCCGGCAACATTTACACACGTATCATGAACCCGACTAATGATGCGTTTGAACAGCGCATGGCACTGCTGGAAGATGGTGTGGCAGCTGTTGCTACCTCATCCGGTATGGCGGCCATTACGTTATCGATTTTAAACCTTGCCGGAAGCGGTGATGAAATCGTAGCCGACAGCAATCTGTATGGCGGCACGTATAATTTATTCGTCAACACGCTGCCGCGATATGGCATCAACGTTAAACTTGTCGATGGCACTGATCATGAAAGTATTAAAAATGCCATCACCGATAAAACAAAAGCAATCTTTGGCGAAACGATTACCAATCCAAGCCTGAATGTATTGGATCTGGAAGCACTTGCAGGAATTGCTCATGAAAATGGCATCCCGCTTATTATTGATAACACGTTTGCAACACCTTATGGTACGAAACCACTCGCTTGGGGTGCTGATATTGTCGTTCATTCAGCTACCAAATGGATCGGCGGTCATGGTACAACCATCGGTGGTGTCGTGGTTGACGGTGGCCGTTTTAACTGGGGGAATGGCAATTTTCCTGGATTCATTGAGCCGGACGAAAGTTATAACGGCCTTCGATATGTTGACCTTGGTCCGCCTGCCTTTGCGATGAAACTGCGCGTTCAGCTTCTGCGTGACATCGGTGCTTCTTTAAGTCCGCAAAATGCGTTTCTTCTCCTGCAAGGTCTTGAAACACTTCACTTAAGAGTCGAACGCCACAATCAAAATGCTGAAAAGGTCGCTGATTTTCTGGTTAACCACCCTGCTGTTGAGTGGGTTAACTATCCAGGTTTAAAAGACCATCCTTCTCATGATATCGCCGGGAAATATTTGCAAAATGGCTTCGGATCGATTATTACATTCGGCATTAAAGGCGGACGTGACGCAGGCAGAAAGTTAATCGACAATATTACGCTCTGGTCCCACGTTGCCAATGTCGGGGACGCGAAGTCACTTATTATACACCCGGGCTCAACTACTCACCAGCAACTCGATGCTGAAGGCCTGGAGAAAAGCGGTGTAACAGAAGAATTAGTCCGTCTATCAATCGGACTGGAGTCAACAAAAGATACACTCGCTGACCTTGACCAGGCAATTGCCAAAGCAACCGGTGAGACACCGGTGATTCAATCGTCTGAAGGAGATGCGATTCAATGGCTGCTGGCTTCCCCATTTGACCGGAGCAACGGTGATATCCGTCAAAAGGCAATTGCTGTCTTTGGACTGGACAGCGGGGATGATGAGTTTTACCAAAACACGCAAAAATTAAAGCAGCTTGGCTTTAAAATTGTACCGATCAGCTTATCTGAACCGAGTGTTTTAGAAGAAGAAGCATATTCACAGCTTCAGGATGTGCCGATTACAGTTGACGCTGTCTTAACCAATGATGAAACATTGCCCGGGCAAACAGCTGAAACACTGGCTAAGAAAAACGGAAAAATCCTGTGGGCAGAAAAAGCATCCGCAATAGAGCAATCACTTGAAAGCGCCGGAGCCTCCGGGATAGCAGTCATTTCTGATAAAAATGCTTACGACGAAGCTATCCGCCTTCGCAAAAACGGTGCCTGAAGCGTGCAACCTCGAAATCGGAGCAAACTGGTGAACGATAAAGTGAATCTTCAATCAGTGGGGGTTTTCTTTCTTCCCCCACTGATTGTTAGATGAACAAATCGAACATTTACTGGCAGTTATCACCCACTAATCTTCATCGTATACGCCAACATTTGAGGTGGGGGGGCTTACTCCCAGTTACATGTGGGGTAAAAAAATTCGTCTTCATTCGAAGGCGAATTTTTTAGTTGCTGCTTTTCGCATTTTCGTTTAAATAGCATTTATAATGGGGATTAGCCAAGCGTGTTCATGATATAATAATATAAAGTGAAACTTCATTCAGTGGAGTGCTTTTCTCCACTGAATGTTAGTTGAGCAGAATCGGGCATTTATGGACAGTTAGCCGCCGTACTCTGGCGGGTTACTGTCCATTACATGAGGGGAAAAGTGAAACGTCGGCCCGAGAGTAGAAACATGAGCTCGAGAGTAGAGGATCAGAACTAGCTGTGTAAGACGACGAGCGAATCTTCCACCGAGTTGCGAGTAGTTTAGCAAAAGGTTACCCGGAACAATGCAGAAATGCATCTGTGTATCTGCCAACCCCCAATCTCCGGGTCCCGGGTGCTGAATGCAGGCTGCTTTACATTGGAGCTAAATACTGCCTAAGATAAGGTTTTAACGAACACGAATAACTGACAATGGGTGTGAAAATGATGAACAGACGATATGCTTTTCTCATTTTGGGTATACTGCTCATAGGCATAACTGTCTTTTTTATTATAGATAAGCCGGAATCAACCAATGAAGAAACACCCGACAATACACAACAGGAGCAACAGCAAGACAGACCCGGAGGTGAAACCAAACAAGAGGAAGAAGTCGATCAGGAAGAAAATCAGACTTCTGAAAAAACTGCCGGGGAGCAGATTGGTCAATTACGGGAGGTTTTCAGTGAAGTTGTCCAGACGACCATTGATTTCTTTTCCAATCGGGAATCAAACGTGACAGCACTTGGTGATTCACTAACTCAGGGTGTCGGTGACAATGTAACCGATGGCGGCTACGTTGGTATATTGGATAATACGATCAATGCGAATAATCACCTTGTGACATTTGATAATTACGGCAAACATGGTCATCGGTCCGATCAGCTTCTAAAGCGGCTTGAAGAACAGCAAGTGGCCCAGTCCGTTGAAAATGCCGATATGGTCCTGATAACAATCGGAGCAAATGATATTATGCAAGTTGTTAAAGAAAACTTCACCGACCTGAAGATTAACGATTTTACGCCGGCAAAAGAAACGTACGAAGAGAATTTACGGCAAATTTTTGATAAAATCTATAGCTTAAATGAAAACACGCACATTTATTTAATTGGGATATACAATCCTTTTATGAATTATTTCCCTGATATTAAGGAATTGGATATAATTGTTGAGGACTGGAATAACATCAGCCGAAGCGTGGCGGCGGAACATGAAGACGCAACATTTATCCCGGTGGCGGATTTATTCAGTTCCGGGGATAAGAAATTATTTGCAGATGACAATTTCCATCCGAGCCACAGGGGCTACCAGCTTTTCGCAAGACGCATCCTGGAGCATTTAACAAATCAGTAGAAGGAGGCGGAGACTGTGCCAAAACATGACAAGAAAAAGAATAAGTGGAAACAGTTTTTCTTCTGGCTCCTTGGTTTGAACGTACTGGTAGTTCTGGCTATATTAACGCTGATTTTCTGGCCTGTATCCGAAACAGAAACACCTGGAGGGTCAGAAGAAAACACAATGCAAAGTTCAGAATTTACGGTGCGCACTTCAAAACAAAACGTCAATGAATTGGTGAATGCATATATTGAAAAACTTCTGGAAGACACAAGTCATGAGTATAGTGTTTCATTGGAAGAAAATGTCGAATTGAGAGGCGAACTTCCTGTCTTTTCCTCCACTGTGCCGGTCTCTGTCTATTTGGAGCCAGTCGTTCAGGATAATGGCGATATCATTCTGAAGCAAGAGTCGATTTCGCTTGGGCAGCTGGCACTCCCGAACCAAAAAATTATGGAATACCTGAAAAAATATTTACCGATGCCTAATTGGGTGACGGTCGATCCGGCCAATGAAGAAATCTATGTAGCCGTCACCGATATGCAAATTCGCAGTAACTTGAATGTCAGTGTTGAGAGCTTTGATCTTGAAACTAACAATCTTGCATTTAATATTGAAATACCTTATGAAACGTTGGGAATTGAAAAGCGATTTTATTGATTGTGAATTGGATGTTCGCGCGCTGGCCACCTCTATACCGGATTTATCAACCGGAAAAGCCAGGCCGAATTCGGCCTGGCTTTTCCTCAGCATTTAATTGTTACATGTGTGGTAACAACAAGATTTAATCCTTCGCATAAAGTGTGTTCACTTGTTCAATTCCCATGTCATGATGTTCATCGGTCTCGTTAAATAATGTATCCCGCAGCTGCAGCAAGCGGTAATTGCTCCCCCTTCCCCCCCCAAAGCAAAAGCAAAATAGCCCTACTTTTAATGTGAGGCTCTTTTTCGCTCATGACAACCTTTTTAACTTGAGTTCAATTTCTTTATTCGTACCGGCAACTGAAATCCGTTTACGTTGACTAAATGACGCAAATCCCTTAAGCTGACAGTGATTATATTTATTGGAGGACGTTAACGGATGCTAACGGTTAATAATGTAAGCTTGCGATATGCTGATAAAAAATTATTTGAAGACGTCAATTTAAAATTCACGCCGGGCAATTGCTACGGTGTCATTGGAGCAAATGGAGCAGGCAAGTCCACTTTTCTCAGGGTCCTTTCCGGTGAAGCCGAACCGCAAACAGGTAATATTTCCAAATCCCCGGATGAACGGATTGCCGTGCTCAAGCAGGAGCATTTTGCCTATGATGAATACGGAGTCATGGAAACTGTCCTGATGGGGCATGAGCGATTATATGAAGTAAAACAGGAAAAAGATGCGATTTATATGAAGTCTGATTTTTCCGAGGAAGATGGTATGCGGGCTGCTGAACTCGAGGGAGAATTCGCTGAAATGAACGGCTGGGAAGCAGAGTCCGATGCAGCAATACTGTTGAAGGGACTCGGAGTTAACGAATCCCTTCATTCAGCAAAAATGGCTGATCTGCCCGAAGACCAGAAAGTAAAGGTGTTACTTGCACAAGCACTCTTTGGGAATCCGGATATTTTACTTCTGGACGAACCGACAAACGGTTTGGACATTCATGCCATTCAGTGGCTGGAAGAGTTTCTGATCAACTTTGAAAACACAGTGATCGTTGTTTCTCATGACCGCCACTTTTTAAATAAGGTATGCACACACATTGCAGATGTTGACTACGGAAAAATTGAAATCTACGTCGGCAATTATGACTTCTGGTATGAATCCAGTCAGCTGGCACAAAAAATGGCCCAGGAAGAAAATAAGAAAAAAGAAGAAAAAATTAAGGATCTGAAAGCTTTTATTGAACGATTCAGTGCAAATGCGTCGAAATCACGCCAGGCCACATCGAGGAAAAAGCTGCTCGACAGCATCACGCTGGACGATATCAAGCCTTCATCAAGAAAATATCCTTATATAAACTTTACACCTAATCGTGAAATCGGCAACGACCTGCTGTTTGTCGAGGGTTTAACCAAAACCATTAACGGTGAGAAGGTCTTGGACAATGTCAGCTTCACGATGAACAAAGATGACAAAATTGCACTGATCGGTAAAAACGACATTGCGAAAACGACACTGCTGGAAATTATTATGGGCAATATGGAACCTGATGCCGGCACGTACAAATGGGGTGTGACCACATCACAATCCTATTTCCCAAGGGATAATTCAGCATATTTCGATGGCAATGATCTGCCGCTGGTCGACTGGCTCCGGCAATATTCGCCGGAAGATGAAACGGAAACCTTCCTGCGCGGATTTTTAGGAAGAATGTTGTTTTCCGGCGACCAGGCATTGAAAAAAGCAAGTGTCCTGTCCGGCGGTGAGCGTGTCCGCTGTATGCTGTCGAAAATGATGCTTTCAGGTGCCAATGTGCTGGTTCTTGATGAGCCGACCAACCATCTGGATCTGGAATCAATCACATCTCTGAACAATGGTCTGAAGCGATTCAAAGGATCAGTCCTGTTTACATCCCATGACCATGAATTTATCCAGACGATTGCTAATCGGCTTATTGAAATTACACCTCAAGGTCTTGTCGATAAAGAAATGAGTTATGATGAGTATGTAGCAGATAAAGAATTGCAGACAAAAGTTGAAGCGATGTACGCCAGCTAATAAGCAGCTTAGTTTTTGTGCAAATCGATCCTCGTCTTACTCGGGATATGAGACTCCACCCAATACGTATTGATGATCGAATTTCGCGCGGTCCTGGAACGGATAGCACAAGTTTGATATTTACAACAAGAAACGTTCCCTTATGCAGGGCAGGCATAAGGGAACGTTTCTTTAATTCTACTTCATTTGCAGCTTTGTAAGCATGTCCTCGGTCATCAAGTCAATATCATATTCAGCTTTAAAGCCCCATTCTTCTTCTGCTGCAGACGAGTCAATATTATCAGGCCAGCTTTCGGCGATTTGTTGACGGACTGGGTCGACGTCAAATTTTAGCTCAAACTCAGGAATATGTTTTCGGATAGCACCAGCAAAATCTTCCGGTGCCGCGGATATAGCCGAAATATTGTAAGCATTGCGGTGCACAAGTTTATCCGGGTTGGCTTCCATCAGCTTGACGACGGCATTCAGGGCATCCGGCATGTACATCATATCCATATATGTTCCTTCAGCAATGTAGGAAGTGCATTGTTTATGCTTGATGGCATCATAATAAATTTCCACTGCATAATCGGTTGTTCCCCCGCCAGGCGGTGTCATATAAGATATCAAACCTGGATAGCGGACCCCGCGCGTATCCACACCATAACGGTAAAAGTAATAATCACAGAGCAGCTCGCCTGCCACTTTATTAACACCGTACATAGACGTTGGACGCATAGTTGTTTCCTGCGGTGTATGCTTCTTTGGGGTCGTTGGTCCGAAAGCCCCGATGGAACTTGGCGTAAAAAACTGCAAATCCAGTTCCCTCGCAGCTTCAAGGGCGTTCATCAGGCCGCCCATATTCAAATTCCATGCCAGTTGCGGCACGGACTCTGCCTTCGCTGACAATAAAGCGGCCAGGTGCATGATCGTATCTGCGTTATGTTTTTTGGCAGCATTATAAATTGCCTTTTCGTCGGTAACATCAACAATTTCAAACGGACCTTCTTCATCTTCTTTTTGCCAGATATCTGACCCAATGACATTATTTGTACCATAGTTTGCTCGTAATTGCCTGAGGAGCTCTGAACCAATTTGTCCGAGAGCACCCGTCACCAGTATTTTTTTCATCGTTTTTCCCCCAGCTAGCTCCTGTGTTAAAAGCGGGCATGATGTTATTTGAAACGGATGGTATGCCGATTTTCACCTGCCATCGATCCAATTCACAATTTAAATGATACCCAGTTCCTTGCCGATTTTTTCATAGGCAGCAAGTGCATCATCCAGCATTTCTTTCGTATGGGCTGCTGTCGGCATGTTGCGTACGCGTCCCTTTCCTTTGGGCACTGTCGGGAAAACAATCGATTTTGCATAAATTCCTTCTTCATACAGCCGCTTGCTGAACGTCTGTGTATCCTTTTCATCACCTATGATACAAGGTGTAATTGGCGTTTCACTATTGCCGATATCAAAGCCAAGTTTCCTCAACCCGTCCTTCAAATAATGGCTGTTATCCCATAATTTATCATTGAGATCAGTTGATTCCATTAAGAGGTCCACGGCTTTCGTGCTTGCCGCTGCATCTGCAGGTGAAACCGCTGTTGAAAACAGAAACGGACGCGAGCGGACTTTCAGCCAATCGATCAATTCTGTTCTCCCGGCAACATAGCCGCCAATGACACCGATTGCTTTTGATAAGGTACCCATTTGAAAATCGATCTTTTTTTGCAAACCAAAGTGTTTCACGGTTCCGGCACCTTTGCCCAGCACGCCTGAACCGTGGGCATCATCGACATAAGTAATCAAGTCAAATTCTTCCGCTATTTTAACGATCTCAGGAAGCTCGGCAATATCCCCGTCCATCGAGAAAACGCCATCTGTAATAATCATGACTTTATTGTAATCCCCTGATTCCACTGCTTCTTTCGCTTTGGTGCGCAAATCACTCATATCTGAATGGTTGAAACGGAGGATCTTTGCCCGGGACAAACGGCAGCCGTCAATAATCGATGCATGGTTCAGTTCATCAGAAAGAATCGCATCATTTTTATCCATCACTGCAGAAATGGCCGCCATATTACAATTGAAACCGGATTGGTACGAAATGACTGCTTCAGTACCTTTAAATTCTGCCAGTTTCTTTTCGAGTTCAAGATGGAGATCCATGGTGCCGTTAATGGTACGCACTGCACCTGCTCCGGCACCATGGGAATCAACAGCTGCTTTGGCAGCTTCTTTAAGCTGGTCATTGGTTGCAAGTCCTAAATAATTGTTGGACGAAAGATTAATCTTACTTTTTCCATCAATATTAATAACCGGACCATTGGCTCCCTCGATGGGGTCAATTTCGTTATAAAGTCCGCGTTCTTTCAAATCCTTGATATGTTCGTTCAGAAATGATTGCAATGCTTTGCTCGTCATTTAATATGTCCTCCTTTTATGTAAGCGTTATCAATATTTGCATTTATTGCACTAATATATTCTATTATAAAGTTTAACATATCATTCTATTATTTGGTATTTTCATCAAGAGCCTTATCAATATATTGTCAGATTTTCTGTGATTTTGTCATAACTTTCTATGGTATATTTGTCTCATTTTTACTATAATTAATGTAGATAGTGGTTGTTCAAAAAGTCCGGTAACAATGATACGTCGAATTTCTTCGTTGACTTGTTATCCTCCTTTTTGAACACGCACGATAATGAAAAAGGGGCAGCAAATCATGAAACAAGTTTTAATGGCGCTATTTTTAACTTTAATTCTCAGCTTCAGTATCGTCGGGGTTACGCAGTCTTTTTCTGAAGCGGATGATGCTGTCGAAAATGAAGACAGCAACGAGATTAAAGTAAATTAATAAAGTGAATCTTCAATCAGTGGGGGGTTTCTTTCTTCCCCCACTGATTGTTAGATGAACGAATCGGACATTTACTGGCAGTTTGATCCCCCACCTAATCTTCATCGTATACTCGGAACATTTGAGGTGGGGGGCTTACTGCCAGTTACATGCGGGATAAAAAAAGGGAGCACTTATTCGTTAAGTGCTCCCTTTTTTATTACTGGTGCATTATTATTCAACGACTGTTACGTCTACTGTGCGGACGCCCCAGTTGTTTGCTTCACTTTTTGATGAGACGTGAACATCAATTTTGTTGCCATTAATAGCGCCGCCTACATCTGCTGCAGTTGCATAACCATAACCTTCAACATGGACTTTTGATCCTAGTGGAATAACGCTTGGATCAACTGCAATAACTTTCTTGTTTGGATTAGCATTCAGGTCTACACCAGTTGCTGTGACACCTGAGCATCCAGCACAATCAGCTGTATATGCTGTTGCTGTCATCGAAATAGTCTCGCCTTCCGGACTATTTTGTGATGAAGATTCTTGGTTTGAACTTGATTCATTGCTGTTGTTATTGCTGCTGACAGTTTGTGCCGGTTCACTTGACTGTTCCGGTTCAGATGACTGTTCTTGTTCACTTGATTCGTTTGATTCGTTGGATGAACTTTCAGATGCAGAAGCCGATTCGTTTTGGCTTTGTTCAACATTAGCACCATTCAGGTCCAGTTCTTGTCCAACTACGATGATATCAGAATTCAGGTTGTTCCATTTTTTCAGGTCATTGACCGATACATCGAATTCCTGACTGATACCGATTAATGTATCACCTTTCTCAACTGTATATGCATCGTTGAGGTATAATGTTTGTTTTGGTTGAATGGTAGTGTTTTTAAGATTATTTATATCAACTAATTCCTCAACGGTTGTATTATTGTCTTGTGCGATTCCCCAAAGATTGTCTCCCTTTTCAACTTCGTACTCAGCTGCAGATGCAGTTGTTACAGTAGCGCCGGCAATCATGACACCTGTAGCAATTGAAGCTACCAATTTCTTCATAGGTAGTTACCTCCTTTGATTTGTACAAAACCTATCGTAACACGTGGGCACCGGCTTTGCAGTTACAGGAGAGTTAAGAGTCTATTACAAGAAATCTCGAACTGCCAATGAAATATTACAAATTTAAAAGATTCATTTCAAAAGGTTGTTAGTATTACATAATTGTTGCCATAGCGGCTTACTGTAAAGAAAAAACCTTACTGCTATTTGTGCAGTAAGGTTTTAAAATTCAATAAAACGACCTGAATCAATTACTTTCCAGCTCTTTTTTATACCGTTCGAATTCTTCTGTTGTGCAGCGTACCCAGTGACCCGGTGTAACCTCCCGGAATTCAGGCTCTTCGCCTGTGTCATGCTCAGTCGGGTCATATGCCACACGTTTCCGGTACCGCTCATAATCCGGGTCAGGCAGCGGGATAGCCGACAGTAATGATTTTGTATAAGGATGGAGCGGATTACGGTACAATTCATCACTTTCAGCAAGTTCTACCATATTACCGAAATACATGACACCAATACGGTCACTAATATATTTAACCATTGACAAATCGTGCGCAATAAACAAATATGTCAGTTCTTGATCACGCTGAAGCCGTTTCAGCAAATTGACAACCTGCGCCTGAATTGACACGTCAAGAGCGGAAATCGGTTCATCAGCAATAATAAACTCCGGTTCCACTGCGAGCGCTCGTGCGATGCCAATACGCTGGCGCTGTCCGCCGCTGAATTCATGCGGAAAGCGGGTAGCATGTTCTTTGTTCAAGCCAACCGTTTCCAGAAGTTCCTGCACACGCTGTTTCCGGTCTTCCTCATTCTTGGCCAGCTTATGGATATCAATCCCTTCTGCTACAATATCCATAACAGTCATTTTAGGATTCAGTGAAGATGATGGATCCTGGAAAATCATTTGCATCTTCCGGTTCAATTTCAGCAGATCCTTCTTTGATTTTTTGCCGTGAACATTTTCGTTGTTAAATATGACATCGCCGTCTGTTGCATCATGCAAACGGATGATTGTCCGGCCTGTTGTTGATTTGCCGCAGCCCGATTCACCGACCAAACCGAACGTCTCCCCTCTGTAAATGTCGAAGGAAATATCATTAACAGCCTTAACGACGCTTTTACGGCCTAATTTAAATTGCTTTTTCAAATTTTTTACTTCAAGAACTTTTTCTTTTTCCATTATTCGTCACCATCCTTGCCATCGTCCATTGAAGCAAAGCCTTGCATTCTGCGCTGGACGGCTTCCGGCGGATCGATCTTCGGTGCATGTTCATGGAGCAGCCAGGAGGCGGCATAATGTGAATCTGACACTTTGAACATCGGCGGTTCCATCTTTGTATCGATCTCCAACGCAAACCGGTTCCGTGGTGCAAACGCATCTCCCTCAGGCGGATTCAGCATGTCCGGCGGGCTTCCCGGAATGGCGAATAATTCTTCTTCTTCACTATCAAGTGTTGGCATCGAACCAAGCAGTCCCCATGTGTATGGATGTTTCGGATTATAGAAAATATCGTCGGACGTTCCAATTTCAACAATCTTTCCGGCATACATTACAGCCACACGGTCAGCTACGTTGGCTACAACCCCGAGATCGTGGGTAATAAAGATAATCGCACTGTCCATCTCCCGCTGAATATCTTTCATCAGCTCCAGTATCTGGGCCTGGATTGTTACGTCAAGAGCAGTCGTCGGCTCATCGGCAATCAGAATTTTTGGGTTACAGGCAAGTGCAATCGCTACAACCGCACGCTGACGCATCCCGCCGGAAAACTGGTGTGGATACTGATTCAAGCGGGTTTCCGGCTGTGGAATTCCAACGAGTTCCAGAAGTTCGATCGTTTTATCCTTTGCCTGTGCTTTACTCATTTTCCGGTGCTTGATCAGCCCTTCTGCAATCTGTTTGCCTACTTTCATTGTCGGATTCAAGGATGTCATCGGATCCTGAAACACAGTGGAAATATCTTTACCGCGTAATTTTTGCATCTGTTTGTTCGTATATTTGGTGATATCTTCACCTTCAAACAGGACTTCGCCCGTTTTGATAAATCCTTGAGGTTTTGGCAGCAGCTGGGTGATAGCTTTTGTTGTCACAGATTTTCCTGAGCCGGACTCACCCACAATGGCCAATGTTTCACCTTTTTTCAAATCAAAATCTATTCCACGCACAGCTTGCACTTCACCACTGTACGTTTTAAACGATACACTTAAATCTTTTACTTCAAGTAATTTACTCATTCTCAGAAACACCTCCCTTGTTATTTGTGCATTTTCGGATCGAATGCGTCCCGAAGTCCGTCACCAATAAGATTAAAGGTAATCATGATGGCAGAAATCAGAACAGCCGGCCAGAATACCATGTACGGATAAAGCCTGAAGACTTTAAATCCGGCGTCGATCAATGCACCGAGTGATGCCTCCGGCGGTGCGATACCAAGCCCGATAAAGCTGAGGAATGCCTCAAAGAAAATAGCACTCGGGATGGTGAACATCGTATTGATGATGATGATACCAGCAACGTTCGGCATCAGATGTTTCCGAATGATCTTGCCGTTAGATTGTCCCAATGTTCTTGCTGCCAATACATATTCTTCGTTTTTCTGTTTCAGCACTTCGCCCCTTACAATACGTGCCATACCTGTCCAACCGGTAATTGTAAGGGCCAGAACAATCGACATGATGCCTGGCTCCAGTACGACAAGCAACAGGAATATAACAACAAGGTTAGGTATACCAATCAGAATTTCCAGTATTCGCTGCAAAATGTTATCGACGCGGCCACCGTAATAGCCTGATATACCACCATATGCGACACCGATCAAGAGGTCAATCGCAGCTGCCACAAACGCGATAATCAGTGAAACGCGTGTGCCAAGCCATATACGCGTCCATTGGTCACGTCCGAGCTGGTCTGTACCGAGCCAGAAATATTGATCCTGCATGTCCTTCGCTTCATAAACTTGGTATGTAGCTGAGACTTCAGCAGAATCATCGCTGCCATCACCTTCAGACAGTACTTCAATATCAACAAATTCTTCGGCATTATCATAACGCATGACCGCATTTTCAGTTGCTTCCTCAACCGTTGCGCCCGTAAATTCACTCTGGAGCGTTCCATCCATGCCCAATAAAGGCAGATTTTCTATTACTGGCACACGCGGCGGCATTTTAGCACGTGACAGTTCCTGATCATCCATTCCATAACTATTAAAATATGGTCCAATAATACTCATAATGATAATGATGATCATCAAAATAATACTGAAAACCGCCGCTTTATTTTTAAAGAATGTCCGTCGTGCATCCTGGAGAAAAGACCGACTTGGTTTCGTTATCTTCTCGCTCGTATCTTCTTTCCTCTCGTGGGGGACAAAAAGTTCCTTAGGTGGTTCATTATGATGCTGATTTTTTGCCATTTTAACTTCCCCCTCCAGTCAGCCGGATCCTAGGGTCAATCAATACATAGAGAATATCGATGACAAGAATAATCGCTATAAATAACACAGAGAAAAACAAGGTTGTACCCATTATCGTTGGATAATCGAGCACTTGAATTGAGCTTACAAATTGTTCGCCGATACCCGGCACAGCAAATATTTGCTCGATGACAAGTGTCCCGGTCATTAGCGAGACTGCCATTGGTCCCATAACGGTTACAAGCGGGATGAGCGAGTTTCTGAGACCATGCTTGAAAATAATCGCCGGTTCAGTAAGCCCCTTGGCCCTGGCAGTTGTAATATAATCTGATCCAAGGACTTCAAGCATTTCCGTCCTGGTAAAACGTGCTGCAGTCGCCATTGGAAAAATAGCCAGCGCTATTGTCGGCAGCACCGTATGCGCATATGTTCCCCATAAGGCGACAGGGAATAGCCCCCATTCGGTTGCCAAATACCATTGCAGTAAACCTGCAAAGATAAAGGATGGGATGGACGTACCTAAAACAGCTATGATTGTAGAGGTATAGTCAAGCCACCCATTATGATAGATAGCAGCAATTAATCCAAATAAGATTCCGGCAATTGTTCCAAAAATAAGTGCTTGTCCACCAAGTATAAGTGATGGCGGCATCCTATCTATTAAAATATCTGTCACGGGGGTACTGTCAAAGTGGAAGGAAATTCCCAAATCTCCTTGTACAAGTCCAACCATATAGTTGACATATTGTATTGGAATAGGCTCATCTAAGCCGTATTTTGCCAATATGACTTCCTGTTGCTGTTCTGACAGCTTATTTTCAGCTGACAGCGGACTTCCGGGAAGCAATTTCATAAGAAAGAATGTAACGGTGGCTATAATAAACAATGTAATGGCCATATAAAATATCCGCCGCAAAATATAACGAAGCATTTCCGCACCTCCTAATTTCTGCTGAATCTTGTTGCTGATGAAAAATTCATTATTGTATGATTTTTTCTTATACAGGGTAAAAGAGAGCATATGCCATAAGGTCATATACTCTCTTTCCCTAAAATACAGCATATTTGATTAGGTTAAATTGTTATTCTCCTGATCCTACACTCGCCCATTTCCACTCATATGTCGGTCCAAATGAGTTGACGTAGACATCTTGAATTTTTGGTCTGACAAGCTGTGCCATTGCACTTTGATAAAGTGGTGCGACAGCAGCTGTTTCAGCCAGGAGTTGTTCGGCTTCAAGGAAGTTTTGATAACGTGCTTCCTGATCCTGTGCCAACTCATTTGTTGTCTCTTCAATCAACTGGTCATATTCTTCGTTGGAATAGCCCATCTTGTTGTTTTGACCATCTGTCAACCACAGATTCAAGAATGTGTAAGGGTCCATGTAGTCAGGTCCCCAACCGGATGTCTGAAGTTGGTATTCCATGTTGGTATCCGCATCGAGGCGCTGTTCGAACGGTACGGATTTAATGGTCACTTCTAAGCCTGGAAGATTTTCCTGAAGCTGGTTGGCAATGTATTCATCGGACGTTTTAGCTGTTTCACTGTCACCGCCAAGCAATTCCAGTTCTACAGAGTCTTTGCCAATTTCTTCAAGGCCTTCTTCCCACAATTGTGTTGCTTCTTCAGGGTTATGGGTAACAAGATCGCCATTTGCTTCACGGAAGTCTTCGCCGCCAGGTGTTTGTACGAAATCTTGCGGTACAAAACCAGTTGAAGCGATTGAACCATTATTCAAAATTTCGTTAACCAATGCTTCTTTGTCTACAGCCATAGAAATTGCTCTGCGCATCTTTTCGTTCGCAAGCGCATCGCTCTGTGTCTGATTCATCTTCAGATAGAATAATGATGCTTCAGGGAATACTTGATAATCTTCATGAGACTGATACTGATCGACAAGGTCTGATGAAAGGCCTGCACGATCAATTTCGCCTTGCTCATATAAGTCCACCGCTGTTTGCGGGTCTTTGACAACTTCAAACGTCATTTTATCAAGCTGTACAGTTTCTGCATCCCAGTAGTCTTCGTTTTTCTGAAGCTCCCAGGAACTTGCTGTGCTGTCCCAGTTTTCTAATGTAAAAGGACCGTTGAACAGCAACGTGTCAGTGCTTGTTGCATATTCATCGCCCTGTTCTTCAACAAAGCTCTCGTTTAAAGGAAAATATGTTGGGAATGTTGCCAATGATTCAAAGTATGGAACAGGGTTTTCAAGCTGCACTTCCAATGTGTAATCGTCAGGTGCACTTACGCCCAATTCTTCTACCGGAACTTCACCTTCGTTAACAGCAGTCGCATTTTGAACAACGCCGCCCAGCATGTATGGGCCGTACTCTGAACCTGTCTCAGGGTCAACTGCGCGCTGCCATGAGTAAACAAAGTCATTAGCTGTTACAGGATCGCCATTTGACCATGTTGCGTCTTCACGAAGTGTGAATGTCCAAGTTGTACCATCTTCACTTACTTCATGTTCAGTAGCAATACCTGGGACAATTTCACCGTCTTGCACACGATAAAGACCTTCCATTGTGGCACCCGTGAACTGAATTCCATATTCATCGGTAGCCATGCCGGGATCCATTGACGGAATTGTGTCACCATTAATAAAATTTAAAACCTGTTCAGCGTCGGAACTGCCTTCTCCCTCTGAACTTCCTTCTGATGATTCGCTTGATCCGTCGTCACTTCCGGAATCACTTGAACCGGAATCGTCACCGCCGGAACATGCAGCAAGGAAAAGCGCAAAAAGTAAAGCTAATGCTAAAAGCCAAATCTTTTTGGACTTCATGCTGTGATTACCCCCTTAATAAATTCTGATAATTTAGCAGATTTAACCGCTTGATAAGAATTATACTATTTTTGTTACAAGTTTGTAAAGTCTTTTTTGTGGGAAAATAGAAAGGATGAAATCCCTTTCATGTATGACGCATGTTACAGCTTCTGAAAAATTTATTTTTATTTTACTTGAATGAATTATGCTATACTGTTGTGCAAAAGTACTTTTGAAGGCAGGACTTATCGCTTATGTTAAAGACGAATATCCGGATATTTCTCATCAACTGCGGCACAATACTCTTGATTGTTTACTTGCTTGAATCAGCTCTAACATTGCGTCAGCTGCTGGATATCACATTTTATTTTGTGCTTGTATATATGGTTTTTGCACTGTTTCTGTATACTGTCAAAGGCGGATTTTATGATGGTGTGACATTTGGTTTTCGCAGGTTTCTGAGCATTATGTCCAAGGGCGGCGACCCGCTGGAAGAATGGAGGGACAAACCGCCGATATCCACTCAGATCAGTACCAATCTTTATAGAGTCGTTCGCTTTCAGTGGCTGTCGCTCACCGTCTTGCTCACTATTCTTTTTATTCTATATTATGCAATAAATTAGTCCCCCCTCGGAAAAGTGCCTAAAACAACAAAGGATATGGCTTTTTAACAGTGCCATATCCTTCGCCTTTCCTTTAATGAAGTTATCTAAGAGGCTTCTCCAAACACGCTGTCAAAAAGGTTGCCGAGCATTCGGAACAGATTGTTGAAAAATGCTTCCACCTGATTCCAGAATCCTTCATCATTAATCAGATCCTGTACTTTAGAAGCAATATCTTCAAGCTGATCTCTGACCTGACCAAAATCGATATTCAAATCCCGCATGCGGTTAAATAAATCGATTAGCATCTGCCGGTCTTCTTCACTCAATGATATTTCCAGGTTATTTAACTGCTCTTCAACGATTTGTTCAATGTCTTCTTTCGTGGCAGGATTTTGCTCTGCAATGGCCTGTTTAATTTCAGTCAGCAATTCACTGACTTTTTCCTGGTTCATTCCTTCTTTTTCAGCCAGGTCTGTTGCGACACCCAGCTCATCATTCGCCAGCTCCATTCGTTCTTTATCCAACTGTTCGCCTTCTGCATCATATGCTTTATAGATCCCCGTCAAAGCAGATGTGCCGGTCACTTGTACCGGAGAGGCCACGTCAACTGTTGCATTCTCCACACCAGCTGTCAGAAGCGCATTTGCATACATTTCCGTCGTCACGTCAGTAATATTATCCGGCGTCACAATATTAATTGATAACCCGCTGCCATCACTCTCACCCATGATTTTAGCGGAAGAATACATATTTGAATTCGGGTCCCCGCCAATATAATTTGCGATATCCTCGCCTGTTACCGTATATTCTTCAGTTGATTCATTGTCACCCACATCAAGGAGATTCTTTACTTCCTGCTTTTCTGCATCAGATAAAGCATCCCCGTATACGACAATTGGTTTTTCCTCAGTTATCGCATGTACTGGTGCCGTGAAACTGAACAGAATAGCGCCTATCATCAAAAATGCGGCGATTGATTTCAGACTTTGCTTCATTTTGCTGCTCCTTTACTTTCATTTTTGCTTGTCCAGTATACATCTTACTTGTGGTTAAACTACATTATACCGTTTTATTTTCCATTTGAATAGTTTTTTTGCAGTGTCAGGATGTCAATTTTGGGGAAAATATCGTGGTGAGCATTAAGCTTTAAACATATTCTGACTTTGGATATATTATATATTTAGGGTATCGAAGTAATTTTGAAAGAAGGGACTTGTCATTTCTAAGGAAAACTCCAATGTCAAACGAAATTTAATTATTATGTGGTTTGCGAACTTCTTTGTTGGCGGAAGCCTGACAATGGTGCTTCCGTTTCTTTCATTATACATTGAAGAGTTCGGAAATTTCTCAGATGCATATGTTCAAAACTGGTCAGGCTGGATTTTTGGCATTACGTTTGGAACTGCATTTTTATTTTCGCCGATTTGGGGACGAATCGGCGATAAGTACGGACGAAAAAATATATTGATTCTATCCTCTTTTGGTATGGGGATATCAATCTTATTAATGGGTTTTGCCGACTCAGTCTGGGAACTCTTTTTCCTCCGTCTGTTTATGGGGGTATTCACCGGGTTTATTCCAATGTCCCAGGCATTGATTGCCACACAGACACCAAAAGCGATCGCCGGCAGGGTGCTCGGAACACTGCAAACCGGCAGTGTCACTGGAAACTTAATGGGGCCCTTGCTTGGAGGTATTCTTGCTGACGTGTTCGGTTACTCCGCGACATTCAAATGGGTCTCAATCACCATTTTCCTGTCCGGGCTGCTGGTGCTGTTGGGCATCAGGGAAGTTATGCTTAAAAACAGCGAGGATCACGCAGAAGAAGAAACATATTCGAGCAAACAAATCATCTTGCACATTATCGGTCATCCGGTGTTGCTCGCTGTTATGCTCATCTCGGCACTCGTCCAGATTGCACACTTTAGCATTCAGCCAATTTTGTCGCTGTATGTAGCTGAGATTCATGGACCGGTAAGCATAGCTTTCTTTTCAGGATTAGCTTTCTCTGCAGCAGGTTTGGGGAATTTACTTATGGCCAGGCGCTGGGGACGTATTGGTGATCGGGTCGGCTACATTAAAATATTGATTTTTTTACTGTTTATGGCCGGGATTGTTTACCTTCCGGGGGCATTTGTCACAAACATTTGGCAACTCGTTGTTCTCCGGTTCCTGCTCGGTATTTCGATAGGCGGCATCATTCCTGTCCGAATCGCATATATCAGACAGGCAGCCCCTTTATCGATTCAGGGGGAAATGCTTGGATACAATACCAGCCTTCGGTTTCTCGGAAACATTATCGGACCTGCATTAGGCGGTATGCTTTCCGGTTATTTCGGCATATCCGCGGTGTTTTTTGTAACAAGCGGGTTATTGATTGCAAGTGGTGCCATTATGCTAATTACCTGGTATAAACAGGAATATACAGATGAAAAGCGAAAATCCACGCAAGCATTGTCTTCGCATTGAATCTAAGAAGCGCCGAATCATCTGCTCATCACTTTCTAGGCAGGCAATGATGTTGATAAAATGTGTGGAATATGTTAAAAATAATAACGTACAATTATAAATTAGAAAGAAAGTGATAGCTATGGGCGCAATAGTCGTTGAAGTTTGTGACGGAAATGCCATCACTTCTTTGGATATAGAAGGTATTATAGAAAGTGAATTTCCAGAGGTAGCCGTATTAATGAATGAATGCCTGGCTTTTTGCGGTTTGTGCAGGGTCCGGCCCTATGCACTCGTGAACAATCGCCGCGTTCACGGCAACACACCTGAAGAATGCTTAGCGAAAATACGCGAAGCAATAAAAGAAGAACTGGCCGTTTATCAATAAAGATAACGGCCAGTTTTTTTCATATAAGACAGGCCGCGAATAGAGCAACATCATTACAAGCAATTTTCGCGCATTCTCATACAAAAAACAAAATTCGGCAATAAATATTCCCCGGGAAATATTTGTCGGAAATTGCGGTTAAAGGCACGCCTGTAAAATATTCACCGAATCCTGCCTCGACAATTTCCTGAATTTTCCTTACTCAGGGCGAACGCGAACAGCCGGCCATTTCTTCGATTTTAATGGACCCTGTTCATTACTTGGTATAGACTACGGCGTCCATTTCGATCAGCACATTTTTAGGCAGTTTGCTGACTTCAACGGTTGCTCTTGCAGGGTATGGTTTCGACAAATAACCACCGTATATATCATTAACCGTCGCAAAATTGTCCATCGAATCAATGTAAATGGTAAATTTAACCACTTGCGAAACATCTGTACCTGCTTCAGTTAAAATCGCCTGCAAATTATGCATGACCTGATTTGTCTGGGCTTCAATTCCTTCAGCAACCTCGCCTGTTTCCGGGTTAATGCCAATCTGACCTGAAATATAGATGAAGTCACCTGCCTCGATAGCCTGTGAATATGGTCCAATCGCTTCAGGCGCGTTTTCTGTAAAGATTTCTTTTCGCATCAAAATCCCTCCATATACTTTTTTCCATGATATCATTTACGCTCACTTGATACTACATTTCCGCCAGGCTATTCCTGTAAGCCATGACATCACGGACATAATAGATATCACCGTAACAAGCATCAATTTCCTGGGCTTCTTCACGCGGGCAGCGATACTTTGCCTGATTATCGCTGGAGGCGTACATTTCCTGGGAAAAATTAATTGCTGCCGCTTGCGTATACCCCCTGTGCCCGCTTCAACGTAATCAATAAACCCTTGTCCAAAATTGTATGACTGAATAGCAAGCTGCACATCACCATCAGCTTCATTCAACACCCCGGCAAAGTGTTCAACACCCTGTTTAATCGAAAGCTCGGGATCTTCAATACAACCGCGTGACCCGCAGTAGCTTTCAGATGACTGCATCGGATCATTGCCGCGTCCGCCCGATTCCTGCATCATAATCGCCATGAGTTCGTGCACATACGCATCAACATCATTTTCAGCTGCATATTTTTCCACCAGCGGTTTGTAGTCCAAAACCTCTGTGCTAATAACAGCACTTGTCGATTTGGACACCTCATCCTGCTTCCCTTCAGTTAACATAACCGATAGCAAAATCATTAAGCCGGACAATATAGCTGCAATGATTACTGTTTGCTTGATAGCTTGTTTCGTTTTACGCTTCATCGTATCCGCCTGTCTTTCTTCCAAAAAATCATAATTCCGGCTGCACATCCGTATATAGCATGAGCGAACAGCCAATAAACAAGAGCCTCCATATCTGTCACATCAGGTGTCCCCCTGATAAAACTGTCAACGGATAATAACATCCACCAATGATAACAGTACCGAGCACAAATAGGATAATAGACGCCCGTGTCCGTCTCAGAACAAAATATAGCCCAAATACAATGAACACCGACACGGTTAAATGAAGCAAGAATTCATGTGTTTCTGTCATTGACCAGTCTGAGAGCACCGGGATATAATCCACATTCAATAATAAACGATAGACTTTTTTCCGGTAAATGATTCTATCCCTTGCAGCAAAATACCCAGGATAAATCCCCCGATAATACCTGCCAAGAGCAATCTTAATAATAGCTTCATAGTTTTTCGCTCCTAATTTCCCTTAGCAAACAATTCCTTCTTGCGCCACTTTCCAAACCGGTAATATATGAATGCCGCGAGACTGCTCAGCACAAAACTCGCTCCCATACCAACGGCAATTCCGATTTCTCCCAGCCACTCGGAAAACAGATAGGCCAGTGGGAAACGAAGCACCCAGAACGAGATGATATTCAAAGCGAGAACTTGATACATGGCGCCGGATGCCCGGACAATACCGTTCAAAATAAAGTTAACACCCAAGAACGGGTAGCATAATGCTACAATTTGCAGATACCTTGTGCCGAATGCTACCGCTTCCTCGTTTTCAATAAACATACGGATGCCGTACTCAGCAAATACAACAACCAGGAGACCAACCAGCAGCATAAACGATAAGTTGTAAATCACACCATATTTAGCAATCTTCTTCACACGCGTCCAGTCCCGGATTCCAATATTTTGCCCTGCCATGCTATTAACGGAAGTACCGAGAGCATGTGCGGGGAGCATTAATATACTGTCAAGCCGTTGAGCTGCACCGTACCCCGCGATGACGCCACTGCCGAATACCGTGACCACACTCATAATCGCGGCTGACCCGGCAGAAATAACCGCCATTTGCAAACCTGACGGGATACCCAGATTCAATATCAAACCAACTTCTTTTTTTGATGGAAGGCTTGGACCTGTGAATGGAGCAAGCTTTTTGGAAAGCACATAAATCAAGCCATACAGAAACGCACTGCCCTGTGCCAAGATGGTTGCAAAAGCAGCGCCATTAATACCAAGATTAAAAACGGCAATAAAAATCGGATTCAGAACGATATTCAGAAGCACCGCAATCATCACAAACCTGAGTGGTGTTCTGCTATCACCAAGTGCGCGCAGCACAGTGCTGATAAAATTGTAGCCAAACAAAAACAGGATACCTAGAAAGTTGATCTGCAAATAGGTTTCCGCTTCACTGAGCATATTTTCCGGCGTCCCCAACAGTCGCAGCAGCTGATCTGCCAGCGTATAACCCAGTGCACTGAGCGCCAGTGCCATAATCGTTAAAATTACAACAAACGCATTCAAATAACGCCTCAGCCCAGCTTCATTATCCTTGCCCTTCTGCTGGGATAAAATGGTCAGTGCCGCATTGTTCAGTCCGAGCACAAATGAAAGAAGCGTAAAAATAATGGTACTCGAAATGGCAACTGAACCAAGCGCATCAGATCCAAGCAAATTGCCGACCCAAAGACTGTCAGCAAACTGGTAGGAGGTCTGAAGCAGATTGGTCAGCATCAGCGGCCCGGAAAATATAATCAGGTGCCTGAATATACTGCCTTGCGTAAAATCATGCTGTTTTTTCATCGTTCTTCGCCTTTCCTTTGTCCATCGGTAAGAGCTCCATTATTCAAGAAATTATTTCATCTGTCATTGTAGCATGAATGCTGGCTGCTTTCTTTTTTCTTACATTTCATTTAATTTTTTCAATAGTAATAATTATATGATATTATATAGTCAAGCCTGTTAAATTTAAAAAGGAGCTGTTGTTTATGATGCAAACCCCTCTCACGATTGGGTCGATGATGGTTCATGCGGAAAAGTTTTTCGCTAAGAAAGAAGTCATTTCCCAGACACATGATAAGCTTCACCGGCTGACTTATTCGGAAATTGGCGAGCGAACCAGACGACTAATGAGCGCTCTTGGACAGATCGGCGTGCAAAAAGGTGATCGTGTCGGCACGTTAGCCTGGAACCACCACCGCCATCTTGAACTATATTTTGCCGCGCCGGGAATGAACGCTGTGCTCCATACCATCAATATACGCCTTTCACCGGAACATATCATTTATATTATCAATCATGCCGAAGATAAAGTCCTCTTTATCGATGAGGACATTTTACCGCTCATTGAAAAAGTTCAAGACCAATTGACTTCAGTTGAAGCTTTTGTCGTTATGACCGACAAAGAAGAACTCCCGGAATCCGGTTTAACACCTCTTTATTCTTATGAAAAATTACTCCAGACCGGTGATCCCGCCCAGCCATTTGTTACAGATATTGATGAGAATGACCCTGCCGGCATGTGTTATACGTCCGCAACAACCGGGAAACCAAAAGGCGTCGTCTATTCGCATCGTGGTATTGTACTGCACAGTTATGCACTTGGTCTCGCGGACACAGCGGCCATATCTGAGTCAGATATTTCAATGCCGGTAGTTCCGCAATTCCATGTCAATGCCTGGGGGACACCGTTTGCATGTACCTGGTTTGGCACTACACAAGTCATGCCCGGTCCGCGTTTTACACCGAAACGGCTGGCAGAATTCATTGATAGATTTAAAGTCACCATTACAGCCGGAGTCCCGACAATCTGGCTTGGGCTCCTGCGCGAACTTGAACAAGGAGACTATGATACATCCAGCTTGCGTACTGTTCTTTGCGGGGGATCTGCAGCACCAAAAGGACTCATTCAGGCATTTGAACAAAAGCTCGGCATCCCGTTTGCTCATGCGTATGGTGCCACTGAAACAACACCGCTTGCCACTTTTTCAAGACTTAAAAGCTATCAGCAGGATATGACTGAAGATGAGAAACTTAATGAACGGGCCAAACAAGGGTCACTCGTTCCTGGATTGGAGATGAAGGTAATCGGTAATACAGGCGAGGTTGCCTGGAATGGTGAAGAAATGGGCGAACTGCTTTTGCGCGGACCATGGATAGCAGATGAGTATTACAAAGATGACCGAACCGCCGGCGCATTCATTAAGGGCTGGCACCATACCGGTGATGTTGTGACAGTTGATGAGGAAGGCAATATTCAAATCGTGGACCGGACAAAAGACCTGATAAAAAGCGGGGGCGAATGGATTTCTTCGGTTGAGCTTGAAAACGCTATCATGGCGCATGATGCTGTTTTTGAAGCCAGTGTTGTGGCCATGCCGGACCCGGAATGGCAGGAGCGTCCAGTCGCCTGTGTAGTACTGCATGAAGACTTCGCTGATAAGGTTAATAAGCGTGAGCTGCTTGATTTTATCCGTCCGCAATTTGCCAAATGGTGGCTGCCTGATGACATTTTGTTTTTCGATGAAATTCCAAAAACATCGGTCGGCAAGTTCTTGAAAAGGGAATTGCGCGAACAAGTGAAGGCGCATTTCAAGGTGGAGGAATAATCGTGAAATTGAATGAAGAAATCGGCGGGTTCGCCGATTTCTTTTAGTTTGGCTCTTTCTCGCATTCTTTGTTGCTTTCCTACAGCAATTGATATATCACTGAAGTGGAAGCTTCAATTCAAGAGCGAAAACATCGTCCCGAGCGCATCCGTACTTACTATCTGTGCTCCTTATATAAGCGAGGCCACAATATCCGCGGCACTCTCTTCCTTTTCAATCGCACCAACTCCCTGGCCGGCCCATAGCGACTGTACTTCCGGCATCGCAAATTCCTTTCCGGCCGAGCGAATATCTTTTGTCATTTGATTCTGGATAGGGAATGGAAGCGGTGCAATCCCACTTGCCTCCACCTCTTCGACTAACCTGTTCCGGATAGCACGGGCCGGGTGTCCGGAAAACACTTTCGTTATCACCGTATCATTGGTTTCTGCTTTGATGAGCGCCCTGCGATAAGCTGCATTCGTTCCGGCTTCTTCAGCAAGCAAAAATCGTGTGCCCAGCTGGACGGCAGAGGTCCCCATGGTCATTAAAGCATCGGCTTGAGACTTGGTATGTATGCCGCCTGCTGCTATAATGGCAAGATTCGTATGGTCAAGAAGCTCCTGCACCAGCACGTGCAAACCGATTTGACAGCCATCAGGGTATTTTTCCACATTAAATGTACTGCGGTGGCCGCCCGCTTCCATCCCCTGAGCCACAACGGCATCAAATCCTGCTTCTTCCAGTTGTTTGGCCTCCTCAAGATTTGTTGCCATGCCAATCAATTTCACGTCGTTCGCTTTCAAACGATCGATCAGCATGTATGAAAGCACCCCGAAAGCTGTACTGACAATCGGGATATTTTCCTCGAGAATGACATCGATTTTTTCCTGCAAGTAATCACGGACTTTAATCGAACTTTCTCCCGTGTCCATTTCCAATTCACCCCGATATTGATTAAGGAATTGCTGCATTTGGGCGATATCATCGGAAAATGCCTCCAGGTTTACAGCAAATAGATTGACCGCGAAGGGTTTATCAGTAAGCTGCTTTATGGCTTGTATGTCCGCCTTTAACACCTTATCACTCATGTACCCTGCCCCGAGTGTTCCAAGCCCGCCTGCATTGGCGACAGCCGCAACTAACTCAGGGGTCGTAATACCGCCCGCCATTCCAGCCTGAACAACCGGCGCATCGATCCCAATTTTATTGATAAATGAATTCATGCACTCACCCCTTCCCATTCTTGTGTCCAAGCATATCATATATTAGTACGAACTGCGTGAGGAGCGATAACCATATCAAAAAGAGCTATTTCACAGTAATATTCCTGCAAAATAGCTCTTTAATTCATGCGTTCGTCTGAACCGATTGCATGCCGGATTTATCATTTCTGTTCTTTTTCCACCATTGATAGACAATAATCAGAGCGAATAGTCCAACACCGACCAAGTCTGTCCATAGTGCATGATTAAGCAAAACAACCGCCGCCCCTACAGCCATTATCCGCTCAATCCAGCCAAATTTGGTGAACAGGTAGCTTTGAATAAACGTAGACCAGGCAATAATGCCGATAAACGCTGTGGTAATACTTAACAGAATCTGAATCCACGTTGCTGTATCGTCCTGCAAAATCAAAATCGGATTAAGCACAAACGCAAACGGCAGAAGCAATGCCCCCATATCAAATTTAAAACCTTGCACACCGGTACGCACCGGATCTGCTTTGGCAATACCCGCTGTCGCGTATGCCGGCAAGTTAATCGGCGGTGTATCATCGGCAAGGATTCCATAATAAAATACGAAGAGATGAGCTGCCAATACCGGGATATCCAGCTGTATCAAAGCCGGAGCCATGACAGCTGCAAGTACAATGTAGGTTGCAGTTGTCGGCAGACCGAGGCCCATGATGATACACGCAATCATCGTGAACAGCAGGACAAGGAAAATCTGGTTGTTTGCCAAATCCAAAATCAAACCGGAGAATATCGGCCCCAGTCCTGTCATTGTCACAACACCTGTCAGAATTCCGGCAGCCGCACATGCCGCAACCACGCTTAGCGCATTTTTTGCCCCAAGCTCAAGCGCCGTAAAAAACTCTTTCCATCCAAATTTATCCTGTTTTTCACCAGCAACTTTTTTACCCATCGCATACCAGATGAGCGCAAACATCAAGGCACCAATGGAGACAAATGTAACGTACTGATTTAAGCCGAATAGTAAATGTGCTGCATAGGCTGCACCTGTGAACAGAAGCGCAACGAGAAAACCGGCACCCAAACGCTGCTGCATCCGATAAGAAAATAGAGCAATCGCAATTGTACCGACAATCGCCATAAATGATGCCAATATCGGTGTCAGCCGCATGACAAGCAGTATGACAATTGCTACGATCGGCAGCAACAAATAACCACGGCCAGCTAAGATTTTCCATGGCGATACGAGCTCATTTCGCGGGATGCCGACTAAATTATTCTTGCTCGCTTCCAGATGTACCATGAACAAAATGGCTGTATAGCTTAGCAATGCCGGAATCGCTGCCGATTTAACGATTTCCAGATAAGATATACCGGTGAAGTCGGCCATGATAAAGGCAGCAGCACCCATGACAGGCGGCAGCAGCTGCCCGCTTGAGGAAGCAGCTACTTCAATACCGCCGGCAACCTTTGGCCTGAATCCTGTCTTTTTCATCAGCGGTATGGTGAACGTGCCTGTGGTAACCGCATTGGCTACCGAACTGCCTGATATTGAGCCCATCATACCGGATGAAATAACGGATGCTTTGGCCGGTCCGCCTTTAAACGAACCGACAAGTGACATGGCCAGATCAATAAACATTTTACCTGCCCCGGTCACCTCCAGAAAAGCGCCAAATAAAATAAAAATAAAAACATATTGTGCTGAAACAGTCAGTGGTGTTCCGAATATACCCTCATTGGACAAATACATAAACTCGGCGATTTCATTCCATGTAAAGCCAAAGTGGTTCAGCGCATCCGGCAAGATCGCCCGTGCACCAAGAAAGTCCGGCAAATACATATCACCGAGCCATGCGTACAGCATGAAAACCGTTGCCAGTATGACAAGCGGTTTTCCGACCACTCGACGTGTTGCTTCGAGGACCAGCAACAATGCAATGAAAGATATCGTGGTATCCAACGCATTCGGATTACCGACTTTGCCAACAAGAACGTCAGATATCATGATAATATAAACGCCGGTTGATGCCCCAAGGATTGCCAGTACCATATCATACCAGGGAATTTTCGTTTGCCCGAGGTTCTTTTTATATGGAAAGATTAAAAAAATGAGGGTTAAGGCAAAGGCCAGATGCACTGCTGTCAGCTGACGATTCGGCAGCATGTCGATACCGGCTGAATACAGGTGAAATAATGAAAATGCAACAGCAACAATTAATACAATGAACGCCATTTTGCCATATAGTGTTCTGTCACTGCCTTCCAGCTCATCCAGCTGCTTGTTCATTTCTTCTTGACTCACATTTGTATCCAGATTTGAGTTCGCCATAAAGAACCTCCCTTCTGTTATTCATGATAGTTTTTCGATTAAAAAGACAAACCAATTTTGCTTCTCAATCTCAAGTGAAAACGTTCTTCCCTCAAATGGTTTACGCGAGATATTCCAGGTATGTCCGTCTATCGTCAGTTTTTGTTCTGCAATACTTACGGGATGTAACAAAATCTCCTGGAATGTCTGGTCGATATTATCAATCACGTAATAGCCGTCCTCCATGCGATCAGTTGCCCCTGGCGGAGGTTTTGTTTCAATACCGGCTCCGAAGCTGCAATTCCAGCTTTCCATCAAGACCATCTCATAGTCCTCGCTCACTTCATATTTTTCTATAATGAGACACTTGGCCACTGAATGGAGATAACGTGATGAAAAAGTTGTATCGGCATTTATCCGCTCAGCAATCAATACATCATCATTATCCGCCGTTGCGTACATGACATGTACATCTTTCATAAGCAAATAAATACCGATAAAAATTATTAAACCGATTAATAGTACGGCAAGCCTGTGTTTATGCAGGCTTGGCCGCCTTTCAGAAGAAGCTGTCATTACTCGACAGAGACACCTTCTTCTTCATAATACCTGGCTGCACCCGGGTGAAGGTCAATGGACATACCATCTGTTGCACCTTCTAAAGTGATATCCGAACCGCGGGCATGCGCTGCTTCCAGTGCGTCTTTGTTTTCAAACATGGATTTTGTCATGTTATACACCGCGTCTTCCGGCAGTTCCGAATCCACAACAAGGATTGCCATAACAGCTACTGTCTTAATCTCTTCTTCCTGACCGTAATCTGCATACGTGTCAGCAGAAATTGTTTTTTCGGTGTAATACGAATATTCCGAAGTCAAATTGCTGATGACTTCGTCGGAAAGTGAAAGGACCTTGACATCTTTACTGGCACCTAATTCCTGAATCGCGCTTGTTGGTGCACCGCCAACGATAAACGCTGCATCAAGTGTACCATTCTGCAAGCCCTGAGAAGCATCACCAAAGCCCATATATTCAGCTGTCAGGTCATCATACGTGAGCCCTGCTGCTCCCAATACTTGATTGGCGTTTGCTTCGGTTCCACTGCCCTGGTCACCGACAGCCACGGTTTTGCCTTCCAAATCTTCAAGTGATTCAATATCGCTGTCAGCTGTTGTGACCACTTGGATATCTTCAGGGTAAAGCGAGGTCATGCCGGCCATATTATCAACCGTATTCCCTTCAAAATCTCCGAGCGTCTCTCCATTCGCGGCATAATAAGCAATATCATTTTGAATCAGAACAGCGTCGTATTTTCCTTCAGCCAGCTCCTGGGCGTTTGTTACTGATGCCCCGGTTGAAACAGCTCTGGACTGTGAAACCCCTTCTACATTTGAGAAAATCTGCTCAGTCATCGCTACACCAAGCGGATAATAGGTACCACTCGTGCCCCCGGTTCCCAGTGTGACGCGAACCTCTTCAGATGATGATGCATCATCGCCGCCGTTATCACTGCTGCCGCTGTCATCACTTCCGCCGCCGTCATCCTGGGCACTGCCGCAGCCTGCTAGTGCAAACAGCATAACGATAAGCAACAAACCTGCGAGTTTAAGACTTCTCATGAAATTTCCCCCTTTATTATTTTAAAATCAAATCTTATCTAAATTTAAACCGTTTTCATCTGGTATGTCAAGTTTTAACAGAATAATAGAATGCTATGTTACCTCGAAATATACCAAAATATATTTAAACCTAAATCGTACATTTTTCTTCTTGACAATATTTAGAAAATTCCGTATTATAACTCTAACGAATTTTGTCGTTAAATATGGGATGAAGGTATTCGGAAAGAAGGAGGAATGGATGTGACGATTAAAATTGCTGTATTCGGAAGGGAAGAGACAATCCATCAGATCAACAGGCTGACTGAGAAAATAGAAGATGTTGAACTATTTCCTTTTGTCTATAGAACTGCGGAAGAAACGAACGAATTGGTTGAAAAGGCCATTATGTGTGATATTTATTTATTCACAAGTACTTTAGCCTATTATTATGCCAAAGATTTTATTGAAAAAAAGCGGCTGCCTGCCGTGCAGGCGGACATTGATGCGTACATGATCCTGACTTCTCTTTTCCAAATTAAAATGGAAAAAGAACAGGAACTGGACCGCCTTTCCATTGACGTACCGGATACAAGACAGGTCAGTGAAGTGCTTCATGAAATCAATCTCCGGTATGATGACATTTATACGTACAGCTATGGATATGCTGAGACTGCAGGGCCTGAACAAATTGCAGATCATCATCAGAATCTTTATGATGCCGGAGACGTCAGTTTAGTCCTCACACCCCTTCAAGAAGTGGCAGATGTTCTCAGAAAAAGAAACGTTCCGGTTACGTGCATGAAATTGCCGATGCTAAATCTAACAAGAGCGATTGAAAAAGCTAGATCGATTGCAACTATCAATCATTCAGCAAGTGCTCAAATTGTCACCGGTTATGTCCGCATTAAAAACTTTGACCGCCTCCACGTACAACATGGCGATCTTTATATACAAGAATTGCAGCGGAAATTGCATCAGATCTTATTGAACTATGTCAAAAAAACACAGGCTTCTGTTTTCTTAAACAGCGAGAACCAATTTGTTTTGTTGGGAACACGCAGCATGCTTGAATACATCACTAGCCATTATCGTGATTTTCCTTTATTAAAAAAGATGATTGATGAACTGACTGTACCGGCTGATATCGGTTTCGGACTTGGACTGTCGGCTGACAAGGCAGATATCAATGCACATCTTGCACTTGAGGCCTGCGGGGAAAAGGAAGACGGAACATGCTATATTGTTAACGAACGCCGTGACATAATCGGACCACTCGGCATAAAAAAGGAGTTTAACCCATCAGCACTTTATCGTTCACTCATCCATGAAGCCAAATTAAATAACGAACTGTCCTATAATTTTATCGATTTTATTGAAGTACGCAACAATGAACCTTTTTCATCGAATGATATCGCCAAATATTACGGTGTCACCAAACGCAGTGCTGAACGCACAATCAAAAAGCTGCTTGCCGGAAACATCATTAAAGCCAGCGGAGAAGAAAAACCTTATGTACAAGGCCGCCCGCGCAAATTATTTAAACTGAAGCAGGAGCAATAAGAAAAACCCGGTTTCTATATTTTTTGACCTTCACAAAAGGCTGTTTTCGAAAGTGTAGTTCTTACTGATAAAAGTTCAGAAACGGCTATGTCGGATGTAATAAGAGCACAATTCGATTATATGGAAAAGCTCTTCGTCGCCGCAGCCGATATTAGATGATTATTAACGTATACCTTATCTTTTAAATGTAATACAAAAGAAATAACGGACAAATAAAGTCTTTTCTATAAGTTTATTTACCCCTGTGCTTTCAAACCAACTAATACACATAAGCATTTCTTTAACTTTACCGATCTTCAACAAAATGGCCCTTATGTATGGAAAGGGCGCCAAGACGTATTCCGGAATGGCGCCCGTTTCTTGAATAGTCTATTTCAGCTATTAGCTGGAGTCTGATGTCAAGTACCTACTGAAAAAGCTGATCCTTTTTTTGATTATTCACCTTTTGAGTACTAAGCACAAAGCTAGCGACTGCTGCAATGCTACAAACATATGGGAGTAAAGAATATCCCCAAATAGATATGACATAACCTCCAATCATTGAACCAATAGTGATACCAATATATAGAGCCGTATTATTCCATGCCATAACAATTCCTCGCTCTTTTGGATATTCCACTACTAATCGTGCTTGGTATGATGTAAATCCTGCGTACCCAACCAAAGCCCATATAAACAGAAGGAAATAAACCCAACCACCAGATGAAAAAAATAGTCCTAAACAAATGAGTATTAAAGTTAAGAAAATTAGAGTAGCGTTCGAAACCTTCTTTTCTCCGAACTTATCCGTCAATTTTCCACTTGTAAGACCACCTAAAACAGCACCGACACCATAAAAAGTAATAGCTAATGCTATTTCTGATGATGAGAATCTATTTTCAGAGTATAGGGCTGCTCCCAAATAAACATAAAGGGCATACATTGAAATCGCCCAAATGGTGGTAACACTTACGGAACCAAGTATTCTTAGCATATTTCCTTCTACTAGTTTTCTTGTTGAATCACTTTTGGGAATAGATTCCCACGTTTTGAAATTTACGACCGCCAATATGGCTCCTATAGTAGCCATTACAACAAATACAGAACGCCAACTAAGAAAATATTCTAATATCGTACCGAATGGGGCTCCTGCCCAAAGAGCCGTTAAGTGTCCTGAAACAACAATCGAAAGCCATGTTCCTCTTCGTTTTGGTGGCGCAATATCTCCAATGATTGCGTATATCAACGGAGTGACTGAAGCAACGGACAAACCAGCTAAAATACGGCTAACAATTAGCCATAAAAATGAAGAAGCAAAGGCAGTAAGTACGTTAGAAATAGCAAACAATAATAAACCAAACGTAATAATTGTTCTCCGACCCTTTTTATCTGAAAGCCAACCAAAGAATGGAGCCGAAAAGGCATATGTAACCGCAAAAACAGTTACCATCCATCCAGTCGTCTCTGGACTAACCTTATATGTTTCCGAAATGAACGGCAATAACGGAGACACCACAAATAAGTCAGTCCCCATTAGAAACAAAGTTATCCAGCCAACACTTAAATTTGCCTTCCCTTGTATCCCCATACATCCCCCATATAAAATTATTTTTTACATGTATATTCATTACGGGACACAAAAAGGACCTTAAGTAAGTTTTATAGGTTTTTTATTTTTTGTTATTACTTCCCTTAAATGAGCCAAATAGGGACATACTTATTATTCCGGAAGCGCGGCCGATTGCTGCATAGTCAAATCGAGGTTCTTAAGCAAGTGCAGCCATTAGTTGAATATATAATAACATACCAAAAAGGAAACAATTGAATAACATCGATGAAGTGTCAAATCCTAAGATAAAAGCTCAGAAGGGTGAACTTAATGGCAAACTTTTTTAGGATAGTAAATGCAATTGTTTTATGGGCTATTGTATTATCATTCCTTCCAAAACTCTCCTTTAAAAAATATTTACCAGTTACATTATTTTGCTCTGGTATTTTTTTAATACAATCACTTCTAAACCTAATTTTCAAATGGTGGGATGTTAAAGGTGGGATAAAGTACAGAGTATTTGATGATTTAGCCTTTATATTTGGACCATTTTTTACAATTAATTTATGGGTGTTTCATTTCACTTATGGAAAATTCTCTTTATATGCATTATGTAATTTAATTATGGACCTTCTTTATGCCTATCCTCTAAATGCATTTTTCCAAAAAATAGGTCATTATAAATTAAAAAGAATGACCTCTACAGCACTTTTTATCAAAACTTGTTCACTCGCTGTTTTGAACTATGGTTTTCAAAGATTCATCGAAAAACCAAGCCCTTCAGAATCATCTAACCATAGGTCCAGTGATTAAATTGTACTTTTTGTTTAGTTCAAAGTCTTTATTAATACACTAGAAAGAGTTTCACATCTGCCCCACATTCAAAAGAAAGGTGAAAGGTATGCCCTTATTCCGCAATATGGCCCGATGAATCCATACAGGATGTACTCTTGTTCCTGATAAGCGCCCTATACTTGAATAGGGGGTATTGTATTTGCTTATATTTCTCTTTTAGTTTTTCTTACGTTTAAATATTAACTCATAGAAAGAAGGCATACCATAGCTTTTTATTCCCGGCGCGAAAATTTGTACTAACTCCCATCCTTCTTTTTCGTGCTCATAAACAACTGAATGATAATCTTGTTCCGGTGTGTGTTTGAAGCCGGATAAATTAACTTTCACAAATTTATGTTCGTACAATATAAGTAACCTCCTAAAAATTTTCTTTTTCCTTTACGTATTTACTTAATAAGAAGTTCCGAATACATAAATGCCATATAGTTCTATTGCTTTTTTCACTAAGAGCAGTTTAGTTTAATAATAATTATTGTAAGTCCCTGTTATTTTCACAATGAGTTATTCCATTAAACGGCTTTAAGACCAATTCGTTACAATCTTAAACTTTATTTTAACACAAATATTCAAAATACTTGGTTAATATTTTTAAAATGTTGAATAATTTATCCAGTGTTGTCATACCAGCAAAAAATAGCGTACTAAATGTTATGGTGATTTAGTACGCTAAATGTATTGTGTTTTTTTCTCCACCGTAAGTGAACTACTTATATCAAAAATCCGGTCTTTTGCTCGTCATGATTGATTGTTAAATAGGTAGTTGATAATACTGTCAAACAAAGGTACTGAATCGGTAATCAAAAATACTGGAAGCAGCATGATTGCCAGGATGACAACAACATTGGATAGTATGAATTTGACAGTTCCTACAACAAGTTTTGTCACCTTTACCATCCTTTCGATGTGCCGTTAGCTTCATTGTAAAACTTTTTAATATTTCTGTAAACTATCGGGTGTTATCAAAGACTTAATAATTCACGGACATCTTCTTCGCTGAGACTGGACAGCATCGACTCTCCCGGCTGAATCACTTCATCGATCAGCTCACGCTTTTTCTGCTGCAGTTCATAAATTTTCTCTTCAATCGTTCCTTCAGTGATAAGCCTGATTACCTGAACGACATTTTTCTGGCCAAACCGGTGTGCACGTCCTGTCGCTTGATCCTCAACTGCCGGGTTCCACCATAAATCATACAGGATAACCGTGTCAGCCCCGGTCAGATTCAGCCCGGTTCCACCGGCTTTCAAGGAAACAAGAAAGACACTTTTCTCACCTTCGTTAAACCGTTCACTCATTTTGACCCGTTCTTCTGAGCCAGTCTTCCCATGCAAATAGAAATAGTCGATCCCCAGCTCTTCAAGTTGGCCGATTATAATCTCATGCATGCTCGTAAATTGAGAGAAAATCAGCATGCGTTTGCCATTTGCCGCCGCATTTTCCACCGTCTCCATCAGCTGATTTAATTTGCCTGACTCACCCTGATAATTTTCGACAAACACAGAAGGATGGCAGCAAATTTGACGAAGGCGTGTGAGACCGGCCAATATTTTCATGCGGTTCTGCTGAAAGCCGCTCTCTTTCATCGATTGGGCGGCTTCCTGCTGCAGCTCGCGCCAGTAGCCGACATATAAGTCTTTCTGGTCCTTTGTCAGCTCTGAAACGTGAACGGATTCGATCTTTTCAGGGAGCTCTTTCAGAACATCCTGTTTGACACGGCGTAAAATAAACGGTCTCGTCATTGATGCTATTTTATCGTTTTCCAATTGTTTAAATTTGCGCTGGCTCGGCATCAGCCCGGGCAAAATCACTTGAAAAATCGCCCACAGTTCGTTGATGGAATTCTCGATTGGAGTACCGCTCAGGGCAAAGCGTCTTCCCGCCTTAAGCTGACGAATCGCACGCGATGTTTTGGTTGCATAATTTTTAATGTATTGCGCTTCATCAAGAATCAGTGTCTGAAACGACATTTCCTGATAATGTTCAATATCCTGGCGCAATGTCGCGTATGATGTAATCCAGACATCCATATCCCTTTTTTCGTCAATCATTTCAGCCCGCTCAGCAGGTGTCCCCGTCATGATTGTCACCTGCAAATCCGGTGCGAATTTCTCGAATTCATTTTTCCAGTTATATAATACCGATGAAGGCGCGACAATTAAATGTGGTGAGTCGCCCGGCTCAGAAAGAATGTAGGCAATGCTTTGCAATGTCTTGCCAAGCCCCATATCATCCGCCAGAATACCGCCGAGATGATAATGGCTCAGTGATTTAAACCATTGATAGCCTGTCAGCTGATAATTGCGCAGGTCTGCATTTAAGTTGTCAGGCAATGGGTAGACCTGCTCTTCCGGTGATTGCAATTGGCTTAAGAGCTCTCGGAATGCCGGGTCATACTGCTTTGGCATATCGATCAATTCATCCACCTGAGTGCCCCGGTAAACCGGCATTTGCACATTCCCGTCCTGCAAATCTCCCTGATTAACATCCAAATCGTCAAAGAGTTGCTTCATCGAGTCAAACGCTTCACCTTCCAATGAGAGAAACGCTCCATCTTTCAAACGATAATACCGTTTCTTTTCCATCACTGCACCCAGCACCTGGTTAATCTCTTCATCGTTTATACCGTCAATATTAAAACCGATATCCAGCAAATTGGACGATGATTCAAGCTGAACGCTTGTGCTCGGTGAAGGCTGCTGTTCAATGAAAAATTTACGGATTTCATCTGTCATGTACAATTCCAGATATTTATCAAGCACCGGCATGACTTTGAATAGAAAATCGTACAGCGATTCCTCATCGGTTTCAATATACAACTCCCTGCCATTATAATGAAAGTTCGCATGTTCGATCAGATTCATGATTTGCTGTTCTTTTTTCACATCACGGATAATTATGGCATCATCAACCTGCTCGCGCCCATTAAAGGGATCAATCTCATGACTGCCATAATGATAACTCAGCTTCCCGGCGATCTGGCTGTCCTGTAACTCCAGATAAAGCTTGGCTTTGAGCGGCAGCTGAATAATTTCATTGGAAACACTCTCTGAAATGTGCACATCACCGATTTTTTTCAACGAAGGAACAACCTGGGAAATGAAATCGTCCTTTTTTTCATTTGAAACCGGCAATTGTTTGTTGTTGGAGGCAGCCATTGTAATTTGTTCAATAATCGGGAGCTGTTCTTTTTCGGGAAAATAGAAACTGCCTTCTGCAAACAATAAACCATAATGTTTGAAATAAGTGATGGAATTGATATCCCCCATTTTTAATGACAGCTCTCCGGAATCTGTTTCAGCCAGATCAAAATAAAACGGCAGCTCACCTTCTGTAACCATTATATCTTTAAATTCCCCGTCGGCTGTTTTGACAGTGAAATCACGTTCTGAAAGTTTCCGGAGCAAGTCCTTTGCTGTTAAAGGCGGAATGATAACTGACCGGTCGGGAGTGTCCGAGAACCTGTGAATTGCCCTGTCAAAGTAAACTTTTTCATTGTTTAAAATAGCATACAAAGTCTCTAGAATTTCCCAGTCCTGCGACTCAATGTAATGGATTTCCGGGTTATATGTGAATGTTTTCGTGAAATAGTGCTCATTGCCGGCAAATAGATCTTCAAGAAAATCTTTTACATTTTTAACAACAAGCGGCCGGGTTTCACCGACTTTCAGTTCAAGCAGCAAATTTTTCTCATATTCCCACCTGCAGTAATAATCGATTTGAAGTGGGATTTTTTGTAATGTAATTTCAGACGCAGGCTCGTATTCAGTTAATGAAGCAATCGAGTTCATCAGCCAGTCGGTTGTACTGTAATCTCTTGACATTTTAACGGGATTATCAATCCTGCTGTTGCTGATTTCGATCATGACAGCTGCAATATGCTTGCAGGGGCCAAACGTGTCGAATGCCGGACAATTGCATGAAACATCCATCGAGCCCTTCTCTTCATCTGCCATATTGATTTCGACAAAATAGTCGTCTGTGCCTTTTACAACAGCTGACCAAATATTAAAATTCCGGTCATAAATCAGGTTGCTGACGAGATCACGATTATAGTATTTCAAACCGCGTTTATATACGACGTCTGAAAACATTTTTTGTATATTCATATCTTGAATTTTTTTCAAAATGCAATCCTACTTTCTTCCATCTCTTTGTCCCGCATCTAATGGTCAGTAATCCGCCGAAGAACGGCGGCTAACTTCCCCTAAATGCCCGATTCTGTTCAACTATTATTGTACAACGAGAGAGGTAATTTTTAAACTGTTGGCCATTAGTAGGATGGGAGTTTTGAATGGAATTTAAACGGTTGTCATGCTGATTGTATACGTCCCCGAGTTTTTTTCGGGCTGTTTTAGCAACTTGCTGAAAGGGGCAGCTCACCTATTATGCAACAAAAAATTGTTAAAAACTATTATATTCCAGCTGTTCAACCCTGAATAACACAGAAAAACTCCGGCATATGCCGAAGTTTTCTTTAGAGTTTTACTTCATCTTACCCGGAAGTGCATGGATGGATTCGATCAAGTCGTTCAGTTTCCCTTCAATCCGGTGCAGCAAATAAAATGTCACCATGATTGGGAAGCCTGATTGTATAATAGACCATAAAAAATGGTGAGATGAATTGCAAAGTAAGCGTCAAATAATCCCCACCTGTTGCACAGATGGGGATTATTTGACGCTTATACCCGACTTACCTAGTCGAATTCTTGTCTTTCCAATCAGGAAAAAGAACTTTTGATAGTGCAATACGTTTTGAGAACTGTTAGTCATTGTAAAATAAGGGGATGAAACCATTTTTGTATATTACCTGTATATTACATATACTTATCCACAATTTTTTGAAGATAGTTAATGATAACATTAAACATACGTTTTTTACTTTCATCGGGATATGATTTAAGTTAGATAAACTCATGCTCCGGCAGGATTCGAACCTGTGACACATGGTTTAGGAGGCCTTGATGATGAGGCAATCTAAACTATTCTATAATATTTCAGAATGCCTATACATCACATATGCATCGCAGTTTTAAATGAATAATATCTCTTTTTGTTTTTATTGCATGTTAGTAATGAGATATATTCGTTACCATTCTTGTGACCAATCACACAAATACGAAAATACAGGAAAAAGTATCTTACGTCTGGGTTATTTTGTTTGTCATTTATATCTTGCAAATATTAATCGTACCTAAAATAATCAATATTAACTTTTCTATGTTATTTGCAACCCCCATGAAAATGCACTTTTAGGTAACAAATACTAAAATAGCGCATATACGACAATGTGTAATCCGTTGAATTTTCGTGGACAATGTTGACAAATCGTGGACATAAAACAAAACCTCTACCATGTTAATCGACTAGAGGTTTTATTTCACCATCTCATGACTTCTGTATTCCATTAAAGTACCGATTATATTAAGCTCTGCCAAGTAAAATGGAAAAACGAATCCTCTGTAACGGATTACATCATACCGCCCGTACTTGAAAGGTTTACTTTGAATTTCACAAGTACCTTATTTCGACAATTTGCGTTATTTAAGAAGCCTGGTAAATAAAAGCTGACTTTCGTCCAATTTCAGGTTTCAATTGATTTTTGTGAGATTTATGTGAGGTTTAAAAACCTCACATAAGTTTTCCTACCTTTTTGTTACCAATCATTATTGTAATAAATGTTGAGGAAGACATAGCTTACAGATCCGTATTCCTCAGACGCAATTCCTGAACTAAAGTGCCATCACGATACTTTCAAAACGTCAATCGAATTGATAACTCTATCTATTTCCTTTTCACCGGCTTCTTCCCAGCGGCTTTTATCAGTTATATTCCCATCCTTGTCAAGAGGCTTTTGGAACTGATTGAAGCCTGTTGTTGTCAGTAATGAATTCTCATCCCAGTCCAGTCCAGTGTTTACGACATGCTTAATTACATATGGCGTCCGGAATTCCAAATAAGCATTAGCACTGTCAAGTTCCCCTTTAATGACGTCAAATGGAATTCTGATATAGATCGTCTCGCCACCTTCCCGGCACAGGACCATATCGAATTTCCCACGGTCATATTCCCATTGTCCGCAGAGTGTGTAACCATTGGACCGAAACATTCTGTACACATCACCAAAATAGGCTTTTTTCCCTTCAATTTCCGTTTCCAGTTTTAACATGTACCTTCACTCCTCCATTAAGATATCATGATTAGGTTTAACCAAATGGTGGCGTGAGATACCTCGAAATCTATACAAGAAACCCCGTTTGAATACCAATCCAAATATTTGGCCGATCCTTGCTAAAACTCTACCGTTTTTGGTTCAGCGCCCTTTTTGTTCATAATTCTTATAGTAACGGGTGTAATCTCCAGCACAATATAATTTGAATCATCCGGTCCATTAAACCAATACTCCATGTATGAGTTCCATAATTCATGTTTCAAATCTACGCTGCTGTTTATAGAAACTTTCCCTTCATATTCCACATATTCGTCACCGAATCCTTCCCCTTCATAGCCTAATAAAATATGAGTTTGTGTGTTAGCTTTTATTTCTTCTGATTTATGCGTTTCTAGGCTTGTTGCTGTATAAAGATTTAAACCTTTTCGGATAAAGGTTATATATCTTGAATGTGGTTTATTCTGTTTAACAGTCGCCATCGTACCAACAGCGTTGTCATCTATAATTTTTTCAACAGTCGATTTCATTTCTTGCTGGCTCAATTGATGCACTCCTTCCATTCAATCGTGAGTTTTTATAAAAATTAGGCACCGTGATGATTAAGTATTCATCCGTATTATTAACCTGTAAGAGAAATTAATACAAAAAGATTATGGTGGTTAGCTCCCAAAACGAAGAATCTATCCTTCGCATAAACCAATGAAGGTATTTGCTCATATATTACAGCAGGAGTGATCATTATGGATTCAGCATGGGCGTTTCTACAAGAGATGATTCATCTTTATGTAATTGCGTTGATCGGATTTATGGTAAGGAAAAAAGGCGTTTTAAATCAAAACACTGATCATGTCCTGACACAGCTCATTTTATATGTCACTCTCCCTGCCCTCATTTTATTTTCATTGGATATTTCCTTTTCATTTTCCTTAATTAAAGAATTCCTTTTGCTTTTGTGTATGTCTGCTTACATCCTGTTGCTATCCATTTTCCTTGCTGGATGGTTGCGGAGGCGCTCAAAACTTTCAGATAGGCAGAAAAGTGTTTATGAAGGACTTATTATCTTTGGCAATCAGGGGTATATTGGTTTCGCAGTCATTTTTGCTGTTTTTGGAGAGCAGGGTATTGTATATTTAACCATGTTCAATGTGATTTATTTCATTTTCATATGGACATATGGTATTTACTTATTCACAAAAGACAAATCTCAGATAGACTGGAGGAAATTATTTTTAAACCCTGGTGTTTTTTCTACATTGATTGGGATGTTGGTTTTGTTTCTCCCCACCAGCTGGCCGGGTTTATTGACAGATACCTTTGAAAGTGTCGGAAAAATGACTGTTCCGCTTTCAATGATTTTAATCGGGAGTTTAATCGCAAATATGAGCTACAAAGAATTTGCCTTTCTGTTGAAAAACGTTTATATATGGAAAGCAATAATGTTCAAGCTGTTCATCATTCCGCTGCTGCTGATTCCTTTTGCAGCTTTTTCAGTACCATTCTCTTTACTCATGATAGCCATTCTTACAGCAGGAATGCCTTCAGCTCCAACAATGTCAATCTACGCACAAAAATTTGGAGCTGACACACACTTTGCCTCTTTAGGTGTAATGCTTTCCAGTTTATTAGGTCTCTTCACAATCCCATTGTTATATGTGGTTGTACAACTGATTCACTAAACAAGGCGATAATTTAAAATAACGTATCGCTACAAACAAAACCGATCGCGTATCCTATAAGGTAAGGGCGAGGGTTTTATTAATTCTATTATCTTGGCAACTATAAGTGTAATCAATTATGAAAGGTTCACTGCACCTTGCTGTTGCAAGCGAATTTCACCGTCAATGATGGCATACACCTTATCACAATAGTCAAGCAGCCGTGTATCATGTGTCACCACAATCGTTGTTTTATTTCTCTTTTTGGTTAAATCTTGAAGCATCTTCATGACTTCAAATGCCCGATCAGTATCCAATGATGCAGTCGGTTCATCTGCCAAGAGGAAACTGGGATCGCTGTATAATCCTTTCGCAATGGCTACACGTTGCTGCTCGCCGCCGGAAAGCTCAGAAGGATACTTATCTCTCAATTGCCCGATCCCCAGTGACTGATATAAATCCTGTAATTCGTCTCCGGAAAGATTATTTGTTTTCACTTTATCCAGTAGTTCCATTTGCTCATCCACTGTCAGAAATGGAACCAGATTGGATGCCTGAAGAATAAAACCAATCTCATGCAAACGAATGTTGGATCGTTTCTTTTCCTTCATCTGTGTTATATTATTACCGTTTATCGTCACTTCCCCATGACTGGGCGTTTGAAGACCTCCGGCAGTCGTCAGGAATGTACTCTTCCCGGATCCTGATGGCCCAACTACAACAATCAATTCTCCACTTTCTGCACTGAAATTGGTCTTTTTTAGAGCCTCCACCATTGTATGTCCTGATCCAAACACTTTCCGGACGTCTTGCATTTTAAGTGTTGGCATGATTTAACCCCCTATCGCTTTTAATGGATCTATTTTGACTATCGTCTTGACTGAAATTAACGCGCCTAACACAGACACAGCAATTAATACCAGCCCATACAGCAACATTATATCCCTCAATAACCCGTCATTTTTCATCTCTTCAAACATTTCAATAAACGGATCCAAATATGTTTGTTTCCATAATAAATAAATGTGATGACGATTTTCCGCTTTGAATTCAACGAAAATATCATGAATCATCATCATAATACTTGTAGGGTGCTCTTTTGATAACACCTCCAACATAGCTTCTAAGCGCTTAGGAATCGTTTCTTCAGATATCGCTTCTATTTTCGACTGTATGTTCTCGACAAAAGCTTCCAGCATCGCAATATACAGTGATTGTTTATCCGGATAATGATAATAAAGAGCAGGTTGGGTTATTTTGCATTTTGCAGCAATCTCCCTGGTCGTCACTGCTCGGTAGCCTTTTTCCATGAATAGCTGTTGAGCAATTTTTAAAATCCGATCTCTTGTCAATTCTAATTCCTCTTTTTTCGTTCGTGGTTTTCTCATACATTGTCCCCCTTGCACAAACCTGTATTGTACATTTTACATAACTTTTTCTGGATTGGCATCTTTAACAACAACTTAAAAATGGTATTTACCTGTTAAAAAATGAGACTGTTGCTAAAGTGCAACAGTCTCATCTCACTTATGTCTGGTATTTAAAATTTATTCCTTATCACGAAACGGCTCATTTTCTTCACTGAATTCCGTAGCGTATTTGAAATTATCAGATCTCGTTGCCCCATTATTAACATGATCTTCTTCGTGTATTGGGTCAAATAATAATGGCAAGCAGCATAATGCACCGATTCCAACAAGTGTATACACGACTCTCGACAACGCTGCGTCCTGTCCACCAAAAAGTGTTGCCACTAAATCCCATTGAAACAATCCAATTAATCCCCAATTAAGTGCACCGATTATGACTAACACCAAGGCAATACGTTGAATGGTTCTCATTGTTATACCCCCTAACTTCAGATAGGTTTCTCTATACCATACAAAAGCTGCCAATAACGTAAAACTGCATTCAATGAGGCACGTTCAATCTTATTATTTCAGCAAATGTTTGTTTTATACAATTTTTGTAGATCGTTTCGCATGTTTTCTTATCTTAACACTTCATAAAAAAAGATGAAGTTGCGATAAACAACATCCTCTTCACTCAGGTACGGATCAATATTATCAGGGATTGTGCGTTTCGTGTATGATATCCTGCAATGACAGCTGAATTCCTTTATCGCGTAAATTTTCAATACATTTTTTTAAATAATCCTGATTATGTTCCGGGTATATTGCTTTTCCCAATTTATGTACAAAAGTGGTGTCTCCATAAAAACTTTGATAATCGTGCCGGGGGCATCGTTTACCTCGATAAAACGGATCTTCCCACAATGGATCCACCCTATAACTCCTTGTTCTCATTTCATGCATCACCTTTTCATGATACAGAAAGAGCCTTTCCGGGCTATAACGAAACACATACTGGACAGTGGCGTGATTCTTGCCCCAGCCCTTGCCTCGCAACGCACAACACTCACGGTGCTGACCGAGTAATCGCTGACGTGGTAACATCGGAATCAATGATTCATGCCATAATCTCATCCTTTGAGACCTCCATTATTGTTTACCTTCTTTGAACACAGTAAACACACTGTTTAATGTGACCACATTCAATTAGATATGCTATGATTGTATATATTGCTTGATTCATTTACAAACAAAGTGACCATTATACTTACGAACCATTTATAGATAAAGCTTGTGAAAAGAGCCTGTCATGAACATTCTTGTACTGGGCGCTACCGGCAGAGTGGGTCAGATGATCATACAAAGAGCATTGGCCGACCAGCATCATGTGACCGCGCTTGTCCGAACACTCGAAATATTACAACAACAATCCCCTCAACTAACTGTGTATCAAGAAGACGCTTTAAATCAAAACGATATCACACACGCGATGTCGAACACAGATACTGTAATGAGTGCATTAAGTACAGATCAAAACAATATACTGTCGAAAAGCATGCCGTTTATCATTCATGCTATGAAAATAACGGTATTTCAAAAATCATCACGATAGGTACGCCGAGCATATTAAACAGTCGTATGCAAGATAACTTGTATCGCTTTGAAATAAATGAATCAAAGCGAAAAAAGACTGCAGCTGCGAAAGACCACCTTGCTGCCTATCAATATTTAAAACAGTCCGGTACAGCGTGGACGGTAACTTGCCCAACTTATATGCCGGATGGGGAAGCAGAAGGAAATTACCGCATCGAAAAAAACGTACTCCCTGAAAATGGAAAACACATTTCAACAGGAGACACGGCAGACTTTGACTATTCACAATTGAATAATACAGACTTTATGCAAACGCGTGTGGGCATTGCTTATTAGCAGAATAATCTTAATTTATTTAATCTCACAGTTTTAACACGGCTTTGAACAGTTCTCTACCGTTCGTTCTTCAGGTTGCCCGAAAACAATTTTACGAATCCACACAAATGTAACTAAGCGCCACCGCTTCCATGATTAACTATAAGCATCCAGTGAAACGAGTTCGACCAAATGACCAAACCCCCAGGTGATATATGTTTTGCCTTGAAAGAATCGATCATCGTTCACCTCCATATATCCATTTTTTTACTGACATGTTGAAACGCTTCTGCATAGTGCTTCGCTTGACTTGGTTTCTCAGCCAAAACTACTGTCAACTTAATTCGCTCCTTTTCCGTGTGAATTGTTTCGGCTGCTTCGTTAGATTAATCTTTACGATAAACTTTTCTAATTCATACCGATTTAATAATGTAACGCCGCATGCTTTGGCTAATGTTTTAGCCTGCTTCGTGAAAAAAGAATTTGTAATCACCCACGCTTCATCTGCATGATAAAAAAACATGGCTGCCAATACTTCACGTACGGCATCCATGCTAACATTGTGTTTGTAACCATAACGCTTTGCTTGTATCACAATTTTATTTCTACCTTTAAGCACCACATCTGCTCCGTAGTCACCTGATTTTTGTGTCACAACTGGGCGATACCCCAGTTCCTTAAACAATACTTGCAGGTACGCTTCAAACTGATAACCTTTCATACGGTCAATATCTTTTATGCCTGATTTTTTTATCAGGTTAAACCGTTTTTTCTTCTTAACGTATTTAATCATCGTTGGTAAAACAAACGAGGCTGGGACATAACTAGCCAAAAATGACTTAAAAAAGGTTCCAATCATCAGTTTTTGATGGTTGGAACCTTTTTGATTTAAATGGTTGTTATTATCTAAGGTAGGATTTGTCTTTTTGGCGGTGTACTTTCTCAAGTTCACCGCCATGAATGCAAATCCTAATTCATTTTTCACTTTCTCCTGCCCCCTGACTGAGAAACGCGGGAAACGCAAATTAGCCTTCAGAAATCCGAAGACTGGCTCCACATCGATTTTACGTCGCCCGTAAACTTCGCCAGTTTCTTCTTCCGAAAGCTGTTGTCTTGTGTAGGCTTTTTGGCTTTCCCACTTCGCGTTATAATAAATTTTCCGGTTATTCCCTTCCTTCGCTTTGGTGCATTGGGAACGCAGTGGGCACCCTGAACAGTCCTCACACTCGTAAACTCTGAAGGTCCGTGTATAGCCGTACCGGTCTGTTCGTTGGGATAGGTAACGGAATGTTACTTTTTGGTCATTCGGGCAGATAAAATAATCGTTTTCCGTGTTATATTCCCAATTGGCGGAATGGAAAGGGTTATTTCTGTATTTCTTTTTCTTTTCTTTCCGGTATTGGTTGTATGTAATCAGGGGCGTGCGTTCCCGGTTCTCGAGGACGTCTTCGTAATTTTGTTCACTGCCATAACCTGCGTCAGCCACAATATACTTAGGCAGCTCAAAGTAACCTTCCTCAATATGATCCAGGAAAGGAACGAAAGTACGTGTGTCCGTCGGGTTTGGGAATACATCGTAAGCGAGCGCGTATTGACCCTCTGTCGCAAGCTGCACATTATAACCTGCTTTCAGCTGGCCGTTCCTCATATGGTCATCTTTCATGCGCATAAACGTGGCATCATGGTCTGTCTTGGAGTAACTGTTGCGTTCCCCGAAAATTTTCATGTCCTGCTTATATTTCTGTTTGCGCACGACAAAGTCCCTGAACCGTTTGCGGTATTGTTTCGGTGCTTTACGTTCGGAACGAAGCTGTTTTCGTTCGCTTCCTTTTTCACGTGCCTCAATCTCTTTGTCATACGCTTCGACTTTCTCATCCAGTTTCTCAGCTATTTGCCTGAGTTCATCGGTGGATAATTCGTCCTCGCTTTCCCGTTCAATCTCCGGGATAATTTCGTTTTCCAGCAATTCATCATACATTTGATTGGACTTCTCCACCAATTTGGCGCTGTGTTTCTCTATCGCTTTCCGCCAAACAAATGTGTATTTATTGGCATTCGCTTCAATCTTGGTCCCATCGATGAAAATCGCTTCTTCATCAATCTGTTTTTCCTGTACAAGCTGGCAGCGGAATTGGACGAAGCATTGACGCAATAACTCTTTAACCTCTGGATGCACACGAAATCGATTGATGGTGCGATACGTTGGTTCATATCCCTGAGCCAGCCACATCATACGGACACTGTCATGTAGTAATCCTTCGATCTTTCTGCCGGAGAAAACAGATTGCGTGTAAGCACATAAAATAATCTTCATCATCATGCGCGGATGATAAGCTGGGTAGCCTGTTTCGCGCCGGAAACCTGTGAAGGCATCATCCGGGATAGTTTCCACGACGTCATTGACGGCATAGGCAATATCATTTTCCTCTATTTTTATTTCTAAATCTAAAGGCAAAACCACTTGGTTCATGTTATAATGTTTAAACATAAGGATCCCTCCGATGGTTATTGTGTGGTTACTTTAATTTTATCAGAGGCGATCCTTTTTGTTTACTAAAAATTAACGATAATATAAAAAAAGCGTGGTACATTACCTAATCGATAAGTACCACGCTTTTTCAATTTTACTGGGTTTTGTCCCAGCCTCGAAATAGAATAATAGATTGTTCACACATACCACCACCTTTTTGTTTATTCATAGCCATCCATTAGTCGATCAAATTCCTGCAGGTTTCGGTCTTTTTGATAATCATGAAATGTTCGACGCATGGCTTTACTTAATTTCATTAGGGAAGCATTAAACCCATAAACGGTCTGGTTTGGATTAGTAAATGACTGTTGTTGATTGAATGAATGCCATCCATTTAATCGTTTTGTCTGAAACGATAAATCGTTTTGCGTTTTCGCATAGTCACGCATCTCAGACAGCACCGCATTCCCCATGCGTTTCTTCAAGTCATCCAATTTCGTTTGTTTATACGATTCATAATCACTCCCTCACCGTACATCTCTTTCATCACGTTCACTTCATCATCCAATTGTTGGTGCAACTGTTCCATGTCATCCGCATGAAATTGCTGCAGATAAATCGTCGTGATGTCATCAATATATGGTCTTGCATCATTAATCGAATGATAACCATATTGCCATTGTTTTTTATCCGATGGAAGGTGCTTCATGGCTTCCTGAAATAATTCGTTTGTTTTACGATAAGTGGACAAGGAAACACCATTTTCTTTTTTATGATGAACGGTACCACGGACAAGGTCATCAATTTTATTACGTTCGTGTGTTCTATCCAATATCATGTTGGCCACTTTGGATTTCATTTTATCCAGTGTCTTGGGTTTACGTTTGGCACGGTATTCTTCCCGCCAAGTTTGATCTTCCTTATCGAAAACGTCCATTTTTTCACGTGTTGGACAGGTTTCAGTTGAAGCAATATGAACATGAATGTTGTCAGTATTATAGTGTAAAGATGCTGTCCATACAGCCGAGTTTTCCATGCCTTCTGACTTCAACACGGTAGCCATTGTTTCACGAACAACCTTGCGCATGTTTCCTTCATCAACGGTATGTGTTGTCGGATGATAAAGACCTTGTTTGGCCAGCCATTCATTATCAAAACTAATGACATCCTGCCACATAGGTGATTCATTTTGCTGTGCTTTTTGGAATTGTTGCTTCAATGTTTTCTTGTCATTCGGACTCAACTGATCGTTATCTTTCGTGAATAGGTCACCTTGTTTTGCTTCATCATCCATATAATCCATGAAGTTATGAAAAACAAAAAAATCATCCGTTTCTTTGGATGATTGGTTCACATGAATATGACGTTTGGCGTCTTCCCGATCAATATAATTGATATAATCGTTAAATGTATTGGACCCAGGTGTGACAAATTTACTTCGTAACACAACCGCAGGACTACTCATGCATTATGCCTCGCTTCCCTGTTGCTTTTGTTCCTTTCGCTTTTCATAGTCCAGTTTCTTTTGACGATGTTTATGGATACGTTTTTGAATTAAGTCTTCTGCTTGTTGCATCCCATTTGTCTTATATTTTTCAGTGGTAATCAAATCTTTGAATTCATTGATTAAGTAATAATGGTTCATAAACTCCAGAAGAATTTTTGTATCACGGTCAACCACATTGCCTGTGACTTGAATACGGTGTAATTTATCTTGCATGGTCGCCAACTTTTCATCCATTAAATCCGAAATCATGTCTTTAAACACAACATACTTTTCATCACGGTCTGCATAAAAGTGATCAATGGCTTCCGTAATGGCATCGGCTTGTGATACATGCTTTTCATCTGCAATGGTCTGTATCTTTTCGATAGTGCCCGGTGCCAGTCGAACATGTAAACGTTGTTTCGTTGCACGCAATTTAATTCATCTCCTTCATATTGATATTGAACATGTTTTCCAAATAGTCATCTGTTTCTCCAGGATCAATGTCCAATACAGTGGCTAACAACAAATGCATTTTCATAGATTGTTTTTCTAATTGGTCGAGTCGGTTGTACGTAATCTCTAATGCATCACCGACTCTGCTTAAAGTTGAATCCAATTCTTTTTCAGCACGTTTAACGCCGTTAAACTGTGCTAAATCTTCTATATGATGTTTTAATAATTCATTCCGTGTCATACGATTATTTTTTGCCTTCTCGTCGATTATTTTCATAGCACTTGCATCAATCCGTCGCAAAAGTATATCCATCATGAATCATCCTTTCCGATATTTCACTACTTTTTATTCAATGTGATTATTCATTTTTGGTTACAACATCATTGAGTGTTTGTGAAAGATTAAATACACCTCCTTTCAAGGCATCAATGAATTAGGAAACTTTCTGCACTCAGGGCAGAGAGTGTTGAACAGGATAAGGGGAAAATGCTATCACATTCGTGATAGACTAGGCAGAGCCTAGTTTTCCAAGATATCTAATTTTTTGCCTTTGGCGTACACGTGGCGTCCTTGCTGGCGTACAGTTGGCGTACACTTTCATCACTTATTTTTCATCCTTTTTAGCTTTATCTTTCTTCTTTTTGTCGGGTTTTTTTTCATCATTGGATGACTTCTTGCTATCTTTTGAGTTCTTTTCATCCGAGTTTTTGGAGCCATTATTGCTCTTATCTTGATTGTTTTTCGGCGCAGCTTGTTGATCTTTTTTCGTACTTTTTGTATCCGACTTGTCATTATCTTGTTGCTGTTTGTCATCCTTATTTTGTGTTAAAGTATTCAGTTTTTCTTCACGATTTTGATATTTATCCCGGAGATCCTTCACCCTTTTCTTCAGTTTTTCGATTTCACCTTTCGCATCTTCGATGGCTTTATCCTTTTGTTCAATCTCTCGTTCTGTGTCAGTTTGTTCCTCATTTGTTTCAAACGCCATGTTTTGTTTCAGTGATTCTTTTTCCTTTTTTAGTGTCGTAATCAGCTCTTCCTGAAACGGTATATCTTCCTCAATAATGGAGGTGATTTCTTGCTTTGTTCGTTCCATATCAGCTATAATATTTTCTTTTTTGTATCCCTTGTCCGTCTTCGTTACCAATGATTGATTGGTGTCAATCTTTCGATAGTCCCCAACGATAATGACTTCTTCCGGCTCAGGCAATTCCGATTCTTTGATGTCTTGATCGGTCACCGTTGTTTCACCACCTTTGTTTTCCAGCTGTTTTTTGTACGCTTGTTTCAAGATGTTTTGATCACGATGTTCCGTCACGAATAACCCGATTACTTGAAAGGATTCAGGGACATCTTCAATTTGAACGACCATGTTATTGTCTGATTGATACACCAATTCTGCATTGTATTTTTGACTCTCATTTTGTTCTTTCGCATAAAACGAAAATGTTGGCTCGACAGCGTCTGTTCCGGTATGATGACGTTCCAATGTCACCTCCATCAATTCATTTTTCGGGTTATATTCCCAGTCACGGAGCGTTAATGTGGTTTGACTAAGCCCGCCAATTGATTCATTAAATGCTGTTTGGGCAATCACACTGTCATCATACATCCACGTTTTAGACGTCAAAAAAACGCCAAACGCAAGCCCGGCGACAAGTAATAGACTGATATATAGTTTGTTTTCACGTCCACGATTCAATTTATTTTTCAACTGGTCATCACGTCCTTCCTTGGTTACTGTTTACCGGTTAAAAACGGTTTAACGTATGGCATCGGATCAACCTTTTCACCATTTATGATCACTTCAAAATGTAAATGGGCGCCGGTTGATGCACCCGTTGAACCAACTTTTCCAATGACATCACCAGCTTCAACTTTTGTTCCCACCGGCTTTCCTTTTTCCATCATGTGCGCATATCTTGTCCGCAGACCGTCTTCATGTTTAACTTCCACATACCAGCCATAACCTGTACCCATGTTGCTGCTGCTTGATTGAAATGTCGTGCCATTTGCTTGACTGATAACAATCTCACCATCCGAAAATGCTGTGATCGGCGCTCCCCGAATGCCACCCGATGCGACATCTATACCGGCATGAAATGACGAACAGCCACCACAACTCCGATTACCAAAGCCAGATGTAATGCTTTTTGTATGTGATGATATCCATGATTTATCACCAACGAGTTCCATGTCCGGTTGGTCAGATGGTTCACAATTCATCGTTAAACCACCCAACTTTTGAGCAATCTCTTTCGTTGTTGGGACCCAATGTTCATTCAAATTGTTGGGATCATTTGCAGCACCAACCGGTGCATAGACACTTCCTAATTGTTCAATCGTCACCATGCCATCGACTTTGATGCGGTTATATAATGTTTGGGACATGGACTCCAATCCTTCTTTCAACGTTGGAAAAGAAAAAAGGCCACTACCATCCGGATTCATTAAGCCTCCCGGATTGTTTTTTTGTTGAACCGCATTTGATGTTCCCCAGGCGGTTTCATGCATGGCAATGGAGGCAAACAATACAGGATCAATACCCCGCTTTTCAGACAGGTTAATGATCTCATCACCGTAACCTTTTAAGCCCCCGGAACGTTCTTTGTTTTGAAAAATATCCTCCCACTTTTCCTGATTAATCTCACCTGTTGCTGAACAAACATAACCGGCAGATGGATTATTTTGATTGGATTGTTGTTCGTCAACGCTGCCGCCTAACGCGCCAATAATTGCAAACATGATGGTCATTAGGATTAAACCAATCAATATGGGAATGATATTCGCTGCAGCAAGACCAATCATCCATCCAATCGCTTTTTTCTTACCAATGGCTTTTATGGCACCCCAAATATGTTTCATGTATCTTTCTTTCCTTCCATGCCTTCATCAGGCGTTACCATATTGTTAACCAGCCATTGATTGTTTTGGTTCACAACAGTCAGATAAAAAAGCTGCGTTCGTTGATTGGCTACACGTTCATTTGATGTTACATGCCATGTGGCAAATGCACCGAAAGTCATGTTGTTTTGTTGTAACTTATCAGAAGCAAACAGCTCAATGGATTCAATATTGCGTTCAACATTTGCTTCCTTCACTGCTGGAATAGCTTGTTTGATTTCCTTCAAAAATGAAGACGTCACAACCCCTTCCCATTTATCCCAGTCGGCGATTTGAGCTAAATAAAGAGCAAGCCCTTGTTTAGCCTGCTCTTTTGCCTTGGTAACTGCTTGGTCACCAAAGTTATTTTGATATGTGGTTTCATGTTGATCTTCAGTCGTTTGCTGGGTGGCATTTTGTGTTCCACCTTCAGCATTTGAATCAGTTTTAGTGCCTAATGCTTCATCAATTTTGTCTTCCTGAAGCTCTGGTGGTTGCTCGGTTTCCTGCTGTGATTCATCGAATAAATCTTCTGGTTTTTGCTGATCTTCATCATCAGTTGACCATTTCCAAGCGTACATGGCTATGATTAACAAAGCGACAATAATAAGGAATATAAACTTGTAAAGAACCCGTTTTTCCATTACAAGCCCCCTCAAACAAATGCAATTCTCCATCCGATGCTTCAATAGATAACATTAAATTGCCAACACCACTGATACTTAATAAACATTCCCCTTGTTGTAACTGCGGCACATGTTCCAACTCACTATCTGTCAGCTGTCCTTCAAAAACAGTCCGTAACGTATCCAATGAATTGGCATCCTGCTGCATCACAAATTTATATTGGGTGAGTTCAAATAATGTCCGTATTTTGGTGACCGTGTCCGTGTCTGAATGATCCGGCACAAAGTCACGGATGGATTGACTGGCCAGAATGAGTCCCCCGAAATATTTCCGTGCTTCCCGTGCAAAATCCGTTAAGAACTTAACCGCCAGCATATTTTCCGAATTGACCAGTCGATGGGCTTCATCAATCATGACCAGAAAACGTGTCGCTTCATCAGCATCAAACGCTTCATCGTCATACATTTTTTGTTTTTGCAACGATCCAATCTGTATCAAGTTATCCCAAATTAAGTTCAATGCGTTAAACATCTGAGCATTGAACACACTTTTTTCGAGGCCGGTTAAATTACGAATCGAAAAGAAAATCACTTGTTCATTCGTAATGTCAGGAATCGTTGTATGACCATTAAACAAATACGAAAAACTGTTCACCAGATTATCAATGACCAATTCAATTTTTTCGAGTCGCTTAATCCTTGTGGAGGACAGCTCTGAACGAATGATGCGCTTCTCAGCATTATCATAGAGTTGATCACGAATGAACATTAAAAAGTCACTGAATATGGGATATTCCTCATTAGCCAATGACGTAATACCTGTTGTATGAATTTTATCCGTGAACCCGAGTGAATCATAAAAAAGACGCAGCATCTTTTTAAATTCCTCTATTTCTTCAGAGGACGGATTACCAGCTAGAAACATATAAAAGGTTGCCACCTTTGATATGTGCTGCATAAAACTGATTTCCTCATTCCTTTCCAAATTGCTATTTTCTTCTGTACGAAAGATTTGCAAAGGGTTGATGACGCCATCACTGCCATCAAGACTAATCGTGTGTCCATTCACGGACTGAACAAGTGTCTTAAATTCACCGGTTACATCAAAACCGCGAATAAAATTGTCGCGTGCTTCATTATCCATCAATAATTTCTTTAGCGTGGTTGACTTACCGGCACCCATTTTTCCGACAACCACCGCATTAAAAAAGCGTCGCATTTTATCCTTATGAAAGAGATCAAACAGTACATTGCCTCCGGTAAACGATGTCCCTAAGTAACTGCCGGTTCGATCGTTCAGTTCCGAGAAGTGATAAGGCAAGCCTGATGCGAGTGTCACGGCCGGCATTCCTTTTCCTTCCCGTTTGTTTGGAAATGCCAGCTGCTGTTCATAGGGAAGGAATAAAGACTGCCATTCCCAGTAAGTTTCATTCAAAAAGATTTGGCCTTTAAACCCGAATGATTGTAACTTGGACATGGTCCGTTCCACTTTCTTTTCCAATTCCCATACAGTTGGTGATGCCACAAACAAGCGAATATGAAGTAACTTAATGACCTCTCCCATTTCACTAATCTGGCGATACAGATCTTCCATCTCCTGATAACCACGTTGCGCATCCATCCGTTCCGATTCATGCTTGGAGCTTCTGAACCGCACATCCTGTTCCACCATGCTTTTATTAATCGCACTCACCGTTTCATCCTGATTCATTGTTGCGACGTCTGTTACAACAGTCACATCATACATGGCCATGATTTTGTCCAACCACAACACATCAACGCTGGACGGGTATTCAAAAACATGAATGCACGCTTCATAGCCATCTCCTTTTTTGATGGTTTTGTCTTTAAAACGAATACCGCCTTGTGGTTGAATCGCCGTTAAAAAATCCTTATCCAGTTGAGGTGGTTTCGGTTTGCCTGACTGTTTCATCTGCATTGCCATCGCAATCATCCTTTCTATAATTTCGTATTTTGATTGTTTAATAGAAACAGAATCTGTTCTTTTTTGCCCCGTGAGAGTTCTGTCAATGGGAAAGCCTGCTGCATCCCTTGTATCGCATCGTTTTTCCGATCAGTCAGCTCCTGCTTGTCATCGGCATAAACAAAAATAAAAAACTCACGGTTTGAACGTTCACGTTCTAAAAAATCAAACTCAAGTAATTTTTGGTCGATATATTCCAATCGAATCGGGCTGGTTGTCTGTTTGCGCTTTTTCAGCCAATACGTGCGCTGGGCTTCCGTATTCGCTGGAAAGTTTAAAATGATCTCTTTATAGGACCTGAAATAACTCCGTAAAAACCGGGTTCGGTTCATCAATAAAACATTCAAATCAGTATCGTTCAAAGCATGAATGTTTTTCGTTTGAATCTGGAGAATATCCATTACGCCATTCTTCAAAAGAATATGGTCATTATGAATTTGCACAAACGGTAGTATCTCCGGCGTTTGTCTCAACATTTTTACTTTATTCTTCCCTGACGTTGTCTTGTGATCTTGTTTCATTTTAAAAATCCTCTTGATTTTAGTTGCCCATTGCCTTCGTTTCGTCTGTTTATTATTAGATTCACCGTAAGTCACCTTGTCTTCTTGGTTCATGTTGACTGTCAACCTCCTTCCGTTACCCGCTATTGACGCAATTGACGATTTTCCTGCTTGTGTTTATCCATCGCATGGTAAACAGCCTTTTTATGGCGAAAAAATAGAATGAGTGATTCATAATGTCTTTTTTTCGGATTGTGGCCGGATGGTATAAACAGGTAAATCATGAAGCCTATCACGGCCACAAAATACGGAATCATAAAAACACTATGAACCAAATCCCGCAAGATTGTTAAAACTAAAAGAGAGCTAATCAATAGAATGACTAGCTCCCGCATTTCCAATCCTAAAATTTTCGGTTTGGCCTTAATCTCTTTCGGAATCTCGTATGTCATGGTCTCTCAGCCCCTTTTGCATGTCTTTTGGCTTTTGCACGTCCTTTTTATTCAATCCTTGTTTGATACTTCCACGAACATGATTCATTTTCTGTCCTGCATCGTAACCAGTGTTATGTGCCCGTGTCAGGAAGTGGCCGGCTCGCTGCACCGTACGATTCCCACCAAACAAGGTATGCTTCGGTTTTGGATGAATATGGCCTTCTGAAGCTCCCGCACTTGACTGATTCGTCATCTTTGGTGATGTCGGAATATTAACATGGCCAGCTGGTTCTTGCGACTGTCCACCATGAATAGATGATGGTGTGACACCACCTGAATGATCGGAACTAATACTGGCCGATTGACCTTGTCTTTGCATCGAATTGACAGATGTCGGTCGAGCTTCCTGTGCCGGTTGTCCTTTCCCAACAGTACTTCCCCCGTTGTTTTCATAACGTGAAGCATCTCCGTTGGGCATGTTCATTGAAAACCTGCCTTCTTGACGTGGCGATTCAGCTTGTCGACGGGAAGGCATTGGTTTCACATGGCTGTTATTTTTCAACGCCCTTGTCATGCCAGCACCACCAGCAACCGCACCACCGCCAATCTTTCCACCTGCTTTAAGGGTTTTACCACCAGCTTCGGCTGCCATTTTGCCACCTGCGCCAACCATACGACTAGCAGCATAGCCGCCCATCATGGCCTGCCAGCCAGAACGCAATCCGGCATCAATACCCAACAGTCGTTGCACGATATCAGGCGCATCAATTAACGCCCAGGCACCAGCAATCATCAATAGGATTGTGCCAATAATACCGATATGTTGTTCCATGTCATTCGCCCACTGCGCATAAATGATAAACATCCGTAATAGCACCAACATCACAAATATGACAGCGAATGTACTGGCAATCTCCACAAGCACTTTTTTCAAACGTTGGCCGCCCGTTAAGTCTGTCGCTGCCGTAAACATGGCAAATAATTGGTGAAACGCCAAATCAAACATCGCACGCCCGATTTTAATGGTTGTTATGACTAATGCAAAGGCCGTCACGGCCAATGTGGCTATTGTGATGCCCCAGTTCACGTGATATCTGTAGTAGCTTTGTTGGCCCAGATTAGTAGCTGGTACTGTGTTTGAGTTTAAGTCTACTATCCTTGTTCCACCATCACCTGTTGAAACAAGGCGTTGTGTTAAGAATCCATATCCATGGCCACCATTGTCTTGTTTTTCTTTCAATTCACTCACCCACGGTTTTGTTGTCCAACTAAACCAGCCTTCATCTTTTTGAACATCCAGTTTTTCATTCACTTCGATTGAAGAAGGTTTTTCTAATTGATTTCCGAACGTATAATCCGTTGTCCCGACATCTTTATTTTCGGGATGAGGTGGATGTGGAAGTAAATTTTCATTGCCTGCAACTGTCTCTTCATTGCTTCCACTTGCATAATTAAAACCACTGTCAACGTAATACATGACATCAGCAATATTCCTTTTAAGGACGTTATCCGATAGCGTTCCGGGTTCATCTAATGCCGAAACACCTTCGTTCAACAAATCATCCATCATATTCATGAGATTTGGCAGGATCACAATAACGCTTACTGCGATCAAAACATTCATCAGTACTTCTTTCCGTTTTTCAATTTTATTCAACATAAACTGAAATCCTACAACGGTAAGTGTAACAACAAACATGCCAAATACATACGGCTGAATCGTTTCGATAAAGCGAGTCATGGCCGGATTATCATACACGCCGCCAAGTGTGACAACATCCGTTGCCACACCTTCGATCCAGTTATTAATCCACACTAATGCCTGAATAATTCCCCACCCAATGTTACGGATGAGGTCATCATACAGCCACCCACCGCTGATATCTAAAATGGCAGCTAAATCTTCATAAAGCTTTTTTAATTCATCCTGCATTAATGTTTCTACCTCCCCTCTTAGACATAAAAAAAGAACCTACCTAAAATACAGGTAAGTTCCTTTACTATGACTAGCGATTAATACGTTAATTCAATTTCTTCATCTTTAGTATAGTCAAGACTATATTGAATACTCTTCTTAATGGTTTTGTTTCTGTTGTCATTAAAGAATGTATCGCTTTCTGAACCTACTTCACCTATCAATCTATTCAAGTTCCACGACTCTCCATAATAATCAAATGGTGAGCTTAATTTCCCATCATGAACCACAGCAATTTCTCCATACATGAAAGGGTTATGTGATGAGCCTGAGTGGGATTCATATTCTTCATCCAAACGTGATACTGTTTGTTCGTTAGCATCTCTAATATTCAAATGAAAAACTGTTATATCTTCTTTTTTAAATGCTTCATCATACGCTTCAAGTAATTTTGTGCTTTTTACATATTCTTTCTTAGCATCATAGATCAACACATAAAAAGCTTCGTTATTATCCTTTTTCGCAATCATGTTATCTAACGTAATTTCATTTAATCCCACTTTCGGTTTATCACTATTATCTTCTGCAGCACTATCCGTTCCGCCACAGGCACTAAAGACCAACAAAACAGATAATAGTATCAGCGTTAATAGCCTTCGTATCCGCATACAGTTACCATCATCTCCCATACAACCTTTTGACACCAGTATAACAGCCCTTTTTGGCACGTGAAATGGTTATCTTGTCCTATTCAATATGCGGTATTTTTGTATCGAGTATCACTTTTAACTTACTTAGCTCATCAGCTGTAAAGGTAAAGCCTTTGCCCAGACGCGTTTTATCCGGGTTCCACCACCTCACATCATATTTCGGTTCATCACCGTTCCAGCTAATGATATTAAGTTCTTTTGTCCATCCAGCTTGGCTTTCATACAATACAGCAATTTCTTCGATTACATCCCAATCCACACGATATTTTGTTTCTTTCACGATTGCTCGCTCCCTTCCCTTTTAAGATAGCGCCTGTTCCCGTAATTTTTCAGCTTCCTGATCACCATTGGACTGTTCATCTGATGGTTGTTGTTCAGATGCTTGACTGGCTTTTTCATTTTGGTGAACCTGCTCTTCAATTCGTTTCGTTGCTTTATCCTGCCACGTTTGCATGACGTCTTCAGGTAAATAATCCTGTAATGCTCCTAGTACCTTTAAGTGAATGCGTGAAAAATGAGAGTGATGGACAATGAAACTCACATAATGGAGAAATGACCAGTGACCCACTTCTTGAAGCAATGCTTTGGTTCTTGCTTCATCCAGTTCACCCTGACTTTGTTCGATCTGTAAGATATGCCGTTTAAATCGCTCAAATTCCTTATCTGTCATGACGTCAGCCATTCGTAAAAATAAGTCGTCGTTTGCCTTGGCAGAATAGACCATGCTGTTTAGATCCATATCATGATACGTTTCGGACATAATGGGGAGCATCATGACGGAATGATCTGTATCAAAGTCATCGGCCAAATATTGATAACGAAATTTATGACTGGTTTTACCCTGGTTAAAAATCGGTTTTGGCTCAATCTTTCTTCGGTTCTTATCCTGCCGTTTATTTACGCGTATCAGCACGGATTGGCCTTCTTTTAACCGCATCAGTTCATCAGACGTTAAAAGCGAGCGTTCTTTTGTCGATTCACTGTGCGACTTATCGAATGAATGATAACCACCACTGCGGCTGACATCCGTAATCGTTTTGGCCCCAAGCATGCTCGAATAGTGTTCGGCCGTACTCTTATCTTCGGTGAGGATATAAATCTGGTTGGAACAGTTGCCAATGATCGTATCTGATTCTTCACCATAAGCCGATTTCACTTGCGAATAGGCTTGAACGATTAAGTGATACCGGAAGCCGCGTCCGGCACCGACTGTTACCATACTGGCCATGCCATCGATGGCTGGCATATTCCCAAACTCATCAAGGATGAATTGCACATGCCGTTTCATTTTGCCATTCTTACTTTTGGTTGCCTTTTCCGAGTTGACACGGTACAACTGACTGACAAAAATACTGGCCAATACATCATTTGACTTGTCCGAATCCGGCGTTGCTAAAAAAACAGCTACTGGTCTGTCGCCAAACCCGATTTCGGTTAAATCCAAACTGTTATGGCCGGTTACTTTTGCGTTAGGTTCAAGTGTAAAGATTTGCAGTTTATCCATCGCCACACTGAAGATACTCCCGCGTGTATTGCCTGTCGAAAAATTACTGGTGGCATACATTAACCGTGCCGGATTATTTTCATCCCGTGCCTGGAAGAATTCGTCCAACACATTATTCTCTTCTTCATCTGTTTCACTGCCCTTGCTGGAAAGGAAATTGGCAACAGAATACATCGTGACGCGTTCTTCTTTTCCGATTTTCACCATATCCTCGGTTAATGCTAAAATAATGGCCGTGACAAGTGACTTCGCACTGTTTGACCAAAACGGATCTTTGGCGTTTGGATTATGATACAAACTGAAGGCCACACTGTTGGCATATTTTTGAGCATCACTCACCCTGCCCTGCTTCCATGAATCAATCACCAACTGCAGGGGATTGAATCCCATACTCATCGCATGCTCGATCAAATTAAACACGTATACATCATAGCCGCGATCCTTTAGGGTTTCATAAGAGGCGCCAGCCAGTTCCCCTTTTGGGTCATTAATCACCATCGAGGGTTTCTCACTAGCCCTGCTTTGAACATCAATCATTGGCACAACAAACGTCTCACCCTTACCGGAACGCGTAATCCCAATGACCATGGTATGAACAGGGGCATCATCCAGCAGAAGCCGGTATGGTTTTCCTGTTTCCTGCAATCCGCCAATAATCGTGCCGCCTTTTCCGTCGTATTCTGCTTTGGATGCCGGAATAATCTGATACTGTTTCTTCATGTTCTTCACGGATTCAAATTCATTTGTGCCATGTTGTCCATGATTAATGGTTTGGTAATTCATTTTGATGTTATACAAGAATTTTAGGAGACTGATCCCGACAAGGATATAAAAGCCCACATAAAACGCAAGCAATTCTCGTTGAAAGACGAATACATAATGCCAATCAACAGAAAATGTTTTTAAATTGACTTGTTCCGTATTATTGGCAAATCCTTCAACCAAATGCAGCACTTGTTGGAAAAAATGTAATAGAAAGTTTGCCAGAAAGAAGCCCATTATGACGATCAGCAGTATGAAAGGCACTATAAACTGCCAGTTACTTAACCGTTCGGTCAACGGCTTATGGTTCGTGTTCAATGGCTATCACCCTTTCATGTTGCTTCGTACGTACTGCCATTTGGTTATACGTTTTAGTGAATGCTTTGCGGTTTTGTTGCAAATTCTCATTCGCATCTTTCGTTTCTGACGTGTACTCAAAAACTGCCCAATTGTTTCCTACATCCTCCTCTTCAATGGTGTTCACGATATCCCTTGTCGCCTTCCAGCCAGCCTGATCATCATCCATGGCGATTAAAAGCTGTTTATCCGCAAACTGTTCCTTATGCTCTGCCAAATAGTCTTTAACCTGTCTTGTTTTGGTTGCGCCAGTTAAGGCCATGATGCCAACATCCTCATCGATCTCACGGAAGGACAAAGCATCCAAAATGGATTCGCTCACCACCACATTTTCAGCATCCTGCGGAATGTCCATAAAAAAATCCCTCGTTTCCTTGGAGGGATTAAAAATAAGCTGTATTTCCTTGGGATCAAGGTTTTCATCGATACTGGAACGGAGTAATACTCTATCCAGCGTATTGTCTTCTCCGTATAATGGAAAGATCAAGTTTCGTTTGCACATCCAACTATTATTGGAATAGTCTTTGTTCAATAAGGGTTCGGCTTTTTGAAAAACATGCTGGACGATATCTTCATGTTGTAAGTCAGCTGCAAAACCACGTGTTGTCTGTTTTGACAGGCCACGGTAACCATTATCCAATGCCTCACTTTTAAAATAGTTTTTCGCATACGAAAATACACGATTTGACCAATCCAACGACTGCCGTTGTTCTGTCGTCAGGTTTGGGTACTGTTTTTCGATCTTTTGTTCATAAGCTGACATGTTTCCTTTTTCATGAAATTCCAGCATCATCCGTGAGCCGCAATGGTTTTCCCGGTTGCATTGAATAAAATGTTTATTATTTTTATACATGAACGCTTCATGCTGGTTGCATTCCGGGCAGTTGCAGATAAAATAACGACCTTTATCTTCGGCATTCAAATCACTCAAAGCATTTTCGATATTTTGAAAAACAAGTTTCTTATAAGGATTCAGCTTGCTCATCATCGTCACCTACTTTGACAGCTATTTTAGCTTCAAATCGTTTTAATACAGATGCTAGGACTTTTTCTTGAATAGCTTGATCTGATGTCAGGACTGTTCCCTTAGCTAATAAGTCATCGAAAGTTGTGTGAAATGCCTTCATTAATTCGTTATGAAAGTGATAGGCTGTTCTAAATCCGTATTGTTGTATGAAGGACTCGCCAAATAACGTCAGTTCTAGATGCTGATAGCCTTCATGCCTGAACACCAATACATCAATTCTCTGTTTGGGGAGCGATTGATAATTCGTAACGACATGTGTGACAAACCAATTGAACGATTTCTCATCGTTCATATAGCGTTGAATAGTGTCTTGCTTGGATGACTCACCTTTGCTTTGTTGCTCTTCCTCATCCGGATGATTTGATTGTTTGTGCTTCGAAAATGACTTATGGCTTCCCAATGTTCCTACATTGGCGTGCTTGTCTGATTGGTCCCTGTGTTTCTCAGAGGCTTTTGCCGTCTCTTCTGCCACCCAATTCACAAGCGCATGATAAGCGTTTCGTATCGCTGCCAGGACATCTTCCATTTCCGCATAAATGCTCGTTTCAATATAGGGTGACATACCATCATAGATTTGTCTTAGTTGCTCATCCGTCATGGCTAGTTGATCGCCCATGACGGTAAAAAACCGTTTTTTGAATGCCTCAAATGCGTTATCTTCCGACTTTACAGCTTTAACATTGGCAAGCAGTTTATCTTTCATTCGCATTCATATCACCTCCAAAAAAGGACTCCCTGAACAGAAGCCCTACATGTCCATCTCTTGTTCATGTGTCTTGTTTTGTTTCTTCCCAAGTTTCATCTCCTTTTCGTTTTCCAGTTTCTTTTCAATCTGACTTAACTTCTCCTTTTGTACCGGCGTTAAGTCCATATCTTTTATGTCATCCAACACCTCTCGTTTGAGCTCATAGACTTTCTCATAACCGTGTTTTTCTTCAAATGCCGTCATCTCTTGATTTCTTTTTTGAACATCTTCAGATGACGTTTCCTTTTCATCTGGTTGTTTATCTAAGGCGTCCAACACGTGTTGCTTATAAGCATCCTTATAACCGTTTTCTTCCTTTGTGGGCTGCAGCTTTTCCAGCACCTTTTCTTTATAGGCCTGTTTAAACTGCTCTGATTGATTCACCCCGTCATCATGTTCCTTTTGCACTGCATCTTCTATTGTTCTGAGCTTTTCCTTCGGATACTTCGATTTCAGAACGGTATCTTGATACAGGGATTCCAGCTTCTGTCGCTTCCATTGATAGCCTGTATTATCAGGATTCAGCATTTCTTTTTCCTTTGCCGACAGAAAGTCAGCGTACTTATTTGCCAATTCTTTTTCAAAATCTTGTGTATCTGGCATGTTTCAACCTCCCTCAATAAAAAAAGCTTCCATCCATTGGAAAGCCCGTTTAATTAATGGTTTAACTGTATGAAGTTTTGGATAGTGACAGAATCGCCCAGATTAAATTCATCACTGATCGCTTTTTCAACACCACGAATATCATCTATCGATTGAATGGGTTCCGCTAATGTTATATCAACTTTGCCACCGCCATCTTCATACAGATAGCTTATAAAATATTTGTATTCCGTACTCACAACGTTTCACCTCCTTAAAATCCAACAACACGACCGCCCAACCAAGAAACAAGACTGGCTGCCAAGTACACAATGCCAAAGCCGATTGCAACGTTGACCATCCATCCCGTGTACATTTCCTTTTTCTGGGGATCTTTGGCAAACGTCCACAATAACCCAATGACAACCAGCACCAGCCCGGCTAAGACTGGTGCAATTGGCTTAATCCCGTCAGTGATATTTTGTATGGTTTGAATTGCATCTTGCACGTATTTCACTCTCCCTTCTTCGCAACATTCGTGATCTGTTTCTGGTTCGATACATTAAAATTCAAGATAATGTCTTGGTGTTGTTCATGAAGCCACTCATAATAGGAAGACCCGTCAGCTTCGATAATGCCTTTTGCCAGTGCTTCAAATTCCTTGAATCCTTCAGGTTTTACGGGCCTACGACTTCTTTTTGATGATGATTCTTTCTTCGATGTTTCAGCAGCATCTTTAGTGGCTGTCTTATCATCCTGTTTAACGCCTTTGTCCTGATTTTTATCCATTGCTTTTCCAAATCCATTATTAGACAAGATTTACACCTCCTTATCCAGTCAAAATAAAAACCCTTTTCCGTGTTGAAAAGAGTTAATGGGAAGTTATAAACTTCCTGATACTAATAATTTAACAGCTTTTTCAGCCGATTTCGTTCGTCATTCGTTCGCCATTTTGTTCACTATTTGTTCGCATTTCATTCGTATCTCTTCAATACTTGTTGACATTTAACAATAAGAAAGATTTTATCACCGTATTTTGCATAAACGAAAAAATCCATTCTTTAAAAATTAATCAAATGGATTTTTACCCAATAGTTTAAAAATAGCCAGTTATTCTGAATATTTATGTTAAAATAAATCCTAGATTGTAACAAAGTGGTCTTAATATATACATCTTTGAATTCAAACTTTATGCAACAAACTGGCCCTTATCTACAGTACTTTTGACAAAAGGTTGATAGAATGCATCTTTTATCTTTGTGTATATGTATTCATAGATATGTCAGGAATAATATGTTTGAAATCTAAGAAAGCCTTTTATTTAGTTATAATATATGCCAAATCCACCACCCTTGACCTTGTTTGTGTCCGTGGTAGTGCATTTGTGGCGGATGGCGAAAAAACAGCCTTTAGGGCTCCATCCGCACCGACAGCGTACCACGGACAATCACTTCTAAGTTCCGCTGGCGGGGCCCCGCCCCCTTCCAGCGATCACTAAGAAGTGGCACGGCGGTCAAGGGCAAGCAGCTACGCTGTGGTTATGTAATCCTATGTTTGTATACGTTGAATACGATAAATAATTACTGTAGATAATGTTTCCACAAAGTTAAAATTTAGTAGTTTTCAGTATCTTAAAATACGATGAATACGGTGTAAAAACATACTGTAGATAAGGGCCATTTAATGGCATAACAATTGCTACCAAGAACGTATTTAAGGGGTGGGGTATTGGAGAAAATTATTGGTACATATGCAGTAGATAATCAAACTATCGAATATTCAATCATAGGAAAAGAAGGTGTACCAGTTCTAGTCATGCATGGTGGTCATTCCAGTTGTTATGAGGAATTTGGATATTGTTCACTCATAGAGAATGGATTCAAAATCATTACACCGTCAAGGGCAGGGTATGGGAAAACTTCAAAGGAAATTGGAGAAAGTTTATCTAAGGCCTGCGATTACTATGTAGGGCTTTTAAATCATTTAGGCATTGAAAAAATACATCTTATTGCTGTTTCAGCTGGTGGACCAAGTGGTCTTTATTTTGCTTCTCATTACCCAGAAAAAGTCAAAACATTAACGTTACAAAGTGCTGTTACAAAAGAGTGGCACACGCCTAAAGACAAAATATATAAAATAGCACAGATTCTGTTTCGTCCTTCTATGGAAAGAATTACTTGGAAACTCATTTCAAGCATGAGCAATCTTTTCCCTGAGTTTATGTTTAAACAAATGACACCTTCGTTTAGTAAGCTTCCGTATAAACAAATAAAAGAAAAGATGGCAGACGAAGATGTTGATGAAATCAGACGGATGAACAATCGCCAACGGTCAGGGTACGGATTTTTAATTGATTTATCGCAAACAAAGGAGATCACTATAAAGGATTTGGAAGCTATATCTTGCCCCACCCTCATCCAACACAGCAAACATGATGAAGCAGTTCCATTGGAACATGCTTATTATGCACATCAGCAAATTTCAGATTCGAGGTTATGCTTACTTGATACATGGGGGCATCTTATATGGCTTGGTCAAGGGTCAAAGGAGGTAAATAAAAAACTTATAGAATTCCTGTTATATTATTCAAAACCATTCAAAAATACTTAACAGGATCTTCTGCAATCGGGCGCAAGAATTGAATAATAACTTGCGTCCATTCCTGCTCAACTGGGCCATTTTGTTGAAGATTAAAATGTAAATTTTATGGGGTAAGTATTGATATAAAGCATAATAATGGTACACTATATAATATAGGAGAAATACGGAAGGTGGAACTGATTTGCCAACATACTTGTAATGGTTTAGCAACTAAATAGTACATTTCTTTTTGAACATTGTTGTTCAACGACGGGAGAAGTGTGCCTATTTTTAACCATTACAGGGAACGCAGGATAGTCAGTTATTTTATTTCCAGCGGGATACCTGTAAGGTATTTCGCTTTTTTAATGGGAAATCTTTCTCCGTTCAACCGTTTTGCGTTCCTCTGAATAAATAGGAGGAACTGGTGTATGAGTTCTAATAATTTTTTCACTTATGAGATCATTGCTCAGGAAACACCTTATATAAAACGAAATTGTAGTAAATGTAAAAGGAACACAGAATTTTATTGTAGTGAGAAATTCAGAGTAAATGCAAATCAGAAAATAGTTGATATTTGGCTTATTTATAACTGTACACATTGTGAGGGAACTTGGAATTACCCTATTTTATCGAGAGTAAATATTAATAAAGTTGACTCTATGCTAATTCAAAAGTTTATGAATAATGACAAAGAGACAATTTGGTACTATGCTTTTCAAATCAACAAATTAAGAAAACGATGTAATGATGTAAATACAGATATACGATACGAGTTAAGAAAAGAAAAGATCGATTCACTATGTAACGAGGTTACCATTAAACTTTGCTATAAATATGATTTTAGCCTTAGAATAGATAAACTAATAGCAGAAATCTTTGGCATTTCAAGGTCAAAAGTAAACAAATTGTCTCAGAATGGAACTATTTTATTAAATCCAAACATTAATATGAAGAGCAAAGTTATAGATGATTTACAAATTACAGTCATAGGTGATTGGTACAAAGTTGATGCTTTGACAAAATAGCGCATTGTTATTAGAAGAAGCTTTAAATAGCAAAATTAAGGTATTCTTTAAGAGAAGGTTAGCCCGTTACTTATTGGATATCTGGTGCAAGAGTTAAACAAGACGATTATAAAAGTTAATCCGCAATCGGGGCCTATCTGGAATAAGAATCGGCGTCTTATCTTGCGGGAATGGCCCCGATTGTGGAGTAAGGAAGGTAATTAGATGATTCATCTTGAAATTGTAGGTTATGCCAGAACAACACGACTGCAAATGAATTTTGACCAAAGGGATTATCTATTAAAGGGATTAAATTGGAGGAAATAGAAAATGGATGTAAGGACACTTTTGTTACAACAATGGGCAAGCTGCTTAGATGAACAAGACTGGTTTCCACCACTTGAAAAAGTGCTAGCGGATATTACTTTTGAACAGGCCATTTGGAAACCAGCTGACGAGGAAATGAATTCCATTTGGGAATTAGTTTGTCATTTACTTTTCTATGAAAAGAGATATCTGATGCGATTTCTTGGTGAAACAGCGAATGAACCCCAGGCAGAAGTTAATGAAGATACATTTCGATTACCAACTGAGACGTTAGAAAATTGGAAGAAAACAAAACAAGAATACTTTTATGTTCATCGTGAGCTTGGAAAAATACTAGCAAGATCAGAACATGAAGATTTGTATCGACAGATCCCAGGAGAAGATAATTCATTAGTGCTTGAACTGAAGAGTTTAGCAATGCACGACGCATATCATATTGGGCAAATTGTATTCCTTAGTAAAATGCAAGGAGCTTGGCCAGGGAAACGAAGCCTTTAAAAAAGCTCCATCATTAGCTTTACGGTTATTCCATTATAGGGCGCAAGAATGGAATAATAATTACGATTTTTCTTGGCTTATCGGGCCACTAAATAATGTTGGTTATGACGTCCAAGTTAGGAAAAAGGGGGTGTAATAATTGAACTGGGCAGTACTAAAAGATGCAAAATGGTGGTCATTAACAGCAACGTCTTTATTATTAGGGGTTATTGGCATAGTGTTGGCAGTATACAATAATAGCTACTGGGCGTATTTTGTTATTATTTCAGCAATATTCACGCTTTTAGGCTCGAATAGAGGAGATCAATTAACGGGTTTGTAAAGCAAACGGGCGCGAGAATCGAATAAGATAAGCGCCCAATATGCCATTGTCGGGCAATTTTGTGGAGTAAAGAAAAGAAGCAAAATTAGTATAATACTTTGCTCTGAAGGTATATTTAGATAACAATTCTGCGTTGAGGGCTGGGAACTAAAAAAGAGGTATACTTCATTCATTTCTTCAAACAATATAAACGAAAGTGACATTTAAATCCCCAGGAATGATATTTTTGAGTGAAACAAGTTACCAGCCCCTAACAGCATCAGAAATAGCGAGTCTTTGGAGTTGTTACATGTCGAACAGTATGACAAGTTGTTTTTTAACATATGGTCTGAGTATAATCCAAGATCAAGAGGTAATCCCTTGCGTTCAGAAGGCATATGACGATGCTGTTCAGGCTACCACTACCATTCAGAATATATTTACAAATGAGAATGTTCCTGTTCCAGCAGGATTTACAAATGAGGATGTAAACACTAAGGCAAAACCTTTGTTCCATGATACTTTTTTTCTGGATTATCTTAATAAAATGGGGAAATTGGGAACTGTTCAATATGCAAAATTTCATTCCTCATCCGCCCGAAAAGATATTCGTGCTTTTTTTAATAACACTCTAACGCAATCTTCTTCGATGTACGATCAAACAACAGAAGCCTTGCAATCGAAAGGAATGTTCATCAGATCGCCATATATTTCTGTAGCAGATAAAGTGGAAAATGTAGAAAAAAAACAATACTATAGTGGTTTAAATCCATTTAGTGATAAACGAACATTAAATGTCGTTGAAATACAAGATTTATCGTTAAATATGGAAACAAATATACTGGGGGTTATGATAAGCACAGGTTTTGGGCAGACGGCTGCTTCCCAAAAGGTAAGAGATTATATGTTAAAGGGAAAAGATACTTCAAAAAAGCATGTTAAAAAGTTCGGCAGTGTATTAGCTAATAGTGACATTCAAGCACCGATGACTTGGGATTCATCTGTTATAGATTCAATGGAAGCTCCATTTTCAGATAAATTCATGATGTTTCATATGAGTACACTTTCAGCTGCTGGTATTAGTAATTATGGAGCTGCTATGTCACAAAGTTTAAGAAGTGACTTGACCTTTATGTATACCCGTTTTACGACAGAAATTGCCAAATTCGCAAAAGAAGGTTTAGATATCATGATCGAAAACGGTTGGATGGAAGAACCACCGCAAGCGTCCGATCGGGACAAGATGATTAAACAACGAAGTGAATAAATGAATGTTCACCATTGCTTTTCATAGGTAACAAATGAATATCTCTTAAGGTAAGGTGAAAGATAATAGTAAACCGTCTTGGAGGTATTCATTATGGGAACTGAGTACAATGTTGAATTAACGTCGCCGGAAATCGCCGACCTTTGGACAGCATATCAAGCTGATTCAATGGCGATATGCGGCATTAAATATTTTTTGACTCACATTGACAACGATGATATTCGTGAAGTGTTGGAATACGCATTAAAATTATCCGAAGAACATGTCCAAAAGGTGACTGAAATTTTCAAAGAGGAGAATTACCCCGTACCACAAGGATTCACTGAACATGATGTGAACCTTAATGCACCACGTTTATACACAGACAAACTTTATCTCATTTATATCTTAAATATGGGCAAATATGGGCTGGAAACTTATTCATTGGCTTTATCTTTATCTGAACGCTCGGATGTTATCCAATACTTCACAACCTGTTTGAATGAAACGGAAAAACTTCATAACTGGGCGAAGGAGGTAGCTAAAGAAAAAGGGATCTTGACACGTGCGCCGCATATACCAAAGCCTGAACAAATTGATTTTGTAAAAGACCATAGCTTTTTGGCAGGGTACATTGGTGAACAAAGGCCTTTGCTCGGCGTTGAAATTGGCTCTCTTGTTTACAATGCCAAGCGAAACGCTTTAGGTCAAGCCATAATTACAGGATTTAGTCAGGTGGCGCAAGATAAAAAAGTCCGTAAGTATCTTGAAAAGGGACGAGAAATTTCAGGAAAACATCTTGAGATTTTCAGTTCTTTATTGAATCAAGATTATCTTTCACAAGGGACAACGAACCTGACCTCTGAAGTGACGGATTCAACGGTTTCCCCCTTTTCTGACAAACTCATGATGTTCCATATTACTACTCTTATTGCGTCTGGGATAGGTCAGTACGGTCGTGCCATGTCTACAAGCCCAAGACATGACATAGGTGTAAAATATAGCCGATTAATTGCGGAAATTGCGAAATATTCAAATGAAGGCGCAAAAATCATGATAGATAACGGATGGATGGAACGCCCTCCGGAAGCGGCTGACCGCAAAGATTTAGCAAATAAAAAACATTAGGATATTTATGTATGGAAAAATTGCTATGGAGCATTGCCCTTCCAGGGTTTGGACAACTCCTCAACAGAAAATATATTAAAGGGATTGTATTGATTTTTTTAGAGTTTTTGGTCAATGTACTGGGAAACTTTAACAAGGTCATTCTTCTGAGCTTTCATGGAGAAATTGAACAAGCGATTCAACAAGCTGATTATCAATGGCTCATGTTTTATCCTTGTCTGTATTTCTTTGCGATGTGGGACGCCTATAAAGATGCAGGTGGGGGGAAGAACCATATTCGTTTTTGCCATTTGTGTTTTCAGCTTATTTTGTAACTGTGGGAACAATATATTCATCGAAACTAACGCTATTCGGCGTATTGTTGGGACCTATTGGGCTTCCCATATTGAGTGTAATCCCGGGTTTGTTTGTGGGGTTTTTGCTGAAATGGATACTATCGAAAAGCAATTTTAGCAAAAATAAAACCGTATAACAGCATAATTATAGATAACTTTTTTAGCACAAAAGTTTTCACATGTTTGTGTTAGAAGGGAACGTTACGGGGAAAATGACAGTTGCTACTTTTCTGTTTGTAAATGACCCTCTTGCTATAACAAATCGCGTTGTTCTATTTCCTTTTCAATTAGCCAAATAAAATCTGAGGGTAAATTTAATGCCTTTGCTCGGTGATAGCTTTCAACCAGCAAGGCATCAGATAAATTGTTCATCCTGCACCTAATTCCTAATCAGACATATGTTTCCATTATGATTTCAAAGCATGCCTTTTGGCTACCCATTTTAGTAATTTCTTTTCATCAATTGTTAATTTTCGATTAAGTTTATTTTCAAATTCATGAACCAGTTGTATGTAGACCTTCTCAAATGAATCCATCTTTTTTTGTCCTTCTCCTTCGCATGTTGTAGGTATGTAGCTGACTATATTTGGAATTATGATACAAAATGAAGGTGGCTTTGTTAACAGTTTTTTCCTATTTTTCTTTAAATAAAAAATTTACCCTATCTTTTGTATTGTCATAGTAAACGATTACATAATCATTAGTGCAATCCGTTATTTTCTTGCCACACGGTAAACGGTCATAATCCTCTATAGTGACTTCGCTCAGATCGTCAAAGGTTTCTTTTATCCATTTCATTACGCATTCTTCGTTGCGCATGAACTTACCCCTCCATAATTATTAAAATAATGTGACAAAAATGTTCCCTGTTTAATCTCTGATAAAACTTAACGGGATGGATAAATATTATCCAATAATAAAGCTGAGGAAACGAACACACTTATTTATTTTGTCAACAGTAGTTTTACGTAATCAGGCGCTTTCGCGGAATAACTTTAGCGCCTATTATTGATCCATCGGGGCATTTTGCTGAGCAATTGAAAGGTGGTTTGAATGGTATTTAAAAAAAAGATGGGTGATTGCGATGTGCTTAATTAGGCTGAAATGGGGCGGTTTTGCTGTTGTTAATAACTTTATGTACTCAAGTTTATGTCCCTAATGTACTTTAATTTATGTCTTCGTACAAAAGTGACAGCGATCAAAGTAACAAGTATCTATATATGTATGTACAGGGTGTACTCTGATTGAACAATAAAAAGGACTGAATGACAGCTAAATATAGCTTGGTAATCTTTGTTTGTCTTTAACAGAAACAAATGTTCTTTTTCTATTGACTTAACTAAATAAACAGGTTAAAATATAATTAACCCTCTAAGGGAATGTATGTTCTAATTGACCCCCTTTTTATTTTGACCACCTTATAATGGTGGTCTTTTTCTATAGATTACTGAAGAAAGTGTATAATCGGTTGTTTGAAGCTTACTATTGTAACCGTCAAGTGAAAATGAACACTTTTCGCTAATTAATTGTGAACACTTTTTTCCTCAAAAATGGAAGAACGATGCTTCATTCGATAGCTTTCATCCTCTCTAAAATGAATGATTTCTGCTCGGTGTAATACGCGATCCAAGATCGCTGTAGCGACGCCGGGATCACCTAATAATTCTCCCCATTCACTTGGCCCTTTGTTAGACGTCAAAATGACGGAGGCCTTGTCATAGAGGTCATTAATCAAGTGAAAAAACAGGTTCGCTTCCCGATTGTCCATCGCCATATACATCAAGTCATCGATAATGACCAGATGAGAATCTTTGATACGTTTCATTCTTATCTGCGATTTCCGCGTAAACTCCTCCGTTTTCAAGGTGTGAATGAGGTCACCCATGGATATAAAGGAAACCTTATATCCTTGGTGAATGGCCTCAATCCCTAACCCCGTCGCCAGGAAGGTCTTGCCTACCCCTGGCGGTCCGAGGAGAATGAGGTTATACAGTTGGTCGAGCCATGTAAACTCTTGCAGTTGGTTCAGCTGCTTTTTGCTTAAGGACTGCTGCTCGTCGAGATCAAAGGCATCCAGCGTTTTATAGAAAGGGAACGCCGCCCATTTCAGTCTCTTTTCCACTTGCTTCTCATCCCGACGTTTTTGCTCATAAGATGCCAGGCGATGAAGAAACGTTCGATAAGTCCAATCTTCGGACTCTGCTTGTTGCACTAGTTCAGGCAGGTACTGAGCGCTTTCGGACAACCTTAGCGAACGCAATTGCTGTTGAAGTTGTTCAAGTGTCTGAGTCATACGGATGCTCCTTCCAGTAAGGCGAGATAGTCGCTCACGTCTCGCGTCTGTGGCTTTGTATCATCGACGGACGTCTCCCGCCCATTTAAAGGCTTGACCGGCTCTTTTGTGTGATCCAATGCCGCATGGTCCACCTGACGCTGGCGTTTGATGTACTGAACAACATCGCCGAACTCTGTGGCGCTCTCAATGCCTTGCTGCATACACATGTGCAACGCTTCGTCACCGATGGTTGGTTCGATCTCTTTCAAAGCTTTCGACATGAGTTGAAGCTGGTCCCGAATATAACGAGGATACTTCTTGTGAAGGGCTTCTAAAAACGTCATGGCCTTTTCTTTGTCTTCAAACTTTTCGGCTATGGTCGCCATATAGGCAGCGATCCCCTTCGTTCGATCACGTGTGTGCTGGCTGTCTTGAATCAACTTGCCTTTTCCGTGGCTAATACTGTGGTTGGCGATCACAGGTCCCTCCTGGTGTTCACGGATCACCAAGCTATGGTCGTCCGTTTGAATGTACACGATTTTATTTTGTCTGTAGGTGCCCAGAGGAACGGAGTAACGATTCGATTGGTATAAAATCGTGTTGTCCTTTCGAACCGTTCTTGTTATACTGGAATCCACACGAGAAAGTGTCAGTTTTGTGGTGACCGGTCGTAAGTGTTGTTTTTCCAGAGCGAACACTTCGACGGGTCTTTTTTTGGTTGTGTTATGCACTTTCCCATTTCCCGTTCGTTCAAGCCATGCGTCGCTTTGTTCCTTCCAGCGATCCAACGTGCCGAAGATACGATTTTTCGCGAAGTTCCCTTTCACAAACTTGACCACATTTTCAACCTTTCCCTTGCTCTCAGGGTCGGCTTTTCGACAAACGTACATGGTTAACTTTCTTTCCTCGCGATACGCCTGAAATGCCTCGGTCAAGATCAAATCCCCGGCATTCTCGCTGACCACGATTAAGGCATCTTGATCATAAACAATTTCATAAGGGATCCCTCCAAAAGCGTGAAAGGCCTGCTCGTGGCAGTCAATTACATCTTTTGTTGTCAAAGGCCTATCCAGCCATTTGACAAATTTATACCGCGAGTGCGAGAGAACGAACGTAATGAACGTGAGTTTAACCTCCTTGCCATCGGGTGTTTTTTGAACGGTGTGCCCAAAGTCTACTTGAGCTTGTTGACCCATGGGCGGATCTTGAAGGCCTTGATAGTCCCGCATGGCTTCTGTTTTAGGAATGTTGTATTTTTCACGAAGCTCATTGACAAACAGGCGCACAGTGCTTTCGCCAACTTTTAGATCTGTATATCTTTCAAGTAACCAATCATGAATTTGTGATGCGGATAGATCCGGATGTTCACTGAGCCATGTTTGGATGAGCATTTCATACGGATCCAACTTTTTTCTTCTTGTCTGGGTTGAGGCCATCCATTCACCCATTTCCTCCGGAGATTTTTCGAGATACTTATAGACCGTCGTCCTTGAAATGCCCAACTTTCTAGCGATTCTTCGAATCTTAAACCCTTGCTGTTTTAATTGATAAATATCCATGTACACGTGCCACTTTTCCACCTTTCCGTCTCCCCATTCCTCTATGTAGTATAAATGTTCAATATCTATGACATTATATAGGAATGTGAAGAAAAAATTTGAAGATAGGGGGATAAAAATTTCGAAAGCGAATGGAGGGCTGCCCCTCGGGACAGCCCTCCATTCGCTGCTACCCCTCTGCCAGAAAGTGTTCATTTTTATTTAGCGGAAATGGTCTACTTTAGTTTAGCAGTTCCAACTATCCAAGAGAGGAAGAATAACTTTGCAGCTGTCTGATTTTGAAAGAAAATTAGTCACGATTCTGAAACACAATAATAAAAAGGGAAAAGTGCCTTCTATTCGAGAATTAGAAGTGCGTTCAGGGCATAGTTCAGATGAGATTCAAAAAAGCGTTAATGATTTGATAAACAGAAATTGGATCGAGGAAAATAATGGTGAATGGATTGTAAAAAACAAGCTGTTTTAAGATAGTATAAACGTGTGTGTAATGAATCATAGAAAGTAATTTTTCGAATATACTGGTAAAGGCCCATGACGCTACAACGTCAACGGTCAGTACAATAGGACTAAACCAAAAAAGTAATCCCTCCTGGTGTTAATAACGTCTAGGGATTACTTTTTTGATTTTAAACAATCGCGCTCCGTTTGAGGAAGATTAACCTTACTCAAACAAAGATTCTATTAATGTATGTCCGTATGGTGTACCCCAAAAGAAACTCCAGCCTATAATGATAAGCAATTCCAGAATAATTAGGATCAAAAAATTTTTTAAAGAATTTAGTTTTAATTGTAAATAATAAAAAACTCCCCAAATTAGATAAAAACTAGCTAGAAAAATATATTCTGCAGTAAGAGGCTCATTTGATGGAGTAAAATTCATACCAAGATAAGCAAAAGCGTTAAATACTAACAATACAATGAGGCCGACTATATTTAGGATATGAATATAGATTTTCTTCAACATAACTCTCCTTAAATCATTTGATTAACATTCAACATAATGGCTCTAATATGCCATCTTGGCGCCATTCCTTATTACGGAATAGCGCCCGTTAATGGAATTATCCACTTCTACTATTAGCTGGTATTGCAGAATATCGTCAATATTCTTCTTAAAGAAGAGTTCAATATCACTTCGCTAATTTATCTACCTGGACCTAGCTGACAGTCATAACAAAACCCCAAGTAACAGCTGCTACTCAGGGTTAAATAATACATTTTATTTCTCACCACTTAATTCCACTAATATTTTTGCTTGTGATTTATCGTTTGTCAATGCTTCGAATCCATTTTCAACAATATCATCCAATTGAATTTGGTCTGTAATAATTCCCTGTGGTTTTAATTGTCCTGTTCCCATTAAATCTACAGTTTGTTGGAATGTAGTAGGTGTATATGCGATTGTTGATGTAACTTTTACACCTGTATTTGTAAGCTGTATTGGATTCCATTCAATCTCCCTAGCAAATATAGAAACAATAACCATTGTTCCACGTGCCCTTGTTGCATCAATTGCTTGTTTAAATGTTGGTGCTACTCCGGCAACTTCAAAGGAAACATCTACTCCATCTGGAACAATTTCCTTGATTGCTGTAACAGCATCTTGTTCGCTAGAGTTAACGACATGGGTTGCTCCTAATTCTTTTGCTTTTTCAATTCTAGTTTCCGACAAATCTAAAGCAATAATCTTGCTGGCACCAGCAGCTTTAGCTGCAATAATTGTCACTAAACCAATTGGACCTGCACCAAATACAGCTACCGTATCACCAAACTGCAGTTTCCCTTCTTTTACAGCTTGTACGGCAACCGCAGTTGGTTCTACTAAAGCTCCATCCTGTAGTGTTAAAGATTCTGGAAGTAGATAAACGTTATCTTCTGGTACATTTGCATATTTAGTAAAACCACCGTCACCGTGAAGGCCGATAAAGCTGAAACCATCATAAGGATCAAGGTCTTCCGACTTATTTCCATAAGTGATTGTTGGATTAATTGCTACTCTATCGCCAACTTTATATTTTGTCACCTTTGGACCTACTTCTTCAATAACACCCGCAAATTCATGCCCCATGGTTAGCGGAGCGATTTCTCCAGTTAACGGATCCTCTTTTTCATTTGGTACAAACACCGGTCCCTCTTCATACTCATGTAAATCACTGCCACAAATACCTGCCCAAGCTACCCTTACTTTAACATCGGTATCTTTCGTTTGTTTTAGTTCTATTTCCTCTACCCGTAAGTCTTTTTTTCCATACCAGACTGCAGCTTTCATTGGATATTACCTCCTGCTTAATTAGTAGAAAATAGTTATAAGAATACTATATTGAAGGAATAATCAATATTAATTCCTATGATTTTATTATACTATTGATTTTTCCAACCTTCTATTAAATAGACTTTAATTTCTAACCAAATACACATATCTCATTAACAGTTTTGCGATTGTTTATTTTAATTCGGTTGCATGGTTTATTCTCGGGTCTTTGTTCATATAATTTTACCATTCCTCGATATTTACCTTTTTACTTATCCAGTTTATTCAGTGAACTTTTATTTAACCGTACAAATATTCATAAGAAGAATTCCCCCTCATCTGAATCTCTTTTTATTTTCATCGTATATGGATTATTTTATTCAATAAAATGACCCTTATATATGATGCTCACGCTAATCCTTATTCAAGAATGGCGCCCGATTAAAGAATAAGCGAAACGACACGTCACAAATTATAATCAAGGAATTAATGGATTGCTATCCGCGATTGTGGTTCCCATTTTCCACCTCGTTTTTTTTCTTTCTCTTATAGTACACGTAAATCGTATTAGCAACAACCACTAATGCAAAAACGACCAGACAACCTATCACATATGTTATATTCAGTTCACGCAGGACAACAATGATTGCAATAAAATTCCCAATAAGGGCCGCTAAAGCCATCACACTTAATCTCCACTCGGAATGTGCAAGATTCTTTACTTTCTTCATTTTATGGCCCCCTTAATATACTAGAAAACAATAGTGAGCGTAGCCTTTATTCCGCGAAAGCGCCCTTTTCTGGATCAAACGTTATTAAGTTTATTGGACGTCCTTATCCTCATCTTTAAGATCTTTGCTTACCTCTTGCCGCCATTGCATATCTCTGTCTTTAATTTCTTCCACTTGTTTCTGCAACGACTTATTAATAAAACCATAGATACTAAAAAATACACCTGCGACCATAAAAACAATGCTTAATATATACGTAACCCATCCGTAGATTTCATTTAAAACAGTCACAAATGCACTCGGCGGTGTAGCTGTGTATACCCGATCGGGCATATATAAAGCAATCGCAAGGTGCATTATACCGAATAAAACTGTACCTGAAATCAATAAAACAAATCCGAAAGACTGCAATTTTTTACTCATATGTGACCCTCATTTACATAATATAATCTTCCACAATCTGGCCCAATGGCTCAAGATTAGCGCCAATCCTTATTAAAGATAAGCGCCCGATTGCTTTAAAAAACAAAAGCAAGCAATACAGCAATGACCAAACTTTGAGTGAACAAGGAAATGGCCCTTATATGTGATACTACGCTATTCCTTATTAGGGAAAAGCACCTGATAATTTAATATTCCAATTGACGCAAATACAGGAGAATTTCATCTTCATTCAATTTTTTAACGTTGTATTTGCGGATCTTGCTGTCAATTTTCTTTTGTTGCTTACTTCCTTTGCTAAAGAAATTGATAATATGAAAAAATATTCCTCCCCAAATGCCAGCCCAACCACGGAATCCTAGTTGAAAGGCCATTTCTTCTGTTTCCATAAGCGGCAATTGAGTATTTTTCTCGAACTCTTTTTTATAGTCTTCCTGAATTATAATATAATCTTCTTTGTTTTTTAACGCGGAAAGCAAATCCTTGGGGTTGTCAACTATAAAGCAATCATCAGCTTGTTTATATTCCAACGAATTCACTCCTTTTAATGAAACAGTATATTTTGATTCAAGATTAGCATAATTCCTTCGACAAATGGCCAATATTAATAGGACCCTCCTGCTGATTCTTATTCAAGAAGCGCACCCGTTTGCGGAAATGAGTCGTAACTTATGAGTCTTACAATCAATTAACAAATATCGAAATCAATAAGCTAATTGCAAAGAGGACAAATGCAATCTGTATGATTATGTACATTGTAAATTCAAAGGTTAAAAGTTTTCTTTGCTTTTTAGTCTTTTCCAAATGCCGTAAAAAGAAACCAGCACTAATAATAAGTATTACGTAAGAAATTCTACGTAATACTTCTGCCAAAATGACCACGGATATCAACTCCTTCTGACCCTTATATGCGATATAGCCGCTATTCCTTATTAGGGAAAAACTTCACAGTTACCTATTTAAAGCACGCAAATTAATTATAGAAAAACATTAGAATATAAAAATTAAAATATAAATTAGCCCAATCATTAGTACAACTAGTGAAACCATATATTCCCTGGTTTCCCTCAGAAACTTCCACTCTAAAAATGACTGAAAGCCCAGTGTTATTGTTAAAAAGAATAACCAAAACCACTTCATAACATCATTATTGGAAATATCTAAAACAAAGAGAATACAAGATATACCAATAACACCAAATATCACTAATCCGACTATTTGAATATTTTTACCAAACTTGTCAGAGATTTTTCTCTTTTTATTCCCGACAATTATCTTACCTACAATGATGTACGCAATACTGACAACCAATGCTAAAATTGGTGTTGTAATACCCACTCTCATATCCCCTTGTGATTAGAATGATGCCTGTTATTCAAAAAAATTCCATAAACCTTATTGAACTAAATACACCTTAGTCGCTAAAAATAATAAAGTGGACTGAATAACATAGGTAGGATGTTCCTTTAGAATCATTCATTAATTAGTTGAAAAATCATTCTTTCATTAAACTATCTAAAAAGGTATATCCAAGAACAACTCCAGCAATTACTTGAATGGTAGGGCTGCTAAATATTATGATATCTGGTAACCAAGTAAAGTTTTTTCCTAGAGGTGTATACGATAATATCGAAAAAGTTATTATATAAAGCGACGGTAATGCGATTGCAATAAATTTAACCCAATCAAATCCCCATTGTTTATCCTGTTTCATTTCAATAATCAATTTTGGTACTCTGAGAAATAGTCCAATTACAATAGGGAATAGTGTTGCAAATAATACAACAGGTAACAATTCAAAGTTTTTTTTAGCTTCCTCTTCTAATCGAATTTGATATCTCATTCCCAAGTAAATTATAAATCCAATACCGATTGTCCAAGCAAAGTAATAAATAAACCTTCTAATTTGAACCCCTCCCTTAAACATAATTATTTATATATATGATGAGCATACATTTAGTTTCAATATTCGATTATCATTTTGCCTTTTTAGCTTTATAAGGATTAGATTAAATCCCCATTGTTCTTACAATGTATTGCTCCATAATAATGACCATTTAGCTAGTAACGTGAACATCTTTGTTCCTGATAAGCGCCCTATTGCTTAAGATTGATGATATTTACAAAGGCATCAAAATTGTTTACATGTTATTCAGTGAAGTTAGCCAGATTCTCTAGTGTGGATCTTAAACCTGTGTCGTGGTCCCCTTTTCGTATTCCTTCAGGTACGTTTTCACAAACGATAGTGACCTTTGTGCCTTCTGGAATGGCTTCTAAGAGCCATTTCTGTGTCATCTCGCCCGAGAACGCCGGGTCCTCGGAATCAAATTCTACTGATTGCACAATTCGCTTGTCCGGAACCAACTCCACAAATTTCCCTTGAGCTACATCAGTGTTTTCTGAAGTTTTCCCAGGGTTTGATTGATCTATTTCGTACGTGAGAGTCACTCTATAAGTTCCACCTTCGTGGGGTTCAAACATATCAATATGACCCGACATTCCTTTTGGCGGAAGCCAAGAAACCAATGCTTCAGGGTTTAAGAATGACTGATAAATGGTTTGCGGTGATGTCATTATCACTCTTGAGGCAGAATCCGTTCTCTTGTTATTTGGTGCACTCGCCATGAGAGAATCCTCCTTATTGACGTTCTAGAATCAATTTTTTTAAGTTTATCACATATAAATGCGAAAAATTCTTCTCGATTGCTCAAAAACCCTTCTATTGTTCAATTTGATTCCCCATATATGGTACAGGCGCCAATTAAGGATTTGCGCCCGATTCATGAACAATCAAAATTAAAGATTCATTCTTGATTATTCTCCATTTGTTTTAAATATAAATAAAGGCCATAATCTGTCGGAACAGAAGCATAACCCATCTGTCTTAACATAGCAGTAATATTGCCACGATGATATGTTCCATGATTCACAACATGGGGCACTTGCTCAAATACACTTGTTTCCATCAAATCACCATTCGGATTTTCAATCACAAGAGATTTATCTATGTTTTCCATTTTACTTAGGAATAACTTGTATCGTTCTGAAAGTTTAAGAAACATCGTTTCCATTTCTTCTATTTCCTTTGACACTGTTTCCTCTTTTAACTGCTCTTGTAGCATCAATGAATCATTCATACTTTTACCGGAAAAAACTTCTATCCACCCAAGATCAGAAAGATAAACATGGGCTAAAATATGAGATACCGATGAAAACACACTTTGCACTTCTCGACGATAAACATCCTTGGGAAGCTCCCTTAATCGGTTGAAAATTTGTCTATTTGCCCATTCATTATAGTCATACATCTGCAATTCAAGCTGTGCCATTTAAAGCTTCTTCCTTTCATGTTTGATATAGTAGCTTAATTATACACTACCCCTTTGGCTTTTGGACTCTGTTCTTATTCCGTGAAAGCGCCCGATCGTATTGCTTAAGGTAACTATTCCAAATTATTTTGTTTATTTTTTTCTGCATAATGATTCCAACTATGGTAGACAATCCAAAACACAATAATTACTAAAAATGAATAATACGTGTAATACTAGGGAGAAAGGCAAAAAGTACTAATTAAAAATGGCGGCATAAGTATCCAATAGCGCTTGTTTTTAAAATCATTAAGCACAATACTTCACTCCACAACCTAGCCCATAAATCAAGAAACAGCGCACTTTTTATTCGGTTCTCGCGCCCTTCGTATAGCGGAAGACCACAGATATACAAGTTTAATTCTTCTTGGATTTTGATATTACTTGTGATTAACCGAGTAGGCGTAGCCATTAGTGACTACGTCTCTCACAGCTCCACACATGCGGGTCTACGCATGTGGCTCCTCCCATGGCGTCTCTTTTAGAGATAAAGGTCATTAAACAGATGATCTGTTTACTCCCTTTACGTCATTGCTTTCGTATCTTCCTTTGTTCTGTTTCTCCTCTTAATATGCGATTGACACAGGGCTGATAGCTTTTTGCGATCCCTGTTTCCTCCCACAAGCGATGGACGGTATACGTTTGTCCCACCCTGGCATCAGTCGATTCCTGACTTCTATCCAGCATCTGTCCACTTCCACAGACATCCGAAAGTCTACTTGCATTGATCTTCATGGGTCACGCCCTTCGCACGGAACCCTGCCTTTTGGGTCAGGGATTCCCAACTGTAACGCTGTACAGTTTCACTCATGTGCTGTTGAAAAACTTTTAGGATACCTTTTTCAAAATGGCTTCCACATTTTTATTAATCGATTGGAAATTGGGTACTCGCTTTTTTTCATTCGACAGCTGATAATTTTCTTTCAAATCAGTGATGCGTTCCACACTTTCGTCTATCCTGTCCTCGCTTATTTCTCCATTTTCAACAGCCTCTTTCAATTTATCAAAAACAGTGGAAATCAAATCCGGGTTATGTCCAACAAGCAATGAATCTGCACCCGCTTTCACCGCTTGGACTGCTGCTTGTGCGACATGATAATGATCTGTTATTGCCTCCATCGTCAAGTCGTCGGTCATGACGACGCCATCAAAATTAAAATCCTCCCGCAAAATACCCGTTATCACTTCTTTTGACATGGATGCCGGATCATTTGCGTCGATTTTTGGCAACAAGATATGTGCAACCATGCTGACGTCCGCACCTTCTGAGATGGCTCTTTTGAAAGGTATAAGTTCTAATTTGGACAGCTCCTTGTAGCTTTTATCAACCTTTGGGAGTTGCAAATGAGAATCTTTGCTCGTATCCCCGTGCCCAGGAAAATGTTTTATAACTGAAATAATCCCTTCACTCTGAACTCCTTTCATTGTCTGGATGCCCATCCTGGCGACAATATCGGGGTCGTCACCAAATGAACGATCTCCGATAACAGAATTATCTGGATTGCTGTTAACGTCGAGGACAGGCGCGAAGTCCAAATTGAAACCGAGTGCCTTCATCTGCTCACCGAGGATGGTACCGACATTGAAGGATACATTCTTGTCGCTCAGTTCTCCAATCGAACGGCTCGACGGCAGGCTTTTCACTCCATCAGGCATTCGTGTCACACGGCCGCCTTCTTCATCAACACCCAAAAATAATGGATAAGAATTGTCAGCATTCGCAGCTTTCATCCCTTTTAAAAAGTTGACAGTTTGCGTCTTACTGTTGATGTTATTGGCATATAAAATGATACCTCCAACATGGTACTTTTGGATGATGTCTTTTGTTTCAGTGGTCATTTCCGTTCCATCGACCCCGCTGAATATCATTTGTCCAATTTTTTCATCAAGGCTCATATCATCGTTGCCTGTATCACTGGGATTATCACCTTTCTCATCAGTTACACCACTCCCGCTAATTTCTTTTGATAATGAAATATGATCTACATTAGGGTTATCTGAATCATCGGCAGGTTTCGGCAACACCCATTTCAAGACATAATTGTTGGAAAGTTCATAGACAAGAATGATTTGATTGTAATCTTCGTTTTGGTAGTAACGCGTATCATCGGACTTTTTATTTGATTTAATTGTATCAAAATCGAACGACTTGAATTGACCCTGTGATGAACGCATATCAGACACAATACCCTCTGTAATACCGACATCAATGTCATGTGACGGATAGTTCAAAAAACGACCAACATCCGTATCCGTGGTCTTTTCCGGTTCCCCCAAAGTTTCTTGCACCGCATCAGTGGTCGTTTCACCGACAACGATATTGCTTTCCGGGATTTTTCCTTGTTTGGCTAAGTTGAATATGTTGTCCAAAGCTTCTTCCGGCTCCTGGATCTCTACATTTTCATGACCCGATGATGGATTCTTTGGTTGTTGGTCTGCTTGTTTACCATTTGTATTATCAGCCAATGAACGAATGAAAAAGAAAGCCGCCCCAAGAGCGATGATAGCAATAAGGGTTATAATGGTGATGCGCTTAATCATAATAATTCCTCCGCGAATAGTCATTCCATAATTCGGTTGCAGTGTTATTTTCCATTTACATCTCACTCCCCAAAGTGAATAATAATATTTTAACATATAAGATCCACCTAAAAATCCTATCCTTCCTTTATTCCACGATCTGCGCCCTCATCTTTGTAATCGATACCTTTTCCTATTCCATGACATACTTGCCCACACCATTCTCCACTTTCACAGAAAAACACTTCAAGATTGTGTCAAACTACTTTTAAATTTTAGCTTGACATTTTATAGACTACAACTGTAGTATTACACTACAGTTGTAGTCATAGAGTTAATAAGGAGGTATAAAATGCTTACAAATAACGGTTGGTAAACGAAGAAAACAAATATGAGCAATTCAATCTAATAGAGAGAAGGTACCAATATGAGAAAAACGAGCCCATCCAAAATCGGTATGCACCTGTTTACACTGTCCATAACGTTGCTGTTACTAACAATACTTACCGCGTGCGGAAATGCAGGTAATAAGACCGATACATCATCCGACAAGGAGAATGAATCAAAGCAAACGATCAATAAGGATGAAAAGTTTGTACAGCTTGAAAATGAGTTTGATGCCCAAATCAGTGTCTATGCAATGGATACAGGGACGAATCAAACCATCGAATACCGACCGAATGAACGTTTTGCCTATTCATCCACCTTCAAACCTTTGGCTGCAGCAATCTTGCTTAAGCAAAACAACATAGAAAATCTTGAAAAAGTCGTTACATACACCAATGATGATTTGGTTACTTATTCTCCGGTTACTGAAAAACATGTGGATGCCGGATTGACGCTGTTGGAAATAAGTGAAGCGGCCATCCGGAAAAGTGACAACACTGCGGGGAATCTTCTACTTGAGGCGATTGGGGGTCCTGATAAATTTGAGCATGCCTTACGTGACATTGGCGATGACGTTACCCAGCCTGAACGATACGAAACCGAATTGAATGAATTCACACCGGGGAACAAGCGTGATACAAGCACACCGAGAGCTATGGCCACCAATCTGAAGAAGGTCGCCCTTGGTGACTTTCTGCCAGATGATAAACGTGAATTGCTTATCGACTGGATGACAGGCAATGAATCAGGAGATCCATTAATACGTGCAGGCGCACCTGAAAAGTGGACAGTTGTTGATAAAAGCGGAGCCGGAACCTACGGAACAAGAAATGACATTGCCGTTGTATGGCCACCGAACAAAGAACCAATCGTCATTGCAATTATGTCCCGGCACGATACAGAGAATGCCGAATATGATGATGCACTGATTGCAAAGGCTGCCGAAATCACACTGAACGCTTTTAAATAAGAAAATCCGGGACACACATGCCAGTCAGGGACGGCATGTGTGACCCTTCTTTTTTTGCATTTCTTTCCATAACAATAAAATGGACTTGAGTGGTAAAATAGAGGCGCTTTGTGTAAATACCTTCGCGATTAAGGAGATAAAGAAATGTCTGTCCTCCATCTGGCTGTTAGTATGTTCATATCTTCTATCATGATCATCGCTATCATGCTGATCCGAAAGATTTTTAAGAACCAATTGTCATCCAAATGGAAATATAATCTCTGGTTCCTGTTACTAATCGCTTTACTATTACCTTATATTCCAACCCAATTATTAAACTTCGGAGATAAGTTCACGTGGAACGGGAACCAAAACAGTAATCCGTTACCATCTGTGACTACAACCGAAAACCCTAGATCATGGGAAAATGGAAATTGGATGCACGATTTTTCAACATCCGTTAACCGGATTGATTTGACATTTTTGAATCACGTTTTAACCATCACATGGATTGTAGGCATGCTCGTGATGATTGCTCTCTCCATTCACGCATGGATAAAACTGCGACAAATTAAAAAGTCCATAATCCTGCTAACGAATAGCAGGGTTCTATCATTATTCAAACAGTGCAAACAACTGTTGAATGTATCACGACCACTGGTATTGGGAGAATCGCCATTGATCAAATCACCATTGACGTTCGGGATATTTAAAACCTATATAGTCTTGCCGAGTCATGCTGAAGCGTGGCTGTCCATGGATGAAATAAAATACATTTTGCTGCATGAATTACATCACTATAAATATAAAGACATTGCCACAAATTATCTGATCGTCTTATTCCAGATTTTATACTGGTTTAATCCACTGATCTGGATGGCGTTCAGGGAAATGCGGTTGGACCGAGAAATCGCGTGTGACAGTGCTGTCCTAAATACATTGGATCAATACCAGCATGCAGCATACGGAAACACGATTATTATGTTTGCGGATAAATCCTATCTTCCAAGGCATTTCTCAATGGTTAACCAAATCGCTAGTTCAAAAAAACAATTAAAAAAACGGATTGAACGTATTGCAGCCTTTAGATCTGAAACAAAGCTACTAAAACTGAAAAGCATCCTGGTTTTTATACTTCTTGTCGGAATTGTCGTGAGTCAGATACCAATTGTTTCTGCAATGCCTTATGGTGATGATAGGATTGATTTCGACAATAAGCAGACAATGTATGAGGATTTAAGCGCATTTTTCAGTGGATATGAAGGTAGTTTTGTACTGTACGATTTGCAGGAGGAACAATACAATATCTATAATAAAGACAAAAGCACATTACGGGTTTCGCCAAATTCCACGTACAAAATTTACAGTGCACTATTTGCATTAGAGTCCGAAGTCATCGCACGAAATGACAACTCCATGAAGTGGAATGGGAACTCGTATCCTTATCAAAGCTGGAACCAGAATCAAAATTTACTTACTGCAATGGAAAATTCCGTAACTTGGTACTTCCAGCAACTGGACAAAAAGGTACAAATGAAAAACATTGAATCTTACCTTGATAAAATACAGTACGGCAATCAGAATCTGTCGGGTGGAACCGAAGACTATTGGCTTGAATCTTCCTTAAAAATTTCACCGATTGAGCAGGTGCAGACACTCAAAGACTTTTATACAAACCAATTTGGATTTGATGGTAAGAACATTCAATTCATAAAAGATGCCATCAAACTGGAGACGAAAGACAGTGCAACACTCTATGGCAAAACCGGCACAGGAACGGTCAACGGGAAAAATGTGAATGGCTGGTTCATTGGATATGTAGAAACAGAAAACAATACGTATTTTTTCGCAACTAATATTGAAAGCGACCATCATGGCAGTGGCAGTATAGCTGCTGAAATTACGAAATCCATTTTGTACGATAAAGGCATCTATTTAAAAGGTAAAGGCAGGGAATAACGTGACGAATAAAATACCCACTATTTCAGAGTCGGAATGGGAAGTCTTAAAAGTTCTCTGGGAAAAGGCGCCGCAAACAGCAAATGATATCATTTCATCCTTGCAAGCACAGACGAACTGGAAGCCGAAAACCGTACGTACACTGTTGGATCGGCTCACTAAAAAAGAAGTTGTCGGCGTCCATAAAAATCAGAGAGTTTATACATTCTACCCGTTTTATTCCCAAGACGAGTGCCAACGTGCCAAAACAGACTCCTTTGTAAAACGATTCTATGACGGCACCTTGAAATCGATGCTCGTTCAATTCATTCAGGATGAAGACCTGTCTGAAGAGGATATTAAAGAACTAAGATCCATATTGGATAAGAAGCAGGATAAAAAATAAGACTGCCCCCTCTTTAAAAGTTGAAAGCATCCTTTGACTACACCTATGGGATTAGTCCAAAAAGTTTCATTCAACAATTGACCCTTATATATATGACACGGGCGTCAATCTTTTATTCAAGAATGGCGCCCGATCGTCTTGTTTAATTAATTACAATATCCTGATCCAAATCCAATAAATCACGATGATTCAATTCATTTTTAAGCAAATCAATAAAATCCTCATCTAAACCTTCCTGCCTTGCCTTTTCATAAGCCTCTGAAAGGACATAATTACACAATAGTTTTAGGGACATATTTTAATCACTCACCATTTCTATTATTGTCACAATCTACACTATTTTGATGTGCCATCCATTGAACAAAAGTTTCTTCCTTTTTGGATAGTGTGCGTCAAAGTTGACGTTCAAAGTATTCTACGAGTTGATTATACAATTTATTGTCATTCATAAATCCCCCTCCTCTTGGGGATTAAGATGAAGCTAAAGCATCTACAAATATTTTCTTACTTTTGACACAACAAATCAACACTCTGGCTCTTATAAGAAACACGGGCGCTGCTCTAATTCAATTACAGTGCCCGATTGAGGAATAAGTAAATTATTTGAAATACCATTGATAAGCATTCGTGTACAGAATTTTTTCAGCAGCTTGTTCGTCAAATAGTTGCTGTATCAATTCAATATCTCCATACTCAAAAGGTCTTTTCGCTCTTGTAGATGGTAAATCTGTTCCAAACATAAGGGCATCTGGGTTAACATCATAAATTGATTTTAAGACATTCTGGATATTAAATTGCACACGACCAAAACCAGTGGCTTTAACTCTAATCCCTTTATCCACTAATCTTAATAAATGTGGTAACCCTTCTTCAGATAGTCCTAAGTGGTCAATCGATATGGCAGGTAATCTTTCAATCGTTGACGCAATTTCGGGCAACTCTTTTGCATCAATATAAAGTTCACTGTGCCACCCAGCCAGATCATAAACTCTTCTTGCAAAGTAGTCGAGTTTTGATAAAGCTTCTGATCCACCTCGTTTGATATTAAATCGTAATGCCCTTACCCCTTTGTTGTGTAAGTTCAAGACTTCATCATCTGTCACAGTAAACGGCAATTGCGTAACACCGCAAAATGTTGAACCCATTTGTTTAAGTGCCTTCAACAAGTAATCTTGATCAAATCCTTGGAAAGAGCCAGATACAATCGCTCCACCCTGCACATTCAAATCAGCAGTTTCCTTTTGATAATCTGACGCAACATAGCTCGGTGGTATATATCCTTGGTTTTCTATAATTGGAAAGTCAAAATCAATAATATGGAAATGCGAATCAAAAATTTTCACGCTCAAATCCCCATTTCATTATATAAATTTAAAAGTTTTCTTATTGCACAAAATGGCCCTTATATGCAATTTTGGCGCCAATCCTTATTAAAGATTAGCGCCCTATTGTTGAAGTATGTCTATATAAAGATGTTTATTGCATCACCTCAAACTTAACAACCTATGCTAAGCTTATGTCCTTTTATACATAGCATTTACTTTTTCCGTTCTTTATAGAGTTCCCAGGTTTTATCCATAAATATTTTTATTCTTCCATTATTAGGTATTCCGTATGGTTCGACCAAATACTTATACTTCACCATATTTTCTTTTTCAAGCAATTCAACCAAGTACCAATATCTAAGTTCTTGATTTTTACAGAATCTAAATTCAGTATCTTTAAAGATAATTTCCCTCAAATTATTTTCGTCATTTTTTTGTTGAATTTTCTTGGAATCATTAACTTTTTTAACTTCACGATAGAACTCATTCTCAATAATTTCAATAGCTTCTTCTGCTACACAGATTCCTTGATTTTCTATCCATTGGTTACCTAGTTCAATTCCCACAAAGGTTCCATTTTGAAGTGTAAATAATGTCAAATTCCTTGGTGAATCAAAATCTAATGATTCTATGTATCGATTATGTTGAATAACTTCAGTCTTAAATTCTTTCGAATATTCACTGTACCAGTCATTAGGGATTATGTATTCTTCCGAATTATAGTAAGTATAATAGTAATAAATATACTCAAGATTAGAACCACTTGCAAAATTCAAGAAATCCTCAACGTTATCTAAGTCTATATAAATTTGATTAGATATCTTCAAAAGACTTACTTTCAATGGAATTAAGTTATAGTTAATAATTTTCTCTTTAAGATGCTTACTGGTGATTATAGACATAATTGCACCTCCAATACTAAGCTGACAATCGCGCCCGTTTGTATGATTGGATAATGTTTTTCTGCTATCGGCTGGTATTGTTGGATTTTGCATCCTATTCAAAGTATCGTTACCAACAGAGATATAATAGTTACCAGTAAACCGCTAACTTTGATTAAAGTTTCTTTATATTGTTTCCCTTCTTCCTCACCTTTTGCATTTATAATGCGACCAATAATCTCAATTGAACTGGAAAGTATAGCAAACAAAGGGATAGATGATAAAGCAATCAGAAAAAGATTTACAATTTTAATATCTTTAAACAAACTGTAAAGGATTAATATTATTAGACCGATAATTAATCCTACACTAATTATGTCCATACTTTTCTTGTTTTCCCTTTCAGGAAAAAAATCTTTTATACTTTGCAACATGGATCCACCAAAAAATACTAACAAGCCGATTCCAATAATATCTGATAATGGGAGGTTAAAAGAAAAAGAATTGATGGTAACAGTATAAGAAATATCAGTGTTTAAAAAAAGGATACCTAGTATTAATATTGTTAGTGACATTCCCCACATTGGTGCTTCTTCGCTTGGATTATTCATTTAGTTAAACCTCTCCCCCAATTCAAGTTATTCCATTTTGTTTCACAATATGGCCCAAGAAATGAATACTTTTTTTCCGCGGAAGCTACCTATTCTTGTATTACCAGATCACCATCTATAATTCTTAAAACTAATTTTGAATTAATTTCTTTGTGATTTAGTGTTGTATAGTAAAGCCATAATTTCAAATGATCTTTACTATGATAATCGTCATATACAGTGAATTTAATCACATGGTCAGATTTTTGCCAATTATAAATTTCAGCAGGGGATTCACTGCCAGCATGCCTCGGAACTATATCTTTGTCGTTTTTATTTACAAGATCAAAGGTAATGTAATTCCTTTCTGGTCCAAATGAAAAATTATCAATCATGAATATCGGTAAAAAACTTTCGTCTCTTTCCCTTTTCTGAACTTCGTACATTTCCTTATTTAGTTTCACAGATTGTTCACTAGCTTTTGCTGATTTGTAGCTAATAATAATAGAAAGCAATAATAAAAATGGAGATACTACACTAGCTATAATAGTTAGAATATCAAAAAGATCCTTGTCCCCAAGTGTTCTAAAAACCTCTAGCCAATCTTTCTTTGTCACGGTATTCCCCCTAGAGTCAAAATCACGACTCGCGTGTAAATAATTTTTCACCTTAATTCAATTAACTGGCCCGATCGTATTATATGGTCAGCCGGTCATTGAACTGGTTGACCTATTTTTTATAGGTTTTATGCTTGAGGAAGTCGGGGGAGGACGTGTGCGCCCGTGGGACACTGATCCCGTCCGTAATACTGTCCACCCCTTCCTTGTAGAAACATGTTTGAGGCTGGTTGGGACACGATCCCGCATAACAAGCGAAGCTATGACACTACAAGGGCGTGTAAGGGGAGCACCGGCGAATCTACTTAAGGAGTTGTGATCAGTTATGAATCCTGTTATCGGCCTGGATGTCGCCAAAGGAGAAAGCCAGGTCCAAGCCTTTTTACAAAGGAAAAAAACGTATAAGCAAAGCTTTAAATTTGAACACCATCTACAAGGACTTCACACGTTTTATCAGTTTTATCAGGAAGTGGAACAGGTTGCCGGTCAGCCTCCGGCCGTCATTTTCGAATCCACCGGGCACTATCATGAACCTGTGCTTCAATTTCTGGAGGATCAGGCTATCACGTATTATGTCATCAATCCGGTCGTTTCTTATGAGGCCAAAAAAACGGGTCTGCGTAAGGTGAAAACAGACAAAGTCGATGCGTATCATCTAGGTGAGTTGTACTATAAAGAAGATCTGGAAGCCTTTCAGAAGAAAACCGAGCAATACCTGGATCTGCGTCAATTAACCAGACAGCACAGTGCTTTAACGGATAGCTATGTTGAAATAAAATTGCAGTTCCAAGCTGCAGTCGATCATATTTTTCCGGAATATCATAATGTCTTCAGTGATCTTTGTGGCAAGTTATCGTTGAACACCTTACTGCATTATCCGACTGCTTCGGCTATTCAAAAAGTCTCTCAACAAACATTAGCCGACGATATGTGTCAATTCGGGGCTAGACGTTCCGACGCATGGTTTTTGGATAAAGCAGCCCAATTAAAGGCTGCGGCAGACCGTAATCCCTTTCAGCATCCTGTCTGTCATGGTCATATTGTCAGCTTACAGATGTATATTCAGATGCTTTTTCAATATCAAGAGCACCTATCCCAATTAAAACGAGAAATAGATGCCCTTGCTCGGTCTTTTGAAAACCATGGATTGATCCAGTCGATTCCCGGGATTGGAGATAAGCTTGCAGCCACAATCATCTCCGAAATCGGGGGCATCAATCAGTTCGAACGCCCGAAACAACTGGCTGCTTATGCAGGACTAGATCCAAGTGTTTTTGAGTCAGGCAAGTATAAAGCTTCCATCAACCGTATCACCAAAAGAGGATCATCACGATTGCGTCAGGCCCTTTACACAGCTGTGCAATGCGGTCTTGCCAAAAACCGAAACAAGAAACTGATAGCCTTTTACAGTCGCAAAAGAAACGAGGGCAAGCCACACAGGGTCGCTGTGATTGCCTGTGCCAATAAACTCGTTCACTGGATTCACGCCATGTTCAAGCGTCAGGAAGTCTTTGTAGACCAATCCTAAGAAACTATTAAAGTTCACAATACTCTGAAACCTTACTGGTTCAGCAGTAAGGCTATTTGGTATGTTCAATTTTTAGTGTAACATGTTTTTTCAAACTTTTTTAGACTTAAGTATTGACAACTATTGGCTGGTATTGTTGAAGAAACATTCTTTTAAAAATTCTTTATTAATTTTAACATAAAATTCGAAATGATTGGTCAGAACAAAACAGTTTAGATATTATTTATCAGCTTATTAATCAATCAAAACCTCCATAACATCATCAAAAGGAACCGAAGTATTTTCCTCATTGTCAAATTTCAAAGCATTGGCTAGTGTATCGACCATCAATAACTTACCTTTTATTTTTTGAAAATCATGTATACCATGATCATAATATTCAACCTCGACTGTAAGATCGTTTTGTAACGCAAGTTGTAACTTGGTATTAAGTTCAAACTGCTTTTGCTCATCTAGGATTGGCTTCTTTTTATATTCTTGTTCTCGCCACATTTGCTGCAGCATTTCTTCATGTTCCGGCATCATCATAGCAGTCCACTTTTTTGTCCCTCTATCGTTAACTTCACTCACTTTAAAACCTCCCAATAAACAAACGTTTGTTCTTATTATAACATAACAATAAATGCTCTGTGCAATAAATTTTATTAAGCGGACGTGTACATTATCGGTAATAACATGTACGCCATAACTATGTTATGGATACTTTGCAATGTTTTCATGAAAATGCGCCAAACAGATTTCACCCGCTTGAATACCCCTTGAGACTATCATGCCAAAGGGGTAAACGGTGCATTTTACATTAACTCTCATATAATACAAACACTATAGCTTTGCACAAGCCATGAGAAAAATGATGATAAATGGAATACCCAGCACCCATAACCAAAACTCGGCAGAATAAACCATGTTCAAATAAATGTCGGTTTGCATAAACCACTGGAAGACAGTGTAACCGTCAAGTAGTTTTGAACACTTTTTGCTCATTAATTTTGAACACTTTTCGCCGGAAACAAAGACTCTCGATATTTTATTCTATGGCTTTCCCCCTCAAAGTGAATAATCTCCGAGCGATGGAGGAGGCGATCTAAGATCGCCGTGGTGATTCCCTGATCTCCAAGTAATCCTCCCCATGCTTCTGGGCCTTTATTAGATGTCAGTATGATAGAACTTCGTTCATACAGATGATTAATAAGGTGAAAAAACAAATTGGCTTCGTTTTGATCCATAGCCATATACATAAGATCGTCTATTATGACGAGATCGGCCTCTCTAATGCGTTTCATTTTAAGCTGTGATTTCCGTAGGAATTCTTCCGTTTTTAATAGAGGTACTAGTTCTCCCATGGATATAAACGATACACGCTGACCTTTATAGATGGCTTCTAATCCTAATCCTATTGCTATATGTGTTTTTCCCACCCCTGGTGGCCCTAAAAATATGAGATTAAATGACTCTTCAAGCCAATTTAGTTCCTGTAGCTGCCTTAATTGTCGCTCACTAAGCGATGGCAGTTCTTGAATGTCAAAGTCATCTAGCGTTTTTTGATAAGGAAACTTTGCCCACTTCAGATGTTTTTCTATTGTTTTTTCTTCACGTCGTTTTTCTTCATACGTAAGTAATTCACGTAGAAATTCTTGATAGGTCCATGAATGGGTTTCTGCTTTCCTTAAAAAACTTGGTAATGCTTTTGATGTCTCTGACAGTCTTAAATTCTTAAGCTGCTGTTGTAAATTTTCCACTGAGTATTCCAACCTATACCCCTCCTAAAATCTTAAGATAGTCGTCCAGTTCTCTTAACGATGCTCTTTCTTGGTAATGAATGGTGGACGTCTCTATAGTCGGAATATCAGATAGTAGAGCTCTATTTTCATACTCTTTCTTTTTTGAGAGATGTTTTACGACGTCATGAAAGTCATTGGCGCTCCATAAAGCTTGTTCAATACAAATATTCAAAGCTGGTTGAATAAACGGCTGGAAATCCTTAGCTGCCCGTTGTACAATTTGCAGCTGATCTCGTATATACCTGGGATATCGCTCATAAATTGCTTCCAGGAATAATTGTATTTTATCCTGATCATCAAAAGAAGCTTTTACGGTATCCATATAGGCTTTAATGCCTTTTGATCTATCCCTGAAATGATTGTTGTTCTTGACCAGTTGCCCTTTTCCTAAGGAAAGGGGATGAGTCGCTATCGGTGCACCTCCAGGTGTCTTTTCAATAATAAGCTTGTTTTCTGCAGTTCTAAGATAAACAGTATTATCACCATGAGGTTGATACGTTCCAAGTGGAACGGAATAACGGTTCGATTGATATTTAATAATGTTGTCCTTATGCACAGTCCTTGTTATACTTAACCTATGGTTACTCTCGAAAGAGAGTGGAGAAGAGACTTTTCGTAAGTGTGGCTTTTCTAGGGCAAACACTTCGACAGGTCTCTTTTTTATTGTATTGTGCACTTGATAATTACCTTTTCTTTTAAGCCATGCCAGACATTGCTCATTCCAGGTCTCTATTTGGTGGAAGATACGATTCTTGGCGAAGTTTTGTTTAATGAATTTCACCACATTTTCAACCTTCCCTTTAGATTCAGGGTCTGCTGCTCTACATAAATAAACGGAAAATCCTCTCTGTTGTTTATAAGACTGAAACGCTTCTGTGTATATAATATCGCCTCCATTTTCACTTACCGTCATTAATTTATCCTGGTCATATACAATTTCCTCAGGCATACCGTCATAATACTCAAATGCATTTTCATGGCTGCGTAAAACATCATGCGTCGTAAAAGGGCGATCCTGCCACTCAGAATATTTGTAACGAGAGTGGGATAGGACAAAGGCAACGACGTATAGCTTCTTCCATTTCCCCTCAAACGTCGGGACTTTTATTTCTCCAAAATCAACTTGTAGTTGTTGACCTTTCGGTAATTCCTCCAATGCCTCATAACGACGGAACGTAAAGGTTTTGGGTATGTGATGTTTTTCGCGTAGTTCTCTGACGTAAGTTCGGACGGTACTATCACCTACATCCGTAAAAGAACAACGTTCTTCTAACCAATCCGAAATCTGTGAAGCTGATAAATCCGGGTGTTCTTTTAACCACCCCAGGATATGGTCCTGGTAAGGATCCAGTTTTCGCTTTCTTGTTCTCAACACATCCACCCACCTACAAGCTTCTTCAAAGTCTTTTTCTAAATACTCATAAACAGTCGTTCTCGATAAGTTGCACTTTCTAGCGATGGCTGAAATTTTAAAACCCTGTCTTTTTAATTGATGCACTTGCACTATCACTTCTAATTTAAACACCTTCTCGTTCCCCCATAACTTCAGTTATTTTATACTTAGTTTAACTGAAATTGGGATTATTTTGGGGCAGAAAGTGTTCAATTCTATCGAGCAAAAACTGTCCATTTTAGTTTAGCAGTTACAACAGCCAGGAATACAATGCCACAGAAAGTTGAAACAGCAACAAACAACATAACGAATAACATGATAAGCAATGATTTTTTGACTGTATGAGCAACGGGCATCATCAGGAAAATCCCCTTTCAGCAAAGACACCGTATAGATGCCGTCCGAGTATTTCCAGTGCTTCTTTCTTGATTTCATAATACCTTGTTTTTCCGACAAATAGTTGGGGATAAATGACCTCGTCACTATATCGAGAACCGTCATTACGTTTACGCAAATACTTCAATTCAATCAATTTTTGTTCGATCGGGCTTAATGAATGAATGGTTGAATGCAATATTTCCAGCCATTCTGATGCTTGTATTGTTTTTATGGCAAACATTTCTGTCTTACTCTTTTTGAAATTACTGGATCCATGCGGCATATCCGATATAGAAGAAATAATGCTTGGAACCTTTGTTTCGTTTGCTATTGCTTTAATTTTAAAATACCGGTTTAACCAATTTTTTTCCGCATGCTCTATATAAAAATACTGTTCATCCTTTAAAATGTCTTCAATTTCCTCTTGCGTGAACATGTTCTCAACATCCGAGCTGAATTGCATTATGCGATTCACCCTTTCTTACATGCTAGATATTGATTTCAAGCTTGATTCGCTTCAATTGGCAGGATGATGTTTAGCCAATGAATGCAATGCCCATGCTATCCGTTGAAAATAAGCTGAGGCATGGTCCAAATCATCTTGTTCGACAGCTTTTAAAGCTTTAGCCAGATTCAAATCATAATAATCCCATTCTTGATTCATGTATGCTTGAACAATTTGAGACACGATTAAATCCCCCTTAATGAGCTATAATTTAAAATATCATTGACACAATCATATAAATCTTCTTTATTTGAATAGCATTCATGGTTAGATTCAGAGGCCATTTCGTACAGGCCATGCTGATTTTTTATGAGCGTTACTTTTATTTCTGGAATATACTCAGAATAGCCCTGCTGTATATTGCAAATGACATTAAATAAAGGATCATGCTCTTTTCCCAGGTATTCATAAACGTTTAATTGCTGGGTTGTGTAGTCACTCATCGTGATTTTCCTTCCATTCCATGGCACATTCCTTTTACCGTTGGATTCATAATCGTATGCCTTAGCGCCCCTATCTGCATTTCTTCTTCGCTGTTCCTGCCATGCAACGTCTCCAACCATAAACGATACATGGTTAATGCCTCAGAAATAAGATGGGCTTCAGAATATCCAGCTTCAATCAAAATCTTTCCTTCATCAATCTTATTAATGACTTGCATCTTAGCCCTCCTCGATTAAGGTTATCTATTTGACGATTTCACATATGAGCTAACAATGATATAATTGAAGATATCTTCTTGGACCCAGAAAGGTTGATATTTAGGCGTATCCTTGCTTTCTGTTTTCCAGTTCATTAAGATATTTTCTTGTTTCAGCTACCGTTGGTACATATTTGTCACCAACGGAGCTTTTATTTTGCATCCATTCCCGCCACTTCCTGTCGGTCTCCACTTGGCTATCCTTCGGGTCAAACACCATCACACTTTGCATGCCTTGCCACATTTAAAACGCCCTCCTTCTATAATCTGAACCATTCATAACGATAACGTTGGTATTGTCCATTATTCTTGAGAAATTCCGTTCATTGACCCGTTCTTTTAGTTCATCACTGCTTAAATTGGTCGTATAAACGGTTGCTTTACCTGAGCGATCATCCAGTATCTCGAAAAGTTTAGACGTAGACCATTCTGTTTGTTGTTCCGCCCCAATATCGTCCAGCACTAATAAGTCCACACGTTGAATAACGTTTAGCAGCTCATCTTCTGTGACGCCTTTTGTGTTATAGGTTCGCTTGATCTTAGTAAGCAGTTTTGGAAGTGAGAGAAACAAGCATTCATAGTCTCTTTTCATCAACGCTTTCGTTATAGAAATCGAAAGATGACTTTTTCCCGTTCCATAGTCGCCTGTCAATAAGAGATTCTGTTTTCGATCAAATGAATGGCTATACGCCAATGCCTTTTCTTTAGCCAGCTTTAAGTTGCTGTCAAGTGCATCAAAGTTATCGAATGTTGCTTCTTTCAGCGAGTCATTTATCAGGGAATAATAATTAAAACTGGCCATCAGCTTACGATGTTTGAGCTGACTGTATTTTTTTCTGGCTGCCTTTGCCAGTTTGATATTTTCACATCTGCATCCGTAATTGGCTATGACTCGCTCCCCTTCACGTGGTCCAGAAGGAATGATTAATTCATTTTGTGACACATGCTGATGGCAACCATCACACACAAACGTTTTAAGTAATTTTTGTTCTGGAGTTGTTAAATGCTGTTTAATACCTTCCATCAGGAAATCCCCCTAAAATCCGTAATTATAACCATCATTCGCAGCAGCTTGCTTCTTATGTTCCTTTTTGCTGTCCTCGATTTCTTCCAGCGTCAATAGCGATTGGTTTTCCCAGTTTCGGAGAATCCCTTCAATGTAATTCAACTGTCTTTTATTATTGGCACATGCTATCTCCATAGCCTTAACTATGATTTTTTCAGGCTCTTTAAATGATGAATCATCCAACCACGACAACAACCGGTTTTTTCCCTGAATATTATTTAACCCGAATCCGTTACCATCCCAAAATTGAATGATTGCTGACGTCTGTTGTTGTTCTTTGTCTTCTTTCTTCTTTCTTCTCTCTTGTTCTTGTTCTTCTTCTGTTGCGTTAGGTAACGTTTCATGTAACGTTACGTTCTCAGAAGCCACATCTTTGTTTTCTAATTGCTTTCTTTTCTGTTTTTCTCTATGTCTTTGAACTCGCTTTCTTGTTTGTTTTCGAGCACGTTCCATTCCCTCAACGTTTTGGTGGTTTTCCCAATTAGTAATGTGTATAAAGGAATCTTCGTCAATGTGAATCATTCCAAAGTCCCGTAAAGTCTTTAATGCAAGGCGAATGGTATTAACTGGTCTACCGAAAATCGTAGCGAGCATCTCTTCCGTGTATGGAATATTTTCATTTAGATAGATATATCCATTGGCATTAGTTTTTCCTGCTTGCGCCAGTAATTTCACCCAAACAACAAGAATGGTATCTGCCTCTGGCATCTGTTCTATCAGTTTTATCTTTTCATCTTCAAACATAGATATATCCAACTTAATCCATTTTAGTTCTTTCATACTGCTTCCTCTTTTCGTGAAGAAATTTTATCTTGAATTTTGATTTTGAATTCCATGTTGCAATTCAGCTTTCAAAATATCGCTCATTTAATTAGCCATTCGGATTTCCACTTACTCACTCGATCCCTCATACAATCCCTGACAGAAATATTATATTCCTGTTCAAGTCTGACAATAAATGAATTCGTAACTGCCTGGACATCTAGCAATTCTTTAATACCCTCAGAAACCTGAATCCTTTCTTGTTGGTTAATATGTTCCGGTGGCTTAATTAAACTGATTTCATCGAACAAATCGATTACTTCAGTCAACTCGTGTTTAAACATCTCCTTTAGTGTCAATCGGTGCCACTCGATTGCTTTACCTCCAATTATTAATGGGGTAATATAGTATTGAGCTATCTCCCTGGCTACCTCAAAACCGTATTGTGCATCGTTATAACGATTGACACTTTTCTCTGCCAGCTCTTCAGATGCCATTCTTTTACCTAACTCTATTTTTGATATCATGGATTGATCCACGTACAGATCATCAGCAACATTTTTCTGAGATAACCCATTTCTTTCCCTCATATCTTTCAATGATTTCCCGATATTCACTTTTTCCTCCTATTTGTCCTTTTTTGTTTATTCGTTATGACTTCAATTAGTAGTATGCTAGATTCATGATGCGCCCCGTTAACTAGATTTTTTCTCTGATTTTCGTTTGAGTATTCGCGGCATTGATGTCTTCTTAAAATAATCAAACATCAATTTCCGTGTATATTCCTCGCTTGTTTTAAATGTAAGTTTGGCTGGCATTATGCTGTCACCCCAAACTCATCCATTAATAATTTTGATAACTTAACTTGGCCTTTACCTGTTATTAGAGTAGTAACGTGTTGTACATTTCTTTTTGTGTTATGAGCGATGACTGTAACGGATGTATCGAATAGACCTTGTTCGAGATAGTACTGTTTCGGTTGGTTCTTTTCTCTGCCGGATTTGATGAGAAATTCATTATCGCGTAGCCATCCGAACATTTTATTTCGTCCTAGATTAATCCCGTATTCGTCATACATCATTTTTGCGAATGCACCGACATTAATTGCAACAATTGAATTTGAAACGACTTTTCCAAACGTGGTATATGGCTCGTCCAGCCTTCGTTGTTGTTCAAGTTTGGCCCGTTCTCCGCGTTCTTGTTTTAAATTCGTAAGAAGTTGAATGCCGAAATCGGGGTCATTGAGCACATTTTCGATGGTTTCAGGTGTCGCGTATGCACCATGTTTTCTTATGGATGGGAGCACCTCTGAAGTGATCCATTTTCGAAATCGTTTTGCTTCAAACTTTCGACTGTCCAAAATGACATCATATAGTCCGTCTTCATTTACGAATGTCGCTTGCTGAATTCCACCTGATGTTTTCAGGGGGTGATTTGAAATCACGTCCTCATCTAAACGTCTTTTAACGCCAGCAACTTGACCAAGTTCTAAAATGTTACATAAATCCTTGAGCAGAAATTCTACCTGACCATCTTTTTCATAAATAGTTAATTCTGTACCGTCGAACATTTTTGTTAACTGTTTCATTTAAATAACCTCCTTATCATCTATATCGCATTATGCGATTTTGCCTTTAAAAAAAATTTCATCAAGAGTTACTCCGAGAATATTTCTTAGTTTCAGCAAGTGTTTTACTTGCGGAAAACGGTGTCCATTTTCTATTTGAGAATAATAGTTTGGGGTTATTTCTAATTGTTCAGCAATAAATTTTTGTTTTACTCCCCTTTCTTCTCTTAATTGTTTTAAGTTATTATTTATAATCTTGGTATTTTGCATTTTTTTACCTCCTTATTTCGCAAAATGAGATGTCTTAACCCTAATCTAGCATCGCAAATTGCGATTGTCAACTCTTTTTATCACTATTTGCGATTTTTTATTTAAAAAATCATGTATTGCGATATAATGGCTTATAGAAAGGTGAGTAGCCATGAAAGAACAAATTCTGTCAAAAAGATTAAAGATGCTTAGGAATGAAAAAGGTTATATGCAAAAATTTGTAGCAGATAAAATAGGTGTAAGAAGCAATACCTTATCAGGATACGAAAATGGAACGAGGTCACCTGATCCTGATACCATTAATAAACTGGCTGAATTATACAACGTCACTACAGACTACCTATTAGGCAGAACTGAAAATCCGGAAGTATCAGAAGAAATTGAGAAAGATGAAATCATCAACAAAATAGCTACGGAATTCCCAGATGCCGACTTAATGTTTCATGACCTGAGTAACATGACGGCTGAGGATTTAGAAGATGTGTATGATTATATTAAGTTTAAGCGGAGTAAGAAGGGGGATTGAGATAACAAAATTTTGGATGCATTGACATACATGAAGTTAAAGGAGGAAAAAATAAATGTTGATTTGTACTCCTTTGAAGCTGATTCTATAGCTAGTACCACCGCAAATCAAAACGAGGTTGGAACAATCGAAGACAGCTTCTTTACGGAGCAGATAAATCCCGGTTCTGAAATTTCCGGCAAAGTAGTATTTGATGTCTCCCCAGACGTTGCAGAAGCTGACAATTTAAAAGTCGAAGCTCAAGAAGGCATTTTCGGTTCAGCCACTAAAACAATTAAGTTGCAGTAATCAACAAAAAATTATGGTGTACATTCATTTGTACACCATATATTATAAACTGAAATCGAACGCACATTCTATTATGGGGTGGTAAATTGTTTTTCACTCATTTAGAAGACTTTATAACTAACCTGTATTCAAAGTTGCAAATACACGAGCCATATCAATTGGATATGTTTACAATCGCAAAGAAGCTAAACATCGATATTGTTTATCGGAAAACTAGTTTTCGACTGGGTAATGACATTGTGCTTATTAAATCAACAAAACAAAAAGAATGGCAAAATTTTGGACATGAATTAGAACATAGCCTCCAGCACGTAGGGCAACAGTTAAATATGCACTATCTTTTCAGAGACTTGCAAGAATATCAAGCGAGACGTTTCGCTTACCACTTTTGCGTTCCAACATTCATGCTGCAGCAGTACAACGATTTAACTGTCTGTGACGTTATGAACCTATTTAATGTCGAGTATGGATTTGCTTTAAAACGGCTAGAAATGTATGAAAGGAAGTTGTTAGATGAGGGCAGCACTATATGTCAGAGTGTCTACTGAGGAACAAAATTTAGAAGGATATTCAATAGAAGCACAAAAAAATAGATGCATGTCTTTTATTGAATCGCAGGGAGATTGGTATCTATCAAAAGTATATGCAGATCCGGGGCATTCCGCTAAAAATTTAGACCGTCCAGCCGTGCAAGAATTAATAGAAGGCGCTAAAAATAAAGAATTTGATGTGTTAGTCGTATACAGGCTAGACAGACTTGTCAGGTCTGTGCTTGACTTACATAAATTATTAGAGCTGTTTGATAAGCACAATGTCAAGTTTAAATCAGTCACTGAAGTATTTGACACGACAACGGCAATGGGGCGTTTTTTCATCACTCTTGTTGGTGCAATGGCGGAATGGGAAAGAAGCAATCTATCCGAACGTGTTTCTTTTGGCATGGAACAGATGACACGTGAGGGTAAATGGAAAGGAGGCCATGTTGGTTATGGCCATATGCATATAGACGGTCACATGGCCATAAATGAAGATGAAGCTCGCATTGTCAGAATGATGTATGATTGGTATCTATCAGGAATGAGCGATAGAAAAATCGCGAAAGAACTGCGCAAACGCGGAATAATGACACGGGGTGGAGCCCAATGGTCAGAATCACATGTCAGATATACATTGTCAAATCCGAAAAATAAGGGCGATTTACGATACGGGATCGAAAAAGAAAAGTCAAAACAGTTTGTTGTTGAGGATATTTATCCGCAAATTATTGACGTCGACACATTTGATAAAGCTATGAGCATACGTGAATCACGGCGAACGTTTCACGGCAGACAAGCAACAAGTGATCATTACTTCTCCGGTATACTGACTTGCTTCCGCTGTGGCAGAAGCATGGTAGGCCATATGGCAAAAGTAAACGGAAAAAGACTTAAAAATTATGTTTGCCTCGGGAGAAGACATTTTGAATGCGATATGCCGTCAATCAGCGAACGTATTATCGAGCATAACTTTTTACAAGAACTCCGTCGCGGTATAGAAAGTGAAAACATTAATCACATCGAAGAACCGGCACAAAATAATGCGGACGAAATCAAAGCACTTAAACGTGATTTGAATAAGATAAAAGACCGGCGTAAAAAATGGCAATATGCTTGGGCAAATGAAATTATGAGTGATACTGAATTTCAAGATCGCATGCAGGAGGAACAAGAATTAGAGAATCATTTAAAAAAGCAATTAGAAGATTTAGACGAAACGCAGCCGCATGTCGTTGATGATGCCGTTCTTGAAATGATGTCGGATGCAGTGGAAAACTGGGGTAATCTGGAGTCGACCGAAAAGAAGCAACTAATGCAAATTGCTTTTGATAAGATCATTGTGGATAAAATAGAATCAAAAAAAGTCCTGGACAGAGCAAATATAATTGAAATTGTATTTAAATAGTCCATCATAAAAACAGGAAAACCAACTTCCGTCACGAACGATACCCAAGTTTCCACTGACAAGACCTCCTTTATATCGGTTTTTGTTTAAAAAAGACCAGGGCGGCGAGGCCACTGGTCTTGACGTTTAGCTTTCAGGCAGATTTATTTCTTCAACAGTCCGATCTACAATGCGCGCGCCTTTTTTGGAAACAAGGTCGCCGCCTGAAGATGTGAATGCATTTTGCGTAATGATTTCATCCATTGCATTCGTGACCGCAATTGGATCGACAGGCTCTACCGGCTGTTCCAAAGAATAGGTGACCGTTTTTTCGTCTTCATTGAAAAATTTCAGTTCAAGTTTCTTCAATCCAATCCCTCCTCTCTAATGTCTTCCCCAAAAATCTATTCTTGCGTGATGTCGTACTCGTCCTGGCGTTCAACATTGTAAAGCGGTCGTTCCTGCAGTCCGGCAACAGCTGTTGCGATGACATATAACTGATCTGAGGTTGCTTCCGGTTTGACATTGTTGAAGCTCTTCGTTTTGTACAATGCCTTCCCTGTCATCAGATCATTGCCGTCATCCAGCACCAATGATAAGCGAGAATTAACTTTTTCCGCTACAGCCATATTGAGCACCTCCTTTCACCCCTACAATCGAAATGAAAGGGAAAAAAGGGGCACCGAAATAATCCTCTGGCCGTGATTTTTATAAGTGACATAAAAGGCGCATATAAAGCGAAATTAAAACCCGGGCTGATGTTCATCTGCCCGGGTTTTAGATTTGATTGTGAGCTATAGCATTTTGGCAAAGTTTACTGAAAACGCTTTTGTTTATAATGGGGGTGCCCCCAATCTTTCAGATAAATCGATTTAAATTTGCTGCAGGAACAAATACATCCCGGTAAAAATGAGCAGGATATACATCAGCTTGCGAAACAGTTCCTGATTGATCCAGCGGAAAAGGACTTGCCCCAGAAATAAGCCGGTTAATACAATCGGCAGACCTGCCGCACTTGATTTCCAAATGTCTGCTGTTGTCCCGGCGAAAATAACCTGAACAATCAGGCTGATGGCATATATCCACAGATAAAATGCCAGTGTTGTGCCGCGCAGTTTTTCCTTTGTTGTATCTGTGCCGGCAAAATACAGCAACAGCGGCGGGCCGGGCATGCCGATACTTGTTGTAAAGGCCCCTGAAATCCCGCCTGCTGCCAGATCACGTTTTTTCGACTTGTGGATTCGAAAATTCAACATCAGTAAAAATGTCAGGGCCAGGATCAGTATGCTGACAACAACCTTAAGGCCAGTCATATCAATCATTAAAAAGGCAATCATACCGATTGGTAAGCCAGTCAGGCTCCCTGTTATCAATCGCCTAAGCACCGACACATCAATATCCTTTCTGATTTTTCTGATGAGCGATATTGAAATGACGAGCGATAATACTAAATTAATCTGGACCGCTTCCCTGGGTTCAAACATCAGAAGCAAAAGCGGTGTTGCCATAATCGAAAAGCCGAACCCCGTGCTGGTCTGCAAAATAGACGCTAGTAAGATAACGATAATAAATAACACAATTGTCTCCAAATGAACACCTGCTATTATGTGTGGTTACACAACATGGTAAAACAAAAATATTGAAGATGAAACCTCATATTGGCATCTGCCGTTCATTTTTACCCCAAACAAAAAGACCCGGATTTCTGTCCGAGTCTTTAATGTTTGTTGCATGTCACTCGCTTATAACACCGCAAGCAATTCGTTCACCGGCATCCCCCGAGGGCTGTGATTTATAATCATCCGCTCCTGAATGAATCACGAGTGCTGTACCGCCCTCCTTCAGCAATGAATTTTCCTGACCCTTTTCCAGCGTAACCATCTTGGCTAATGCATCCTTGAAAACATTCCCGTCTTTGTCAACGTTTATATTCGGCAAATCCCCGGCGTGCGGACCTTCCGGGTGCTCAAATCCATGCTTGGAATCCGTCGGGTTGAAGTGGCTGCCGGCAGATTCAAAGTCCGGTGCCTCACATATTCCATTTTCATGAATGTGAAAACCGTGCTCCCCGCCAGGCAAATCAGAAGCCTCCAATGTAATCTTAACACCGGTATAAACGGGTCTGATCACAGCTGTGCCAACTTCTTCCTTGTCCTGGTTATACATGGTGACATCTATTTTTTCTGTCTCTTCATCCAAGATGCTGAGTGCTTTAACACTTGAATCCGTGCTGTTAATTGCCGCTTCTTCAGTGTTGTCTTTCGTATCCGCACAGCCCGTTATGAGAATAAATATCGCCACTCCGATAGAAATAATCCATTTTTTCATATGTACCGTTCTCCTTCCATCAATGGATAATTTTTCAAAGTTAGTTTGCACAATCATGGAAAACTTATACATGGATAAGCCTATCTGATACAATAAGGATAATAATTGTTGAGGAGTGATCGCTTTGGGCATTTTCGATGGCATGATGGGCAACGCATCAGAAGTTGATGCAAACGATGCAGAAAAAGAACTCAGTGAGCTGTTATCCCAGGGAGAACGCGTGGAGCATGCTTATAAATTAATAAGAGACCTGATGGTGTTTACCAATAAACGGCTGATTTTGGCTGACAAACAAGGCGTTACCGGTAAAAAGGTCGAATATCATTCCATCCCATATAAAAGCATTACGCATTTTTCCGTGGAAACCGCGGGCACTTTCGACCTTGAAGCTGAATTATTGATTTGGATTTCCGGAAGTTCAGAACCTGTTCAAAAAACCTTTAATAAACAGCTGAATATTTATAAAGTACAAAGCGTGCTCGCCGATTATGTGACAGGGTAAGTGATGCACGTAACATGGTCGAAACGCTGGCCGGTTAGAGTTTCAATGAAAAAGCTGACCTTCTCAATTGGAAGATCAGCTTTTTTCCCGCATGTAATGGACAGTAGAACGGCGGTTAACTGTCCCTAAATGTCCGATTCGTTCATCTAACAATCAGTGGGGGGAAAGAAAGAATACCCCATTGATTGAAAATTCACTTTATTGAATCTATGCTGTAGCGGCTTCACGGCTTTTGCGTTTTTGACGTGGGTTATGATTTTTCAGGAATGGGATTACCCAGCGATCCAGTCCGTAGCGTCCTGCGTTGAATCCAGCAGCGAGCAGAAATACAGTGATTAATACCATTTGAGCGTTTGTGCTGACAGTGCCGCTGAACAAGAAGGCAAAGTTCATTGTTATCCCCATCAGAGCGGCAAAGTTCGTGAATAGACCAAGAATAAGTGCTGTACCTGCGAGAAATTCTCCCCACATGACGAGAAAACTGAATAGTTCTGCATTGGGCAGTGCAAATGTTTCAAGAAACGCGGCCCACCAGCCTTGCACAGTCGGGTTTTCTCCTCCTGCACTGGCTACGGCACCCTGAATAAATCCGCCGGCATCGAATTCACCGCTGGTTATTTTTCCAAATCCCGAAGTCATCCACTGATACCCGATATAAATTCTTAAAAAAGCTAATACACCGGCAACAACTTTATTATGACGAAGAAAATCTAAAAACATTTTAATCACTCTCCTGTTTTATCAAATTAGTTTGTTCAATATTTCACAATTAATGTTAAAGATATATCTTCATTACAATTTCATCATAGCATGTGTTTAGATTTAATGGAATAAGTTTGTTCAGTTATTCACAATTGTATCATAAAGTTATGGCAGAAGTGTGAACATATCTTTTTCCGCCAACTTTAAAGTGTGTGTTCAAAAAGGAGGATAAAAAGGACCGAGAAGTTCGAGGCGGTGCAGGTTCGAGCAGCGGAGAAACAAGCCAACGAAGAAATTCGACGTGTCATTTTTACCGGACTTTTTGAACAACCTTTTAAATGATCATTCTTCAATTTCGCTGCGACTCAGAACATTCATAATGACAATAAAAAGTGCAGCAAAGAACGTGAATATGACTTCACCACCCATTTCCCGAATCACTGCTAATAAGGCAAATGGCGTGATAACCGCTATCGCCAGACTGAGATTTGGTTTTCTGTCCAATAAATAAATCGATAAAATAAATGCTGTTAGTGTAAGGATTGCTAAAAGCCATCCCATCATTTTCACCTTCCTGTTTTGTGTATATCTGTCAGTTAAAACCATTATAATATCATGAAGTTCCGACCTAATTGAGATTGAATTTTTGACAATTTGAGCCGATAAGTTGTGAACTTCAGCCAATTCTGTGACAACTTAAGCTAAACCATCAGATTGGGCTGCCCCCATTTTACACCTTTTCTGTAATATTTCCATATTCAAAAAAAACTATGCTTTATGAAACTTATTGATTGTTTCTGCGTACTATTAGACAGGGCAGATCATTAATAAATACACCGGGAAAAGAAGACTGGCCTCATAACCGCTGAGGAGTGACGACGTGACGTTTGCTATTATACAATTGCTTGTCATTCAAATTGTTTTACCCGCCTATTTCATTTATGAACTGTGGCGGGCAAAAGTGAAAAACAGACTTGATTGGATCATCATCCTGCTGTTTACCATCACGTTTGCCATCTGGCTGTTTCTTTCCGGCAGATGGGATTGGACAGGATACTATTTCAAATACATATGGCTGATTTTATTGATCCCGGCAATTTATTTTTCCTGGCAAAAGACAAAAGACCTGCCGTTTCGAACGACACTAAAAACCGGCCAAAAGTTTTCTCGGGGCATTTATATTTTTCTGCTGCTCGTCTTCGGTTTGTATAATCTCAATATTTTCAGCGGTTATACAACGAACGACGATGCTGTCGATCTTGCTTTTCCATTACAGGAAGGCACCTATTATATCGGGCATGGAGGCAGTTCCACCCAGCTGAACTATCACAACACCTATGAACCTCAAGCATACGCGGTTGACATTGTCGCCTTAAACAACTTCGGATTCAGGGCGAATGGTTTGTATCCGAAAGACCTTGAGAAATACGAAATCTACAGCCACACACTTTACGCACCCTGTTCCGGTGAAGTTGTTGAATCGGGTGACGGGCGGCCGGATATGACACCGCCGGAAATGGATTCTGAAAACCCGTTTGGAAACTATGTCGGTATCGGTTGTAAAGAAACGAAGGCGGATGTCTATATTGCCCATATGCAGGAAAATAGTGTCGCTGTTGATAAGGGTGACACGATCCAAGAAGGCCAGCCGATTGGTGCTGTTGGAAATTCCGGAAATACTTCCGAGCCGCATCTGCATATTCATGCGGAGAAAGACAGTGTTGGCGTGCCAATCACATTTGACGGCAAATTTTTAACCCGGAACGATCTTATCCGCTCACATTAGAAAGGAGAGGAACCATGGAAACAATGCTCACGGTAGACAAATTAAGTAAATCATTCAAGGACAAAAAGGCTGCGCGTGATGTATCCTTTGAAGTTCGAAAAGGCGAAATCATGGCGATTTTAGGACCGAATGGCGCCGGAAAGTCAACGACGATCCGCAATATTATGGGAATCATGTATCCCGATGAAGGTACTATTTCCTTTAGCGGCCATGAAGAAATTCCGCGCCATAAAATCGGCTATCTGCCGGAGGAGCGCGGCCTCTATAAAAACGTGAAAGTCATGGACATTCTGCTGTATTTGGCTGAATTGAAGGATTACCCGCTAGGTAAAGCCAAAGAGCGCGCACTCAGCTATTTGAAAAGATTCGATCTCGAAGGACTGGAAAACAGTTCGGTTGAAGAGCTATCAAAAGGGATGGGCCAGAAAGTGCAATTCATTTCTTCGATCATTCACGAGCCGGAACTGCTGATTCTGGATGAGCCTTTTTCCGGACTGGACCCTGTCAGCCAGGAATTATTTAAAAATGAAATACGCAGCCTTGCGGAAAATGGTACTGCGATTCTGTTATCCTCACATCAGATGAATCTGGTGGAAGAAATGTGTGACCGCCTGTTTATGATGCACAATGGCGAGCGGATCATTTACGGAGATATGGATGACGTGAAAGAGAAATACGCCAACTTCAAATGTACGATACACGGAAAAAACGATATAAGTGATCTGGAGGGCTTGCCGGATGTTGAGCGAATCGAACAGGATGAAGATACCTTTGTCCTCTACTTGTCCAAAGATGTGCAGGCGGTCAAGTGGCTGAAGAATTTGCCCGACAGCCTGTCCGTTCAGGAATTATCAATTGACCGCATATCACTGCACGAAATATTTATCGATATCGCAACAGAAGGAACCATTGCACAGAAAGAAGGTGTTCTTGATGCGTAATGCTATGAAAGTCGGCAAATGGGAAATTAAACGCAATTTGAAAAACAAATCATTTTTAATCGGGATGTTTTTGACACCTGCACTGATTTTAGTGTTCTTCTTTTTCGGAAGTCTTTTCGGCGATTCCGGTGATGGCGGTGAAACGACACAGGTTTATGTCAATGATCAACTTGGTATGTTTGAGGGGTTGCAACAAACGGCTGAAACAACTGATGTGAACTGGAATATGGAGACAACAGACGTCAGTGAAGAAAATGTGCAATCCGAACTGGAATCCAGTGAAAACACCGCCTATATTTTTCTTGATGAACGCGCACTGGAGGAAGGTGTCGTTCCAGTGTATACAAGTGAGGAAATCGGTACCGGCTTTATGAATCAGGTCCAGACACTGTCCAATCCGGTCAAAATGCTGCAGATGCAGCAGCTTGGTCTGTCGCAGGAAGAGCTTGAAGCGGTATCTGCGACGATTCAGTTTGAGGAAACGACAGCTGAAGAACTGACAGCGGAAGGCGAGGGGGCGTCATCTGAAAGCGGCGGATTCCTTGGGGAGGATCCATTTGAGCGCGTTATTCCGGGCGCATTTGCCGGCATTATTCTGTTTTCTATTGTCGTCTCCGGGATGTATATTTTCCAAAGTGCCTCCAGTGAGAAAAAAGATAAAATTGCTGAAATTATTTTATCGTCAGTTACGCCCGGCGAGTTAATGCAAGGCAAAATCATTGGTTATTTTATACTCGGAATGATACAGACTGCTGTATTTCTAGCGTTTGTCATCCCAATTAGTATATGGCAGCTGGATGATGTCGCCATTCTTGACTACTTGCTTGTACCCGAATTGATTCTCTTGGTTGGCATCGCCATACTTGGGTACTTCCTGTTTGCCGCACTTTTTGTCGGTGTCGGTGCAACCATGGCAGATATGTCATCAGCAGGCAACTTTCAGGGCATGGTGATGATGCTTCCGTTCATACCATTTATTTTTATCGGTCCGGTCATCAGCGATCCAAGCGGATTGGTAGCGCAGATCGGTACCTATATCCCGTTTACGACACCGGGCGTATTATTGATGCGGCTGACAGTAATGGAGGAATGGCCGTGGATTGAAATCATCATTGCTCTGGCTATTTTAGTAGTCAGCATCTGGATTTTCATGAAGCTTGCCGGCAAAATATTCAAAACCGGCATCCTCATGTACGGGAAAAATGCCACACCGGGTGAAATTTGGAAGTGGATTAAAGCATAACAATAGAAACTCATACAATGATTAAAAACCGTTGGAGCGTCTAAGGTCAATAGACCGCACCCCATTAAGCGGGTCAGCGCAGACAAAAAATAACCCCTTATGCCTACCAAGCATATGAGGGGTTATTTTTTTATCATTCTTATCGGTCATAATACATGTCAACAACATCCCAAATGAAATCATAAAAGAGGATAATGGAGCTTGATCAAACTACAGCTTTTCAAAGTCTACCTATGGGCATGAATGTCTCGAAAATTGGCACTATCGTTTTGTTATAGGATGTACATTTATGTTGGATTATTTAATAGTTATAATGCTTCTGTTTCAGTGATCAATTCCTGTAGTTCCTTAACTGCATTCCTGGTATTTGCAGTATCTGCTGAAAGAAGAGAAACAATATCATCAACCCGTTTTTTATAGTTCATAGGCTTGATCGGGAAGTCTTGAATCATGGCCACAGCTTTCTTCTCATTGATACAGTACACGTCGTTTTTTGCAAAGAGAACTTGATTTAAACAAGAAATACTTCGAAAACAATGGCCCATCACATATGAAATATCATCTTTATTAGCATTTGCCTCCATAAACATCAGGGAAAAAGAGGCTTCAAAAGAAAAATACTGTATCATCGCTTCTTTAAATTTCTCAGGGTAAGGTTCCGTTTTCTTTTTTAATTCACTTAGCTTGCCTTCGGGGTCAGATAAAATATTGCAAACAGCTAACTCTCCCATATACATGGCATTCAAATAGCCATGTGGATGCCCTGTTTGGTAATGAATAGATATGGCACCTGACAGACAATCATCAATCACTTTACTGACTCGTTTGATATCTCGAAATATGAGGTCTACATGGTAACCATGGACAACTAACCAGCCACCACCGTTTATCCATTCGCCCCATTCACCTAAAGAAGTGATTAAATGATCCTTTTTCACATCGTTAAGATTTGATGCTGATTTCTCAACATCATTGGTGTTAAACCCTTTTGATTCATCATAGTAAATCCCAATATCTATATCAGAATCTGTACTGTGAGTTCCTCTCGCTCTGGATCCTCCCAACACGATCCCTACCACTCCCGGCAATCCATCCAGTTCTTCTTTTACATCTTGAATCGTATCATCGACAGTCATTACATTTCACTCCGTATATTGGATCTGTTTTAGCTTTTTTCATATCAAAACGTTTATTCCACATATTCGCCCTAAGTGAACTGCTTAGCCTTCTGATGCTCCCCTTTTTTCAATTGAACGTCGCCACTAATCAGCCACCCAATTCAAGCTGCCAATCCTGTTCCGGGTACAGCGGCATGCGTTCTGCACGGTATGCCTGTCTATGACTTTTCTTTTCAAAGCCTGATATGACAAGATCGAATATGACGCCTGCCGGTTGGTCTTCGCTCACTTCAACGATCCGGCTGTTCATTCCTTCATCAACATCAATATAGCCTGAAGTCACAAGCCTGTTGCCTGTTCCTGTAAGATAATCAGCATCCCCGACAATCCTCGAGTAAAAGTCTTCTCCGCGTTCCTTGCCGAATTGCCAGACCTGCTCAACCGTCATTTCTTCAGGATTAATCCGGTACTGCACGCCCTGGCTGAAATCGCCGCTGAGCGGATCCTTACCACGGGTGATCACAACATTATTGTCAAATAGCAAATAATCATTGGTCGCATCATTATTGTCAAAATCCGGCATCGTCATCGGGGCATGTGGACCTGCCGGAAATTTAAAATCGTCACTTTTAGGTTCAAGCAAATACTGATCATAAGCATCGGGCCATTTTTCATGATCAGCCAATATCCAGTCAACTTCCCCTTCCGGATATGATAGTTTCATAATTAAATCCTGATGCCGGCTGGAAACGAGAATGGAATCATCTTTTTCTACGTAGTAAACGGCATTTTGATGGAACCAGTCGCCATCATCGGAGAATACATTGCCATAATCCTCGTAAAAGTCCTCAGGAAACAGGTCGCGGAAACTGAAGTCCCGCACTGTTTCGCCTGTCTCCCGGTCAATCTCGATCATTTCATCTTCTATATAGGGTGATGCCATATCGTGCACTGTCGCAAGGAAGTTCCCGTTCGGCAATTCAATCATGCCGTGGTGCACCACATTTGTATCCGGGTAATCATCCAGCTGGATCAGATAGGAATTGTATACTTTCCCGAGCATATCCATCTCCAGCATTTCATTGTATTGGTTCTGGCCCTTTTCTTTAGTACCGTAGAGGATATGACCATTGTCAAGCCGCTTAAAAACGTGCGAGTTCCATAGTGTCGAATACCAGCGGACATCGGCATTATGGTCCACCCCATATGCGTATCGGGTGCTCGGAATAACAAATGTTAGGCCATTTTCCATTTTTTCAGGGTGCGATTCTGCTGTTTCATTCGTTAAAAAGTCATCAGGCAATGGCTCCGTTTCAATCGTGAATGAATGAGTTGACGTCTCACCGGACTTTGCTGTTGTTTCGATGGTTATGGTATTTTCATAGTTTGGATAGAGTCCCAGTACGGGTATGGTATGTGTTGTTCGATAGTTATCAAAAGAACGTTCAATATCAGAATACTCGTCTTTTCCTTCAACAGTGACCGTGGTTTTAGCAGGTTCATCCGTTTCAAACATGGCTACTGCTGTTAACGGCGCTGCACCATAGGGATCCAGTTTTACCAACGGATTATCCAATGAATGAGACCCTTTTTCAAATTCTTCCTGATACGCGGCTTCCAGTTCTTTTTGTTCGTCCATACGGCGTGTGTCGGAAACAGAAAGCTGTTCCACTTCACCATCAGGGTGAAATGAAACAGCTGTGCTTTCTGATGTTTCAACTTTCTCATCCGTGCCGATTGTTGCGTCATCCGAATTTTCTCCCGTGTATTCGATAACCACGAAAAATATCACCATGATGACCGCCAGCACCACGAAAGTTGCCAATGCTTTTCGCATTATGACACCGCCTTTTGTTGTAAAGAATATGTTGTCGATTTTTAGTTTAACTCACTAATCAGTATAAATGATACGATGCATGCCTACAAGCAATGACATAATACTATTTTCTGTTTTAATGGCTTGCGTTTACGATTCGAAAACATCACGATGCTTTATTTTTCAGTTTCCAGTGTAAATTTTTCGGTGTTCTCATCCCATTCAACGGTCACCTCAATAACGGCGTCCTCACGCACAAGGCTGCCGCTTCTGTTAGTAAATACTTTTTCTTCAGGCGGCGAATCATACTGCCTTCGCATTCCGGATGCGCTTGTCGGCGTTTTGTATTCATAGTACAATTCTTTGGTGGAAGCAAACTCTTCCAGCGGACCTTTATAACTCAGCATGAATTTAGCATCCACTTTCTCATTACGCTTCCGGATCTCTTCTTCTTCATAAAAAACTTCCTCACCCTCAATTTCAAAAACAGCTGACCAGTGCTCGCTCTCTCCGACAAATGTATAGTCGTGTGTGATGACATCTCTATTTGTTGAATCGGTTTGCTCCGAATCAACAACAAACGTCACAATGATCGCTAGTAGAACAAATCCAATGACTGCTGTGATAGCTTTTCTGCGGTTAACAGCCGATCACTACCTTTCTTTGTGCCGTATATCCATGGTTAAAGTTAAGGCTGTTTTTAAAAATAATTGTACATCAAACTGGAGAGCTTAATTGTATGAGTCATCCCTCAAGCAAGCCTCTGGTGAATAATATCATAGCTGCGTTGTACATCCTCTTCCTTAACCTTAAGATGATAGGTTGTAACAGTGCCCTTCCGCCTGTTTTTGCCGTTATTAGTTGTCAATGTGCTGACTTTGTAGCTAATCCCCTTTTTATTCAGCCTGTTTTTGGCTTTATAATAATCATCAATATTCTGTGTTGCGTATACAATTTCCCATTTCTGAAACAACCCTATCATAAATTGATGCATAAGGATTCCTCCCCGCTCCGGCCAGCCGGATATAATTAATTTTCCCAGAAACAGCAGCAACCAGCTATGATATTCGCGTACGGTTAATTTTTGAAGTCATTCCTCCTTTCGTTTCCATATTATTCTATGCCGGCTCCCTCATGACCAATGCCTGAAAAAAGCGGATATTCCTCTGATGAGCCATTTGAATAGCCCAACAATTAACTCCGGGAAGAATAGAAGTAAATCCGCGAGCCAGCCGCGATCTTTATTATTGTCACGTCGTTGTTTATTTTTATGATTTGTGGCCATTTTGCCTCTCCACCTCGATTATTTTCCATGTTATGATGACTAAGACAATTGAAATACTCCCATGAATCGATTCTATCAATATCTGAATCTGCTTGTTTTGCAGAGGTACCTGTGGTAAAATACCGAACACAAAGAAAACCTTTCGAGATGATTAAGAGTCAATTACCTTATTTTTCTCGATACTTCTTCAGATATCCTGCTTTTTTTCTAAAACTTTTGAATGATTTTTTAAATTTTATGTTTGAAAATTTTTCTGAATGGATAACATAAAACAAAAAGGAGAGGTTTGATGGGGAAAATACGTATTATTATAACAGCAATTGGATTTATACTGTTTTTCGCAATGCTTACCCCGACTGTACTGGCAGATGATGGCGATACATATGAAGTCGGCACTGACATATTAAATGTCAGAACCGCACCATCGCACAGCGCAGATATTGTTGGTCATCTTACAAATGGGGATCAAGTAGTTGTATTTCAGAAAGAACATGGATGGGCGCAAACTTATTATGATGGACAAGTTGTCTGGGTAGCGGCGCATTACCTCTTTCAGACCGGCAGTGATGAGGCGGTCACTACCGTTTCCAATACCGGGAGTGAAACAAGTTCAGAAACAACAGAGCCAGCCGGGACATCATCAGGCACCCTGAACGGCTATAACATCATTCTTGATCCCGGACATGGCGGCAATGACCCTGGTGCAATAGGCATCAATGGCACTCTTGAAAAATCCCACACACTAAGTACAGCGGAAAGAGTCGCTCAGGGATTGCGCGAGGCTGGCGCAACGGTTTTAATGACGCGTGCAGATGATAAATATGTATCACTTGAAGAACGTGTTCGCATCAGTAATTCATATGCGACAGATGCTTTTATCAGTTTGCACTATAATGCCTTCCCGCTTGAAGGGGTTAATGGGTTCAGCACCTATTATGCTTCAAGCGGCAATGAACGTGCACTCGCTTCAAGCATCCAATCCGGACTTGAAGGAAACATGGCTCTGAACAGCCGAGGACTTATGCAAAACGGATTTCACGTGATGCAGAACAACAGTGATTTGTCAGTATTAGTTGAACTCGGATTCATCACCAGTCCATACGACCTGTCGGTAATCCGGACCGCTGACCACAAAGCGAATGCTGCTGATGGCATTGTTGAAGGTGTATTGAACTATTTTCATAAGTAAAGAGAAAAAGCTGTCCTTTGGGCAGCTTTTTTATTAATAAAAATAACGCTATGTCAGCTGCCCCAAGAAGGTGTTATACTTGATATAATGCACAAAAAGTGAGGGGGGCCAATGATGGCTGAAGAATTTCAGACAGTTGTGGATGACATTCGTGAAAGTTTAAGTTTAAACAATCACAAACTGAAGCGTCATCACTTCTTCCGTGAAAAAAATCATTTTAATGAAACGACTTATATTTTAAGCATGGAATGGTTTCCCGAAAACAGTAATATTGCCACAGACGATTATAATCCGGAAGGCACTGCTGTTGTTGATGTCAACTTTCATACGAAAGAAATAAAGCAGATTTTATTCGTTAACAATGTCAACAGCGCCGACCACAGTGTGTACCCATCTTCAGTCGTAAAAGAAGATGTGATTGATTGGATTGAAGATATGACAGCGCTGACGTTTGGCCGGCAGTTTTTGATCGCTCAGGAAGATGAGCAGAAACTGGTATTCCGCGCAGCAGTCGACAATATCCCGGTATCTCCCAGCGGAATGATTAGAGTCGAATTCAATGAAAATGGCTTGCTGACACTATTTTCAATTGACGGTGAATTTCCCACTGAAGAACAGATTGAGTGGGAGCCGTTTGCGCTGACACCTGACACGTATGAACCTGTTGCAGAAACACAGTGCCAGTTGCTGGAGCTTCCCAGTCAGGAACAGGAAAAATGGCTGCCTGTGTATGGGATGGAAGAACTATTTTTGACAAATGATGCGACACGGACCATTCCGTTTACGTTTGGTGAGGACCGCAGTTCTTTTATTCCCAAGGATGAGGTCTTGCGGTGGGATGCACCGCTCGAGGGAAATTTTGAACGAAAAGAAATTGATCTGTCATCCGAAGTGACATTTGAGACCGTGCTGGCCAATACACCGCACCCGGATACGTTTCCATTAACAGATGAGGAAGTTGAAGCGTGCGAACGGGAAGTACTAAGCTTTATGCGGCTCGTTTATCCGAATGAGAGCGGCAAGCGGAGTCTTACCGGATTTTATCTAAAAGATGGCTACATCAAAGCTGAAATCAAACCCGTGCATGACGCAAAAAAAGCACTCAATTTAAAAATAAACCTGATTATTGAACGAAACACATTGAGGGCGGTTAATTATTTTGACCAGGACAACCTGTTCGAAGCATTCAAGCATTTTGCAAAGTCAGATAAGCCGATTTTATCATCGGAAGAAGCGTTCGAAAAATTGCGCGGGCACCTCGACATTGACCCGGTTTATGTCTATGACAGCGAGCGCGAAACCTATATCATGTGCGGCAAGCTGGACTGCGATTACGGCGTGAATGCAGTAACAGGTGAAGTTCTGAAGTTGAATGAAATGTTTTAGCCGGTGCGCTGGATGGCGCACCGGCTATTTTTACGTGTCTAGTATGTGAACTTCGGGGAAAACACACCGAAGTTCGGGATTTCAACTAGACACCCGCATCTGCTCAGCTCACAAATCATCAAACCCGTTCAGGTCACTCGTTTTCGTATATTGTCGTGATTTTTGTTCAAAAAAATCAGTCTTGGTTTCGTCAAAGTTATCAGCATAGGCGCGAATCCATTTCATTGGATTTTCCGTATGATCCGGGTAGAACTCGCTCAGGCCCATCATACGCAGCATTTTGTTGGCGCGGTACTTAATATAGCCGGCCATTTCATCGAGATCGATTCCTTCAATATCAGCGAGCACGTAAGCGGACCATTCGATTTCGAGTTCAACCGATTCGCTGAACCTGCTGTAAACCCAGTCGGTAAATTCCGCTGTATTCAAATCGGGATTTTCATCCAATGCTGCCCGGAATAATTCAGCAATAAACCGCCCGTGTTCGAGTTCATCCCGGTTGATGTAGCTAATCATCGTTGATGTGCCGACCATCTTATTTTTTCGTGCAAGATGGTAGAAAAACGCAAAGCCGGAATAGAAAAACATCCCTTCCAGAAGCGCTGTATAGACAGTTGTCTTCAGTATATTTTCAATCGTCGGTTCCTCAACAAATGCGTTGTATTGCTGCATGAGTGTCTCGTTCCGTTTCAGCAGCACAGGATCAGTTCGCCCGAGCTGAAACGACTCATTCTGCTCATCAAGCGAAACAACTGAAGACAATACATACGAGTAGCTTTCATTGTGCACGGCTTCCTGCTGGGCGATGACCGCCATAATCGACTGGACAGACGGATCGGTCGCATATAATGACAAAAGCAGTGCCGTCCGTGTCTGCGGAGCATCCAGCGTTGAAAGGAGACCGATAATTTTCAAATACGCATCTTTCTCCGCGTCCGTCAATGATGAAAACTGACGCAAATCATCAGACATGTTGATTTCATCGGCCTGCCAGTAATTGCCGATCAGCCGCTTATACATTTTATACCAGTGCGGATAAGCGATATCGTTCCAATTGAGAATACCGCTCGACTTTCCTCCGAATAAGGCTGTCGATTTGTTCGGGTTCATTGGTTCCAGCGTTTTTGCTTTTTCAAGTAAGACTTTTGACATCTTTAAGCACTCCTTCCAGCCATTCTTGTACCAATTGTTCCTGTGAGCCGCGGGGTGACTGCTCGATTTTCAAACCGTACCATTTGCTCTCGTAAAATGTGACCAGTTTATCCACCGCCCGGCAATACAACTCATCACCGCCAAATTGCGTATCCCCGGTCCCGAACACAGCAACATTATCCGGTTTATAGCCGACCTCCAATACAAAATCTTTTACCTCATCAGGGGTCGCGCCCTTCTCCCACGTAAACGTTCCGATGAAAATCAAATCGTAAGCGGATGCGTCAATCGGCGGATCAATGCCAATCCTGTGCATATCCGCCAACACGCCATCTGACGCCAGATAATCAGCGACCAATTCAGCCGTTTCCTTCGTATTGCCGCTGTATGATAAATAGGCGATTATCATTCTCAACTTTCACACCACTCACATTCTTCGACATCATTAGCCGTTGACCGGACATAATACGTTGTTTTAAGCCCTTCTTTCCATGCCTGCAGGTGCAGATCAAGGAGCACGGAAGCCTTAATCGTGTTCGGCACATAAATATTGAATGAAATGCTCTGGTCAATATGTCGCTGCCGTGCCGCATTCTGTCTGACCGACCAGCGCTGATCGAGAATATATGCCGACCGGCGGTAAATTCCGTACGTGTGATGATCAAGCTCGGGTGCGGTCACAGCAATTTTGAAATCCTTCTTTTCTTCAAAATAGAATGGTTTGAATACCGGATCGATACTCGCTGTGGAACCGGCAATCATCGATGTTGATGAATTTGGCGCAACAGCCATTAGATAGCCGTTGCGGATACCGTACTCAGCGACATCCTGCTTGAGTGCCTCCCACTTATCACCGGTATAACC